>NZ_JAAXMS010000004.1:300000-600000 GCF_012290005.1 Crateriforma spongiae
GAAGTTCGGCTATGTCCAGCCGCTGGGGTGGCAATGGCCGTTCGGCGCCTATGGCACGGCGATGTTTTTTATTCTTAGTGGTTTCGTCAACAGCATGTCGCTGATGCGGCGTCGCCAGCCGGCCGATTTCGTCGCGGCTCGTCTGATCCGAATCGTACCGATGTTCTTGATCGTGATCGTCGGCAACTTGGCGGTGATGACGTTGCCACCGCTGAACACGACACCGGTTTCGACGGGACAGTTCTTAGCCAACCTGACGTTGATCCCGCGGGTGTTTGGATACGAGTGCATCGATCCGGTGATGTGGACGCTGCAGGTGGAAATGTTGTTCTATCTGTTGTTGGTGGCGATGTTCACCAGCGGTGCGCTACGCAACCATGTCCGTTGTTGGGGCATCTTGTTGGTTGCTTCGCTGGTGGTTTGTCCGCTGTTGGATGGGTTGAAGACGGGCCACGAGGGAGCGGGCTGGTTTGCCGCCGCCAGTGCGATTCGACATCTGTTGTTGCTTGATTTCGTGCCGTTGTTCGCCATCGGATTCACGCTGTACCAAATCAAGACCGGCGTGGGCGCGATGTGGAAGAACATTGCCTTGATCACCGCAGCGATGTTCGTGTTCCACAGCATCGATCACGGCAAGCACAATCCGGTGGCCACTCTGTTGATCATCGGGATGGTGACGATGGCGGCCTATGGCAAGATCCCGGTCTTGCGTTTGAAGCCGTTTGTGTTCGTCAGCACCATTTCCTACGCATTGTATTTGTGCCACAACAATTTGGGGTGTGCACTGATCTATCGATTGAATCACGGCGGGTATCCCAGCCAAGTCGCTTTGGGCGTCACGTTGTTGTTTGCCTTTGCCGTGGGAACTCTCGTGACGACACGGATCGAGCAACCGATGACTCGGCGGCTTCGCGAAGCCTGGACGCGTTACCGAGCTCCCCAGAGTGTCGGTGGTGGCGGTGCGGAACTGGCGGCCTGAGTCGGCTGCCTGAGCTGCGGGAATCCTGGGCGACTGGGGGACCTCTTTCCCCGGACATGTTAAAACGTAGCCCCACCGGTTCGATCCGGTGTCGGCCGCGGATGACTGTCAGGGAAACGTTCTGCTTTGCGACTGTACTACACCGATCATTTTGAATTACCGCTGCCGGATGGTCATCGATTTCCGATGGACAAGTACCGACGGCTTCGGAGGCGAATTTCTGAGAGTTCGCGGCACATTCAGGACCCACTGATTGTGCCGCCGGCGGCCACCGACTCACAGCTATTGCTGTGTCACACGCCTCGCTATGTGCGTGCCGTTTGCGAGGGCAGTTTGACGCCCGCAGAAATTCGGCGAATCGGATTTCCTTGGTCGCCGAAGATGGTCGAGCGATCCAGGCGAAGCACCGGAGCGACCCTTGCCGCAGCGCGGGCGGCGATGGAGGACGGAATCGCCGCCAACCTGGCCGGAGGCACGCATCACGCCTTTGCCGACGCGGGCGAAGGTTATTGCGTTTTCAACGACGCGGCCGTTGCGATTCGGGTCCTGCAAACCGAAGGCAGAATCGGTCGTGCCGCCGTCATCGACTTGGACGTGCATCAGGGCAATGGGACCGCCAGTCTGTTGGGCAGCCGCGACGACGTTTTCACGTTGTCGATTCACGGTGTCAAAAATTTCCCGTTAAGAAAGATGCCCAGTCATCTGGACATCGACTTGCCCGATGGGACCAGGGGACCTGAATACTGTCGAACGCTGGTCGATGCTTTGAATGCGGTGGCAAATCACGGGCCTTACGACCTGGCCATCTATCTGGCCGGTGCGGATCCGTTCGAGGGCGATCGACTGGGCCGGCTTTCGCTGACCAAGCACGATTTGTCGGTGCGTGACCAGACGGTGATCGATTGGTGTGCAGACCGATCGATCCCTTTGGCGATTGCGATGGCGGGCGGCTATGCCCCCGAAGTGGACGATATCGTCGACATCCACTTTAGCACAATCGGGATCGCGTCGGCGGCCGCGTCGCGGATCCGAAGCTCGGTGTGAGAATCGGACAACTGGTGACGACTTTGGTGGCGGGAAAGGAACCCGGCAGCGACATTCTGTCACGCCAGAGAATCGTCATACGATTGCGGTTAAATTTCGGTTTGGACGCGTTTACGCCGTCCAGGATCGTTTGTCAGTTGTTAATCTATATTGAAGTTGATCAAAAAATGGTTGAGCAAATGGATTGCCGACCGTCTTTGATACTGACGTGACCCGGTAGCGAATTGGTTTCGCGCTGAAAATCCGAGCGGTTCGTCCTGGGCGTCGTCAAATTGACCTGATGGTTACTGGCAGAGAAGAACAAAGGCGATGGATTCGATCACCGACGTATTGGCGCGTAGCAGCGAGGGCGAGAGCAGCGAGACTGATCGTCTGTTTTCGCTGATGTACGACGACTTGCGTCGGCTGGCGGGAAAGTTTCTGCGTAACGAACCGGCGCGTGATCGTCTGAGTTCATCATCGCTGGTGCACCAGGCATATGTTCGCATGGTGGACCAGTCGCGGGTCAATTGGCAGGGAAAGACGCATTTTTTTGCCATCGGCGCCACCGTCATGCGGCGCATCTTGGTCGATCACGCACGAAAGACTCGGGCGAACAAACGCGGTGGCAATTGGCAACGCCGCGAGTTGACCGACGAAGTCACGTTTCATTTGCATCGCGATGACGACGTGATGGCGCTGGATGATTTGTTACAGACGCTGGAAAAGTTGAACCCGCGCCAGGCGAAGATCGTCGAACTGCGATTCTTTGGCGGGCTGACGATGCGTGAGATTGCTGCCGAAGTGAATTTGGGGCTTCGCACGATCGAAAAGGAATGGGCCATGGCACGGGCTTGGATGCGCCGTGAACTTCGCCAAGGCTTGCCCGAAGATGAAGCGGATGCCGCCGGATCGTCGACGGAAGATACCCCGCCAGTCGATGCCTGATGGATGCCGATCGTTACGCTCGGGTCCGCGACCTGTTTTTGGCGGCCGACGAATTGCCGCCCGACCAACAAGAAGCCTGGGTTCGGTCGAACTGTGGCGATGATGATTCGTTGGTCCAGGAAGTCATGTCGTTGTTGGCCGAACACGACATCGATTCGGCTCGTGCCGAGGGTGAACGAAGCATTGACCTAAGTCAGTCGTTGGCCGCGGCGGGGGGGGATGCCGAATCGACGCCATCGTTTCCCACCCCGTCTTTGCCGCAAAGCGACGACCAGGGGACCAAACGAGGGCCCGCCAAGGTTGCCGGCGGCAAGCCAAAGACGCGAACCGGCAGCAGCGATACAGATCGTGGACAGATCACTCGGGTCGGAGCCCAGCGTACCCAAGCGGTTCCGCGCTATGGATCAGGACGCCGGACCAAACGTGGCAGCGGTGGCGGGACAATGCCGCCGCCCAATACGGTGTTGTGGGTTCACCAGACGCGCAAAGCCCGACGTCGCAATTCCTGGTGGTTGTTGCTGGCGTTGATCATCCCGACATGTTTGGTCGGCTGGCTGACGTATCGCAACGTCGCATCGCTATTGCGACAAGAAGTCCAAAACGATCTCGAGGGCTTGGCCGACGGCCTGTTGCGATCATCGGCGCGGTTTCTGGACAACCGTGTTCAATTGGTCGAATCGTGGGCTCGTGCGGAAGAAGTTCGCGCATGTGTGGTCAAGCTGGTTGGGATCGCCCGCGGTGACGATCCGGTGGATGCACTAAGGTCTGCACCGGAGACCGACACGATCATGCAGCAACTGCAATATCTGTCCGGTCGCGACGATATCAAGTTCGTGATTTGGGACCGCACCGGGACGACGTTGTCCAGCTGGTTGCCCGATCGCGCCGACGTGGGCAATCCGATCGTTCAAGACCAGGCCAATGGGCTGGCCCGAGTGTTTCGCGGCCAGTCGATCATTTATGGCCCCGAACGGATGGTGGAATCCACCGAGGGCTTTGTGCCCGAAACCGACCGACCTGTGATGGCACCGATCGTGCCGGTCCGCGATGACAACGGAAAGATCATTGCGGCATTGCTGGTTCGCGGTTTTGAAATGTTTGACGACTTCAACCAAGTCTTCAGCGAAACCGCGCGGGTCAGCGGGACGGATGTGTACGCGGTCAATCGTGACGGCATCATGGTTTCGGAAAGCCCCTATGCGGTGGCCGCGGCGCGACGCGGTGATCTGAAAGTGGATCCCGACGGAATCAGTGCGGTGATGCGTGTCAGCGAGATCTTGCGGGCCGATGACGATGATCCATTTTCCCGAATGGTCGAACCGCTGACCTATGCCGCGGCCCGAGCGTCCAAGGGACGCACCGGTATGCGAATGACGCCTTATGAAAACTATGCCGGGCATCACGTGATCGGTGCGTGGCGTTGGATGCCGCGATGGCAAATGGCGATCTTGGTGGAAGAACCGGCGGACAAAGCGTTCGCCGCGGCGGGGATCGTACGATTCGGCTTCTTGTCGCTGGGCGGACTGTTGACGGTCGCCGCGTTGGTCACCGCAAGTTTGATCGCACGCCGGTCGGCATTGAACGAAGCCGTGCTGCACCCGCTAAGTCGCTACGAGATCTTGGGCGAATTGGGCAGCGGTGGCATGGGCGTTGTTTATCGGGCAAGACATCGACAGTTGGGCCGCGACACGGCGCTGAAGGTTTTGCGAGGCGATCGCCGCAGTCGTGAAGATCAACAGCGTTTCGATCGCGAGGCCCGTTTGGCCGCGACATTGTCCAGTCCGCACTGTGTGAAGATTTACGATTACGGCAGCAGTCCGGACGGCGAAGCGTACTGTGTGATGGAGTTTCTGGAGGGGCTGACGTTGTACGAAGTCGTCGCCCGCAGCGGCCACCAATCGTTCGGCCGCACGCTATTCATCCTGCGGCAAATCTGTGACGCGATCGGCGAAGCGCACGGCAAAGGTTTGTTGCACCGTGACTTGAAACCTCAAAACGTGATCTTGTCGCATGATGCGGCCGTCGGTGATTGGGCGGTGGTGTTTGATTTCGGTTTGGCCAAGCCGGTCGACCCCACCGGCGACGTGTTCAATACATCCGAAACGATCTGGTCGGGCACACCGATGTACATGGCCCCCGAACGCTTTCGGTCTCCCGAATCAGCCGACCCACGATCGGATATTTATGCGATCGGCTGCATCGCCTATTTCTTGTTGTCAGCGCATCCGCCGTATGCGGAATGCGACCCCGAATCGATGTTCGCATTGATCTTGAACGAGAAGCCGATTCGCATGAGTACGCATCGTGGCGAATCGGTGCCGCCGGAGCTGCGTGAACTGGTCGAACGCAGCATGTCGAAATCGTTGGAACGTCGCTTCCAGTCGGTCAGTGATTTGGCCGAAGCAATCGATCGATTGCGAGTCTATTATCCGTGGACGAGCGAGAATGCGGACGTCTGGTGGCAAGTCCACGGGGCCGAATTTTTGGACGGACGCGAGTTTCGGCCGGATCAGATTGACTTATGAACGGGCCAAAGCACGTCAGCGGGCCGGATCAGCCCGAATCATTGGGCCGCCAACGCTCGGGCAGTCAACACTCGGGCAGCCAACATTCGGGCGGGCAGCCCAATGCTTGTTCCGATTCAAGGTCTGGGCTGGACGATTCGTCTACTTGGAAAGGCGTGTTGTTGGCCGGCGGCGATGGGACTCGGCTGGCACCACTGACGGTCGCGGTCAGTAAGCAACTGATGCCGATCCACGACAAGCCGATGATTTTTTATCCGCTGTCGACATTGATGTTGGCGGGGATCCGCGATGTGTTGTTGATCTGTAAACCGGAACAACGCACGCTGTTCCAGCGTCTGTTGGGTGACGGATCGGCATACGGAATTCGTATCGATTACGCCGTCCAACCGGTGGCCGACGGGATTGCCCAATCGTTGCTGATCGCATCGGATTTTGTGGCCGGCCATCGTTGTTGTCTGATTTTGGGAGACAACCTGTTTTACGGCGATGGTCTGGTGGGCCATTTGCAATCGGCGATGCAACGCTGTCGTGGTGCATCGGTGTTCGCTTATCGCGTCCAAGATCCGGCCCGCTATGGTGTCGTACGTTTCGACGAATCGGGCAACGCGGTTTCGTTAAGCGAAAAACCGGATCGACCCGAATCGGACTTTGCCGTCCCCGGGATCTATTTTTACGACGACCGGGTCAGCGAATTGGCGGGGCAGCTACAGCCATCACCGCGCGATGAATTGGAAATCACGGATCTGAACCGCCGATATCTGCAAATGGGAAACTTGGCGGTCGAACCCATTGGCCGTGGGACGGCGTGGTTGGACATGGGCACGCACGACAGCTTGCGAGAAGCGGGCAGCTTCGTGGCCACGATCGAACATCGCACGGGGCTGAAGATCGCTTGCTTAGAAGAAATCGCGTTTCGACAAGGCTGGATCGATGCCGCGAAACTGCGAAGCCAGGCCGATCGCTTCGCATCCAGCCAGTACGGCCAATACCTGCGCCGGATCGCCGACGACGGTATTTTGCGAACGTCTTAGTCGGCCAGCGGGATGACGTCGACCGTCGGCCGCTTCAGTGTTTTGCGAATGGTCTGCTTCACCGTGGTCTGTGCCAAGCGTGAAACGTGTCGCCAGCGACCGGCCAATCCTGGGGCTTCCAAGCGGACGTCCATCACGCGACGCGGTTGGCCGTGCAACCGCGATTTGTATTGTTCATCGCCACGCATGAAATCCACGCCCTGGTGACCTTGCTGGTGGGCATGACGCAGCATGAACATGTTCAGCGTCTTACCGGGCTGGACCTTGGACAGGTTCAGATCCGCGCCGGTGCAGTAACAGTACGCTCTATCGTCGTCGCCGATCAGCGAAAGCGATGCGGCAATGGTTTGGTCATCCAAACACAACGCCAACAGTGACAATCGGTCTTGGTGCAGCGCCAATTCGGCCACGCGATGAATGAAACGTCGCGACGCATCATCGGCAAAGCTTCCGGGGAAACCTGCCGCGACCCAGCGGTCTTGATGCAATTGAATCAGGTCGCCCAAGATCGAACGCACGTCGTCAATGTTCTGGGCGAATCGCGCGTGCAACGTTTCGCTTTGGTCAAAGTCACGCAACAATTTGCGGTGATGGTGACGGTGCTTGCGTGAAAACTTCTTCAGGTATTCGTCGAATGATTCGGCACAGGGGACAAACCAAGTGCTCATTCTTGATTCGCGATGCACCGACACGCCGCGTCGGGCCAACGCACATAGCAAAGATTCCATTCGTGGATCGCCTTCGACGACACCGTCGATTTGGATCGAATTCCATCGCGATGAAGGTTCCATTGCCGTGCCGGCCAGGAAACCAGCCATGGTATCGATCACGTCATCAGTGTGATCGGGGGCGGCCAGGACGGAGACGTGGTCGGTGCACGTTTTGCCGTCGGCCATGTTGTGAAGCGAATGGGGCGTCGCGTCGTCATGATACAGCGGTAAAGCGCCGAACAGTTTCCTGGCTTCATCACGGACGACCAGCGTCCGGCAATGACGTTTGTCTGCCAAGTGGTCCCACCAGGGTGCCAGCCACAAGGTTTGACCGAACGGGGTTCCGTTAGTCATGCGGTCCCAAGCGTCACGATCGTGCATCAAGCCGTCGAAGTGATCGCACCAGCAAGCGGACAGCTTTCCTTGAATTTTGTCGGCGTCCGATCGGTTGGGAAACGGCAGGATGAAATCGGCTGGCGTCGAAAACGTGGGCGTGGTGGAAGACGCGGGCATCGTAAAATCGATTGGGGCAGACGGTTGGCGATTGCAGTCGTTCGGGCCGAGGAACCAGTGCCCGGGAAACGATCGTTTTGCCGGTCAAGATGGACAGCATCAGGCACACAAATCGGGCCGGGGCAATGGTAAGCTAGGTCACCCCGGTGGGACGCATCACGCGAAATACACCGGCCGAGTCGCTTGTTCACCTATCGCAAACTTCATCGACCATTCCACCGGAACCTTTGGTATGACCGTTAAATTCTGTTGCCACGTTTGGGCAGTGTTTGCCGTCGGACTGTTGGCCACATCGCCTGTGTTTGCCGATTCTTGGCCGGGGTTTCATGGCCCCGATGCGCGGGGGATCGCCCCCGAAGGTCAACTGCCATTGTTGGGTGAATCGACGAAACCGATCTGGACCCAAACGCTGGGGTCCCGCGATGTCGGATCGCCGATCGTGGTCAATGACCGAATCTATCTGCTTCGCAGCGATCCGCAGGCCGCGATGATTTCGCTGGATTGTCGAAACCTTAGCGACGGCGAATTGGTATGGTCGGTGCAGAAGCCACAACAAGTCTATCACTTGCACCTGAGAAACACGTTGGCATCGGCCACTCCGGCGGCCGACGACGACCATCTTTACTGGGCTTACAGCGACGGACGTCACACGTGGTTGATCGCCACCGGATATGACGGACAAGAAGTTTGGACGCGAGATTTCGGACGTTGGCAAAGTCAACACGGATTTGGGACCAGCCCGTTGGTCGTCGGCGATCAAGTCGTGTTGTTTTATTCGCAACAAGCGGAACAGTTGAAACCTGGCGATCAACCTGGTCAAAGTCGAATGATCAGTGTCGACCGAGCGACCGGCGAAACACGTTGGGAAACCGAGCTTGCGTCGACTCGCACCAGTTATGGCGTTCCGGCGATCGTACGTGACGACAACGGACGTCCGACGATGTTGGTTGCAGCCAATACGGGTAACGGCATCTTTGGGCTGGATCCGTCCGACGGACGATTGTTGTTCGACAGCGATGTTTTTGACAAACGTTGCTGCAGTTCCCCCTTGTTGTTCGGCAATCTGGCGATTGGTACCTGCGGCAGCGGTGGCGGCGGGAACCAGTTGGTTGCGGTCGAATTACCGTCACTCGAATCGGGCAACACGGGATCGGACACCGAAGCCAGGGAAGTGTATCGCGTCACCAGCGGTGCACCTTATGTTCCGACATCGGTGATTTCCAACGGCTTGATCTTTGCCGTCGACGATCGTGGCATCGCTAGCTGTATCGACGCCAAGACAGGAAAGACACAAAAACGACAACGTTTGGGTGGCAATTATGGTGCTTCGCCGATCCTGGCCGGTGATCGCTGGTTGGTGATCAGCTTGGACGGTGTCGCCACGGTGATGTCGGCGGATCAGGAAATGTCGGTGCTTTCGGTCAAAGAGTTGGGGTTGCCCGTGGGCGCGACACCTGCGATCGCAGATGGACGGTTGCTGATTCGCGCCGGTGATCAACTTTTGTGCTTCGATGCGGATGAAAACTGAAACCAGTCCGTGTCACGGTGTCATCGCTGTGACATGCAGTAAAACTTGTTTCGCCCGCACAATCGTCACAGTCGGTACCGGTCGACGAAGCGTCAACAGAATCGACGTTGGATGAAAGTTACGATCCCGACAGTCGGTACACATGGCCGAATGACTATCTTGCTGGCGAGGGTCAACCATGTGGAGGACCCGACGCTTCGCAACCGAAAGGGGCTGTCGCTGCAACGTCACGGTGGGTGATGTGACGATGTGAACGACAGTAACTTTGCGATTTTTGGTGAAGGCGGCGAGTCCACGTGTCCAACGCGTTGACTCGCCGTCTTTTTTTATGCGCCGGCCACATCGCGATCGCTTTCGACCTGGTTGCCGGTGCTTTTCTATTCGGGAATCGGGAACGGGTTTTGGTATCCGGGCGTGTCCCCGAAATTGATCCCGAGCGCGCGAGCCGACATGACGGCCGATCCGTTCGGATCGACGGTGCGAATCGAGTCCACCGCATCGGCGATCGGAACGCTGACAATGTCGGGCGGGTCAAAGCTGACCATCTGGCCGAATTTTTTCTGCAACACCAAGCGAACCGCGTGCGTCCCGAACATCGTCGCCAAAACGCGATCGAACGTCGTCGGGCCGCCACCCCGTTGCAGGTGACCCAAGACAACACAGCGGACTTCTTGTTCGATGCGCCGACTGAGTTCGTCGGTGACCACGTGGCCGATGCCGCCGAGCCGAGTCTGTAGGTTGCCGCTGGATTCACCCGATGCGACCATTGATCCGTCGGGCAAATTGGCCCCTTCGGCAACGACCACCAAAGTGAATTCTTTTCCCAATTGCTTGCGTTCGTCGATCTTGGCCAGGATGTTGTCGTATTCCCAGGGGATCTCGGGCAACAGGATTACGTCCGCACCACCGGCGATGCCACCATGCAAGGCGATCCAGCCGGTGTGACGTCCCATGACTTCCATGACCAACACGCGTCGGTGGCTGGCCGCCGTCGTATGCAAACGGTCCAACGCATCGGCGCAACACAGCACGGCGCTGTTGAAGCCGAACGTGTACGCGGTGGATGACAAATCGTTGTCGATCGTTTTGGGGACGCCCACGACCGGCAAACCGGCTTCATGAAACTGCAGGGCGGTCGATAACGATCCATCGCCGCCGACACAGATCAGGCCTTCCAGTTTCAATTCGTCAAACGTGGCACTGACTTTCTTGATCAATTCCGGAGCAATCTCGGCACGGCCGGAAACGCCGACACGGGCGGCAAAGCGACCACGATTGGTGCTGCCCAGAATCGTTCCACCCATGGTCAAGATGCCTTGGGTGTTCTGTGGCGTCAGCTTGCGATAGCGGATCGGATCGATCAGCCCCTCGAAGCCGTCTTCGAACCCGAAGACTTCATAACCCTGCCAATACGCCGTCTTGGCGACCGCACGTAGTACCGCGTTCAGCCCCGGGCAGTCGCCGCCGGAGGTCAACACGCCGATGCGAGGGCGATGGATACTGACCTGTTCGCTTTGCATTTTCAAAAACCTTTACCGATCGAACGTTTCGGTGTTTCCTGATTCGTGTTGTGAACTGGAATCACGCAATCGTGTCTGCGGTCGTCCACGCACCGGCGCACAGTTTTAACGATTCTGAGGATGTTAAAAGGTGGGCTCGCCCGATTGGGTGTACGCTCGGGCCTGCAGTAGGTGAAGTTGGGCTGCGTAATCGTCAAATCTGACAACATTGCATGGTGGTTGTGGGGTACCGCAAGTTTTGAATCCATTTGGTGACACCTGTGGCAAAACGTCGCCAAGAATAACTGTGACGGGACGACGATGCCGCATCGGTTTCCCCTGCTTCCCCACATCCGAGACGCTCGCGACCAACTGCCCTCCCTAACCTGGTCGTGTTCATCATCGCGGTATTGTCGTTTCGTTAATTTCTGCTCGCCTTAAACCGTGTTCCAACTTCTTTTCCCCCCCTGCTTTGGCACCGGTTTGATTGCCGATACGCGTCCGCCCCGCCTGTACCGGACGCGTGTCGGCATCCGAGCGGCTGAATGCATGATCAGTTGGCGTCTTTCAAGATGCGATGATTCTGCATTGGGTTGTTGTTAGCGATGACGCGACGATTGACGTGTGCTTTGGATCCAAAGGGCGATCCGGTGCAACAAGTTGTCATCGACGGGGTCGTTGTGGTCCCAATCTTTGATTTCGATGAAGTGCCGCCGCGTGGTGGTCAATTCTGATTCCAAGTTGCGAGCGTGTTTGATCGGAACGATGCCGTCGTTGTCACCGTGAAGCTGTAGGATCGGGCCGTCAAAGTCCTTCAGACGTTCCACCGAATCAAAGCGTGTTTTCATCAGCCAACGGACCGGCAAAAACGGATACATGCCGGCAGCAACATCGACCAAGCGATCGAACGATCGTTCCAGAATGACGCCGGCGACCGGGCGATGCTGGGCCACCGCCGCGGCGCAACCGCCGCCGAGTGACGATCCATAAACGATGATGTCATCGGGCGCGATGTTGAATTCGTCGCACATCGCATCGACCGCGGCCAGCGAATCATCGACCAGCTTTCGTTCACTGGGCCGATGACCGTCTTCGTTGTAGCCGCGATACTCGGCGGCCAATACGGTGCAAGAGGTTGCGTCGGACAGCCGCTGGATGAATCCCCGATTCCAAATGGCTTTGTTGCCGTTGCCATGAAAATAGATGATGTATCCACCGCCGTCGTGACGGACTAACTGGCCGGTGATTGTCACGTCGTCGGTCGATGGATAATCAAACGGCGTGGCGGTGCTGGGCGATGACTGCCAGTCTTTCAGATCGTTGGGCTTACTGGCACCAGGAAAAACAAGATAAGATTCCAGCATTAACATCGCGGTCAGGACAACAACATAGGAAACAAGGACCACGGCGGTGATGCGTCGCCAAACCGGACGACGCTTCGGACGCACTGATGATTCAGCCGTGTTGGTTTCAGGGACCGACATGCCGGCATCGTCCTTGGTTGGCGGAATGAATCAGTGTTCGATCGACGCGTTGCGGCGGTTTTGGGTGACCCATCCGGTCGTCCGAAACTCACGCCCCGTGGGCGCCCGCGTGGGTGGTGCCGGAATAAGGATGAACAGAGTAACAACTGATCCGATTGCCGACGAGTCGCTGATCCGTCGCTGGCGTGCCGGGCGAATCGTGATGCGCTGTGGACGACTGGAACACATCGCCCGTCGAAACGGTTGGATCCCTGTATCGGTTGCCCAAGTTTGGTGGCAGGCCAAATTCGCGCGGCCGGATGGCGACGTTTGTCACCTGGACTTTCATTCCCCACGCGGCATGTCGGGCGTGTTGACGCTGGACTATGTGTTGTCCGGACGTGGGGCGAAGTTGTCGACCGTGCTGGGGGCAGGCCACGTTTTGAACTGGGTCGCACGTTCACGTGGTGCGATGGTGATCGTCGCCCACGTTTCCAATGCCTCGATCACCGCACCGGTGCTCCGGCGTTTGGGCTGGGAACCGCAGGGTGATGGTCCGTCGACGTCACAATGGATCCGCCGTTTTTATGACGGCTATCCGCCGATACCGATGGATCGGTATTTAAACTCCGGGGCCGGCAAGTCTTAGTGCCGCCGGACCGAAAGGCTCACGCGGCGAATTAGTCTTCTTCACGAAGCTTGGCCAGTGCCGACAGGTCTTCCAGCGTGCTGGTGTCGCCGACGACTTCCCGGCCCGATGCGACGTCACGTAACAAGCGTCGCATGATTTTCCCGCTGCGGGTCTTGGGCAGCGTCGCGGTGAACCGGATGTCATCGGGCTGGGCCAGAGCACCAATTTGTTTGCGAACGTGTTGGCGAAGTTCGTTGCGCAATTCTTCGTTCGGTTCGACATCGGCGACGGTGACAAAGGCGGCGATTGCCTGGCCTTTCAAGTCGTCGGGACGTCCGACCACGGCGGCTTCGCAAACCGCGTCGTGGCTGACCAATGCACTTTCGACTTCGATCGTGCTAAGCCGGTGACCGGAAACGTTGATCACGTCGTCGATGCGGCCCATGATCCAGTAATAACCGTCGCCGTCTTTGCGTGCGTTGTCGCCGGTCAGGTATTTTCCGGGGACCGCCGACCAGTACTGGTCGACAAAGCGATCTTCGTCACCCCAGATGCCGCGAAGCATGCCCGGCCAAGGCTGGCCCATCAACAGCATGCCGCCGTGTTCGGCGTCGACATCATTGCCGGCTTCATCGACGATGACCGGAACGACACCGGGCAGGGGGCGGGTGCATGATCCCGGCTTGGTGGCGGTGATTCCGGGCAACGGACTCATCATGATGCCGCCGGTCTCCGTCTGCCACCACGTGTCGACGATCGGACATTTTTCGTTGCCGATCTTGCGGTGGTACCACATCCAGGCTTCGGGGTTGATGCCTTCGCCGACGCTGCCCAACAAACGCAGCGACGACAGGTCGTGTTTGTCGACGTGTTGATCGCCCCATTTGATGAAGGCACGAATGGCGGTCGGCGCGGTGTAAAGAATTGTGACTTGGTACTTTTCGACCAGTTCCCAAAATCGATCTTCGGCCGGATAGTTCGGCGCACCTTCGTACATCAAGCACGTCGCGCCGGCGGCCAACGGACCGTACACGATATAGCTGTGTCCGGTGATCCAGCCACAATCGGCGGTGCACCAATAGATGTCATCATCGTGATGGTCGAACACCCACTGGAACGTTCGCTTGGCCCACAAGTTGTAACCGGCGGTGGTGTGCCGAATGCCTTTCGGTTTCCCGGTGCTGCCGGACGTGTAAAGGATGAACAGGGTGGTTTCGCTATCCAGAGGTTCGGCGGGCAAATCGTCGGACTGGCCGTCGACGATATCGTGCCACCAAACGTCGCGGCCCTCGGTCATCGGAACGTCGTCTTGGCCGGTGCGACGCAGCACCAAACACTTTTGAACGGTCGGTGATTTGGCGAGCGCTTCGTCGACGGTTTTCTTCAGCTCCAAAACCTTGCCGCGGCGATGCAGGCCGTCGGAGGTCACCATCAACTTGGCACTGGCGTCGTTGTTACGATCGGCGATCGATTCGGCGCTGAAGCCGGCAAAGATCACACTGTGGATGGCACCGATTCGTGCACAGGCCAGCATCGTGATCGCCAATTCCGGCGTCATGGGCATGTAGATGCTGACGACGTCGCCCTGTTGGACACCAAGTTCCTTCAGCGCCGCGGCCGCCTTACAAACCTCGGACAACAACTGGCGATAGGTCAACGTGCGGGTGTCGCCCGGTTCGCCTTCCCAGATGATCGCCGTGCGATCGCCACGACCCGCGGCAACGTGCGCGTCCAAGCAGTTATAGCTGGCGTTGGTCTTGCCGCCGACGAACCACTTCGCGTGAGGCGCGTCCCACTGCAACACGTCGCCAAACGGTTCGAACCAGTGCAGATGTTCGTTGGCTTCTTCACGCCAAAAGGCTTCCGGATCATCCTTGGCCCGCTGGTACATGTCCTGGTACTGCTGTTCACTGCGGATGATCGCGTCAGCGGTGAATTCCGCGGGCGGTGGGAACAGGCGGTCTTCGATCAGGACGTGGTCGATGCTGGCGTTGGCGGCAGGATCTGTCATGGGCTATGTGGCGACCGATAGGCGGGAAACAATGCGGGATGAATTGCCGCAGTTTACCGCGCGCCGTTGCCCGTGCGTAGCCAGCAGTCTCGGTTCGCCGCCCGGCGGTGATTCCAAGGAACCGCCAATGTTTCGCGACAATGCGACAACCCGTTCAGGATGCCGGCACCAGCGCCGCGGTGGGGTCGGCCAAGTCGTTGCTGCCCAACACGCGATCGGCCGCCTGTTCGTCGACGGCGGGTCGCAGCATGTTCAGGTACAGCAAACAAGAAATCGCAATCGCCATGCTGGTGACCAACCACAGCGGATGGTATTCCGGGCCCGCCGGTGTCGAACGCAGCAGCAAATTGGTTGCCGGGTTGTCCAGTTGAACCAGACGCTCCAAGGAAACCGACATCGCGTTGTTGGTAAAGTGAATCAGGATGCCGGGCAACACACTGCCGGTTCTTAATGCGACCCAACCCAGCAGCAAGCCCATGCAGGTCGCGGCGATGGATTGTTGCAGCACGCCGTGGGACACACCAAACATGATGGCCGACACCACGACGGCGCGGACGCGTCCGTTACCGCGCAGGAGTCCGCCAAAGATAAAGCCGCGGAACGCCAGTTCTTCACAGATCGCCGGGACCAACGCCATCAGAAACACGATGGTCAACCAAGGTGCGGAACTGATCTGATCGGTGAACGGTTTCATCGCCGCTGCGGCTTGTTCGCTGATCGGGTACATCTGACTGATCCACTGGGCCAAAAAGACGTACGTCGGGTGCAACGTCAAACCGATCAACACCGCCATCGGCAGCGCCGTCCAGTGTGGCATCCGTAATCGCAAACTGGTCCGCAACGACGTCGTCATCATCGTTGCCATCAGCAGCGTGGGAGCCAAGATCATGCCGATCTGTGGCATCAGAATCAGTTGTGCGATGCCGCCGAAGTGTTGTGGCATTTCGGTAACGGCCAGCTTGCCGAAGAACAAAGCGACCAGGATGATCGCGCCGCAAGCAAACGCCTGCGATACCGTCGCGGCGGTTTGTCGGTCACGCCACAGGTGGCGAACCCACATGCCCAGTTCCCACTGATCGCCGTCACCAAACAAGACCGATTCGCTTTCGAATTGTCGTCGTGCCCAACGGGTGGCCATCAACAAACATCCGCCGGTGACCGTGGCCACGATCGGCAGGTGTGCCAACGCTAGGTAATACTGGCCTTCGACCAACGCACGGACCAACAAGAACATGCCCGTCACCGGAATCACGCTGGTTCCCGGTGAAAGCGTTGTGCCGGGCAACATCGGCAACAAGACCAATGGCAACGTGACCATCATCAACGGCATCAGGTAATACTGGCCTTCTTTGCTGCTGCGTGCCATCGCGGCAACGGCCAACGCCAGAGCGCTGAATAACGCGGACAGCGGCACCAAGGCGACCAACAGCCACATCATCGGTCCCAGTGGCGGCGCACCCATGTTGGAAACGCCGTCCGGGCCGACACCGATTTGTTTAAAGACGAAGGAACTGGTGACCAGCATGCTGCCGGCGTTCAGGATCGCGGTCATCATGCTGAACGTCATGACCGCGCCCAGTTTGCCCCAGACGATTTCGCTGCGCAGCGCGGGGCTGCAAAGCAGGGTTTCCAGGGTACCGCGTTCCTTTTCACCGGCGACCAAATCGATCGCCGGATAAAACGCGCCGGTCATCGCCCAGACCAGCATCACAAACGGCAACAGCTTGCTCCAGAACGCTGCCTCGCGTGTCTGTTCCGGCGCGATGTCGACACTGTTGACTTGGAAGGGTTCCAGTTGCTGAAGATCGATTCCCGAGGATTCCAATCGATCACGGACCCAATCGCCACGCCAACGATTCAAGATCCCGATGACGCGATCCTTGGCCACCATGGATTGATCCGAGCCGACGTTGTACATCAGCTTCAGTGCGTCGGCGTCGCTTGCCTCGTTCGCGTCGCCGTCGGTGCTTTTCGCGAAGCCGGGCGGGAATTGCAGGACGACATCGAATCGTCCGCTGCGGACCAAGTTGGTGGTCAACGCGTCCAGTCGGCGGGCCTGTTTTTCCGGCGTTTCGGTGCCTTCAAAATATTCGTGTCCGGGGGCCAAAGCCATCTCGTCCCACAAGTAGGACGACATTTCCATCTTGGCCGATTCATCGATCAAGTTTTCGGCAAACGCGTCTTCGCCGCTTAATAGCGGTGGCAACCCGTCCAGGTGATCACGACCAATCACACAAACCGTGGTCGGATGCTGTCGTGTGAACTGGGCGATTTGCAACAGCAGCATGCCGACCAGTGGGTACAGCAAGATCGGCAGCACTGCGATGGTGAACAACGTTCGTCGATCGCGAAGTTGGTCACGCATCTCTCGCGCATAGATCAACGCAATCGCGCCGATGCGTGGGCTGTCCGCCATCATGGCCAGACGTCGTTTGATCGCGGCGGCCGTCTTCATGATGCGATTCCTTCGGCCAGTTCGGCATCCGAGTTTTCGTGGCGACTGAGCAGGCCAAAGAACAATTCTTCGAAGTCATCCTCGCGATGACGTTGGGTCAATTCGGCCAATGATCCGCTGTCCAGGATTCGCCCGCGGTGCATGATGGCGATGCGATCACACAGACGTTCGACTTCGCTCATGATGTGCGTCGAAAAGATCAAGCATTTGCCCGCATCCCGCAGCGAACGAATGACGGACAGCAAGTTCCGTGCGACCAGCACGTCCAAACCCAGCGTTGCTTCGTCAAAGACCAATACGGGCGGGTCGTGAATCATGGCCCGAGCGATCGAAACCTTTTGACGCATGCCCGTGGACATTTTGCTGCCCGGGACGTTGCGGAAATCGTTCATCCGCAAACGATCAAACAGATTTTCCATCCGGTGCAACAGTTGGTCATTGGCCATGCCGTGTAAACGGCCAAAGTATTCGACCAATTCCCACGCCGTCATCCGTTCATAGATGGCCGTGTTGTTGCTGACGAATCCGATGCGACGACGGACTTCTGCCGCGTCGCTTTCGACATTGAACCCGTCGACCGTGGCGATTCCGGAGGTGGGCGACAGAACCGTGCTTAGGATTCGCAGAACCGTCGTCTTGCCGGCACCGTTGGGGCCCAACAGACCAAAGATTTCGCCGGGGCGGACGGTGAAGCTGATCCGATCGACCGCGACAAATCTGCCGCGATGCAAATCTTCGTAGGTCTTGGTCAGGTGCTGGACTTGGATCACTGCTGCTTCGCCGGGTCAGGTGGTTCCGGTTGCAACGATTGTGCACCGCCATTGCACAGGGACCCATGTCAGAATGGACCCTGTCGCAGGGGTGCACGATCGGCAACTTTACTTGAACCTAGCCCTCAAATTGCCGGCGCGACGACCGATCGCAAAATTCTGTCGCGGCTCCGCAGCAATTCGGCCGCAATATTCGTCACGCTTTGACGCGCAGCCGCACGACCGGACCCTGGACGATCGACAAGCCTTCGATCTGCTCGGTCGCACGCCGGGCGGCACCTTCGCCGGCTTCGTGTGTCATGATTACCAGCGGCACCGGGTCGGTTTGTTGCTGACCGGCTTGGTCAGGCTGATTTTCGTGCTGGATCACCGAGCTGATTGAAATCTTGTGCTGGGCCAAAACGTCGGCAATCTTTGCCAACGCGCCGGGGTGGTTCCCCACGCTGAGACGCAAGTAATAACGGCCGGCCAGGCGGTCGGTGTCACGTTGCTTGGTGCGGGCCGGGTGATCGGACGTGAAATAGGCCAGCGTTTGGAACGTGATTTTGGTTCGGCCCACGGCGGTATCGATCAAGTCCGCGACGACGGCCGAAGCAGTGGGCATCTGGCCGGCCCCCAAGCCGTGATAGAAAACCGGGCCGACGGCATCGCCGACGACGCGGATCGCATTGAACGCATCACGGACCTCGGCCAACGGTGTCCCCAAAGGAACCAGCGTCGGTGCGACGGACAGTTCCAGTCCGTCATCGGCCTGATGCGCGGTGGCGACCAGCTTGATTCGATAGCCCAGTTCGCTGGAATACCGCAGATCCGCTGGATCCAAGCCGTCGATACCGGTGCGGGGAATGTCCGACCAGTGGATCGTCGCGCCGAACGCCAAGTGGGCCAAGATCGCCAGTTTTTGTGCGGCATCGGTTCCGTCGACGTCCATCGTCGGATCAGCCTCGGCGTAACCCAGTTCTTGGGCTTTGCGAACAACGTCGTCATAGGCCGAACCGTAGCGGTCCATTTGGCTGACAATGAAATTGCTGGTGCCGTTCAAGATGCCTTCCAGCGTTGTGATCTGGTTGGCCGACAAGCACTGGCTGATGTTGGCGACGATCGGGATGCCGCCGGCAACGGCGGCTTCGAAAGCAATGCTGCGGCCCAGTTCGCGTGCTTTGGAAAACAGTTCCGGACCGTGTTCGGCCAACAGGGCTTTGTTCGCCGTCACAATGTCCTTGCCCGCTTCCATCAATTGCAGCATGATCGTCCGGGCCGGTTCCAGACCACCGATCAATTGGGCAACGACGGTGATGTCGGGATCGTCCAGCACGTCGGCCAAATTGTCGGTGGCCACGCCGTCGGGCAATTCGACATCACGCGGCTTGTTCAGGTCGCGGACGACGGCTTTTTTCAGCCACATCGTGCGGCCCGCGTGTCGCGCGGTACGATCCCCGTGATCCAACAACAGTTTGGCGACGCCGGAACCAACGGTCCCCAAACCCACAATGGCAACGTTTGTCTTATTCATGACGCGAATCCTAATTGGATCGCGGCCGACTCGGGAGACGGGGTCGCGCCGCTGTTTGGTCTCCCACGCCGGTTTCGTCAACTTTTCACACCCAGCATCGTGCAAACATCTAACGAAACGAACGAATCCCAGTTCAGGATTCTGTTGACCAATGATGACGGAATCGACGCACCCGGCATCGCGGCGATGGAAAAGTCGGTCCGTGGCGTGCTGGACAGTGGCGTCGTCGCCGACCTATTGAATCAGTTTGCGATGCGTCCCCAAATCATCGTCGCCGCCCCCGACCAATGCCGCAGCGAATGTGGCCATGGCGTGACGACCGGCCGGGTCTTGGAAGCCAACAAAATTAAGGATGACAGATACAGCATCGACGGCACGCCGGTGGACTGTGTCCGAGCCTTTGCAATCAGCCACCAGGTCGACGCGGTGCTGTCCGGCGTCAACGCGGGAGCAAACTTGGGGGTCGATTTGTTGGTCAGCGGGACCTTTGCCGCCGCTCGTGAAGCGTCCAGCCACGGGATCGCTTCGCTGGCCGCGTCGCAATACCGGCATCCGGGGATTGAACGTCGCTGGGACCACGTTCCGGTGTGGATGCGTACGGTGCTGGAAGATTTTTTGACGCTGGTCATCCAGAACCGGCAAATTTCCGATCGCCCACAGCGGGTCCCGCTGTGGAACGTGAATATGCCGGCATTGCCTCCGGAATCGGAAGTACCACCGCGCGTTCTGTGCGACGTCGACCGTTTACCGCATGCCAGAACGGTGCGTCACGAAGACGGGCGGATCCATTTCGATCTGAATTTCCAGAATCGACCGCGAGAGAAGGGTCGCGATGTGGACCAGTGCTTCGCCGGGAACATCACGATCAGCCAGCTTGGCTTTACCGTTTGCTGATGCGACCGATCACTGCGGACAGCGGAACGGATTTGCGACCAGCGATCCGGGCGGGTGCGGCGACTGGATCCGAGGTCATTCCGTCGGACCAAGTGCACGATCGGACTGTGCTAACGAATGGCCGCAGAATAGCCGTAAATCTTCGGAAGCAGACTCTGCCGAAATCACGCGACAAACGGCGGGGACGCGTTTGAACGATCCGAGTTCGGACGATCCGAAAAATTCGGACTCGTCAGGGCTGCTGTGCCGATTGGACCGTGACAGGTGGTTTAAAAAGAGTCATCTGTGACGCTCGGCCAACAGCCGGGCAGACAATCGTCCACCCGGTCTGTGGTCGTTTGCGGCATCGCGATCGGCGTCTAGCAATCAGGCATGCTGGCGATCGAGACGCCTGACATCTCCTCCAGGCTGCGTCCGCAGTTGGAGTCGCCGGATTCGGCAAGGATGGTCTTTTGCAATTCCCCACGCACGATGGAGACTTCGCGAGGGGCTTCAATCCCGATAGCAACGCGGTTTCCACTGATCTTGTTCAGCGTCAAAACGATGTTGTCACCGATGATCAGCTTTTCACCAACTTTACGACTAAGAACCAGCATTTCGATTTCCTTCCGTGTAAATAGCGTCAATCTTTCGCATTCGTGCGCCGCAAACTTCAAAGGCGCTGACTGTCACTGACTTCAGGGAGCGAACTGCGTGCCGAAAGTTCTCCGATTTCGAGGAAATGGACTCAAGATCTGCGGCGTGCCGAATATTTTCAACAAATTGCCGGGAAAATCTCAAGTCCTGATTGCCGTGGTTCGGTTCACTGTGGCACGCCGTAGAGCCCGAATCCGCACCCAAAAACCTTTGCTAAGTCGCAATTCGCTTGGGCGATTTCAAAATGAGACACGCAACGTGTTTCAGATTGGGATTCGCATTGGGCCCTGCCGTCGCCAGGACACCCGTACTATCGCCGAGTCCCGTGACACGTCTGGTCACGCCGCTGAGATTGAATTTGGAAGTTGAGATCGAATCCAAAGATCCGGTACTGGGAAGGCGGCGGTGTGTTCCGCCGGATATCAGCCCCGTGGCTCTGGGGGATCAGCCGGATCACAGGTGTCGTCAGGCTTGAATTTGCACCGGTGACAGCGGGAACTACCTTGTACACCGGGGGTCGAAGCACTGTGCATGTGTACCGGCAAGGGAATGTTGGAAGCATGTTTTTGCTGTGGCGGCATCGGCTGTTGCCACCAAGGTTCCCCATCCAATCTGTCGTCGCCTTATGTCCAAAGTGCCCGCCGATCCCGCGTCGGCCATCGGTTCTGAATCCGAATCATCGCTGCCCCGCCACGGCGACACGTTTCCTCTGCGTCTGACCGCCTTCGAACAACTGCTGGTTTTCGACGACGACCCCGCCTGTCCGATGACCAGTTTCATCGAATTGCACTTCGCGACGCCGTTGCAGGTGATGATTCTGCATGACGCGCTTGGCCAGACCGTTCATCGGCATCCGCTGCTGGCGTCGACGCTGGTGGAAAAGGATGGACGGCTTTATTGGGACTACGACCCAGGATTTGTTCCGACGCTGCATGATCCGGCCGACTTTCCAATCCTGCAGGCTCCGGTGCAATCCGGTGTCGCTGCTGGGAAAGAAGCCGCAGGTTCGCCCCAGCCGTCGCCACGGCCGATCGATCTGTGGAAACATCCGGGATGCCGTTATTGGTATGACGTGAATCCCACAACCGACAAGTCACGGTTGACCATCCAGTTACACCACGCCGTCTGTGACGGTGTCGGTTTGCGACGTGTCTTGATCGACGTGTTGGCGGCCTATGCGAAGGCGACCGACAACCGGGCCGAAAGCTCGGATGAAAACGCGTCGCAGTCGACCAGGCGTCGTGTTCGGCGTGGGGAGCAATTGGACGTCAGTCGACTGTGTGACCGTGCGGACTATTCCAGCATCCTGTCGCGTGAGCCCAAGATTCAATTGACCACTTGGGACCGCATCAAAAACGCGTACTACTTTCATTGCCAGCGACCCCGGCCGCTGAAAGGCAATGCGGCTTCGCGACCGGAGAAACACACCGGTGAGGTTTCCGAATCGCAAGCGACATCGGACCAGCCGCTGCGGCACCACATCTTTTCCGAATCCGTTTCGCAACGACTGGTCGATTGTTGTCGGCGGCACGAAGTCGGCATGAACGACTTGATGTTGACGGTCTTGTTTCGTGTTTGCCGATTGTGGAACCGCCGTCACGGGGCCGATCGTTCCAAGACGCGGATTCGCTTGTTGATGCCGGTCGATTTGCGAAGCCGCGCGGACTTGAACATGCCCGCAACGAACCGATTGAGTTTCGCATTCTTGGGGCGGACCCACGGTCAATGCGAAGATTGGCATGATCTGTTGTGCAGCGTCCAATCGGAAACGCAGTTCATCAAAGACAGTCGTGTGCACATGGATTTTGTCGGCGGGCTGGACGGATTTGCCGACCATCCGAATCGTCTGCGGCGGGCGATCCGATACAGCGGAAACATGACCACCAGCGTGCTGACCTACACCGGTGACATTTCGCGTGGCATGAAGAGTCATTTTCCGGAAGTGGGCGGTCGGCGACGCATCGGTGACAGCTATCTGGAAAACATCTTGATCGCTCCGCCGGCGCGGCGAAACACGAACATCACCCTGGGCGTCTGTATCAATTGGGGACAGGTGTGTGTGTCGGCGAACTGGAATCGTGGCGAGTTTACGCAGCAAGACACAGCGGATTTCTTGCGGATGTTTGCCGAAACCACCTTGGAATGGCTGACGCGGATGGAAACGGAGTCGATCACGGACTGTCAGGCCGAAGCTGTCGTCTAAGAAGACTGCGGGGCTGAATCACGCGGATCGTCGCTTTGGGCGTATATTCGTGGCGTTGTTTCTGGTTTTATCACCACGGCGTCCGCGTCACGGGTGCTGGTTCGATCTTGCGTTTGAAAGTCGCTGCTGATGAGATTGCCGAAACGTTGGGCCTGCGTCTGGAGCGACGTCAGGTGTGTGAACCTGGGCGTTGCCTTGATTGCGTCGACGTTGTTGATCGCTGCGACGGGAATTTGCCGCGGTGAATTGCCCGATGCCGATCCATCAAGTGTTGGGATCGATGGCGAAGATTTGGCCGCGATCCGTCCGATGGTTCTGGATGCGATCGACCAGGGGGAAATGGCCGGGTGTGTGATCATGGCGGGGCGTCGCGGCAACGTCTTTTATCAACAGGCGTTCGGGCATCGGCAGGTTCAGCCCGAGCGAAAGGCGATGACGGTGGACACGGTTTTCGATCTGGCATCGTTGACCAAGCCGATTGCGACGGCGACCAGTGTGATGGTGCTGTGGGATCAAAACAAAGTCGATCTTGATGATCCCATTGTCGGTTTCCGGCCGGCAACGGTGGACCCGCATCTTCGTGATGCGACGGTTCGCCAATTGATGACGCACCAAGCGGGCTATCTTCCCGACAATGCATTGTCCGATTACCAGCAGGGACCTGGTCAAGCACTGCAGAACATCGATCGACTGAACGCGCGGTATTCGCCGGGGACTCGGTTTGTCTATTCCGATGTTGGCTTCATCCTGTTGGGCGATATCGTCGGGGGGCAAAGCGGGATGGATTTGCATGCGTTCTCACAACGCTATGTTTTTCAGCCGCTGGGGATGAACCACACTGGGTATCTGCCGCCGACAGATTTGGCGGCACAGGCGGCAGCGACCGAAAAACGCAACGGACGCTGGATGGTGGGCGAAGTCCATGACCCTCGCGCGTATGCGATGGGCGGTGTCGCGGGGCATGCGGGACTTTTTTCCACTGCCGCGGACCTGGCGATCTACGCACAGATGATGCTGAACAAAGGTGTGTATCAGGACGTGCGTGTGTTATCCGCGGACGCCGTGGATCAGATGACCCGGCCGCATGAGATTGTCGACGGTGACAAGGTCAGTGTTCGCGGGCTGGGCTGGGACATCCGCTCGGGCTATTCATCGAACCGAGGCCCCGGGATGTCCGATGCCGCGTTCGGGCACGGTGGATTCACCGGGACGGTGTTGTGGATCGATCCGGCGAAAGACCTGTTCTTTATCTTTCTGAGCAACCGTTTGCACCCGGACGGCAAAGGATCAGTGAATCGGTTGGCTGGCAAGATCGCCGGCGTGATCGTTGATGCGATCGATGTGCCGGCGGTGCGATGAAGCGGATCAAACGATCAAGACGGCAGTGTCAGTTTGCGAAGTGCTGGCCCACGGTCTCGGTCGTCGGCGAACGAATGACGCCTTTCTCGGTCACGATGGCGTCGATCAGCTCGGCCGGCGTCACGTCGAAAGCAGGATTGATCACGTCCGCCGCATCGGGGACGAATTGAACGCCGCCGGGCCGGGCCACTTCGTCACGATGCCGTTGTTCGATCGGGATTTGGTCGCCGGCCGGTAACTTCAAGTCGAACGTGTTGGTCGGTGCGGCGACGTAAAACGGGATCTTGTGGTACTTGGCCAAGACCGCCAATGGATACGTCCCGATTTTGTTGGCTGCATCACCGTTGGCTGCGATCCGGTCGGCACCCACGATGACCGCGTCGACTTGGCCGGAACGCATCAGACCGCCGGACATGGAATCCGTCAGCACGGTGACAGCGACGCCAGCCTGCGACAGTTCCCAAGCGGTCAGCCGAGCACCCTGTAGCAGCGGCCGCGTTTCGTCGGCAAAGACATGCGGGGCTTTGCCTTGTTCGTGCAGGTGATAAATCGGTGCCAGCGCGGTGCCCCACATCGACGTGGCCAACCCGCCGGCATTGCAGTGTGTCAGCACGTTTCGACACCCTTGGATCAGCGCCGCGCCGTTGGCACCAATGCTGCGGCACATCTGGCGGTCTTCGTCGTGAATGGCGACCGCTTCGCGATGCAGACGTTCGTACAACGTCGCGTCGTCATCATGCGAGTTCATCACGTCACGCATGCGGTCCATCGCCCAGAACAGGTTGACCGCCGTCGGACGGCTGGTCGCCAGATAGTCCATCGCTTCGCCAAAGGCTTGGCGGTCCGCATCACGACCTTGCAGCAACACGCCATACGCGGCAGCGATGCCGATCGCCGGTGCCCCGCGAACGACCAGACGACGGATCGCGTCATGTGCTTGTTCGATGTTCGTACAAACCAGCCGGGTCAATTCGGTCGGCAACTTGGTCTGGTCCAACAGATCCAGTTGGCCGTCGTGAAAGATGATCGTCTCAGCGGTATCGGTGGCGGTCGACATGGCAACAGAAACTTCGGCGATGGTGCAAAGGTGATGCGTGGGATCCAAACGGTTTGGTTTCAGCGTGATCGTCTGGCTACAGCGAAACGTGTCGGCTGACTTGCTGGACGGCGTTTTGAATTTGATCCAGCTGGTCCGACGGCAAATCGCTGAGCATGGGCAACAGCGGGCCCGTTTGTGCAATGCCCGCCAGTTGCACGGCGTGATGTAGCACCCGGATCGGGCTGATCGAATCGCGCAGATCCTCCAGCGGCCGGAACGATTGACGAATTGTTTCAGCGACCTCCAAGTCACCGGCCTGCAGTGCACCCAGCATGTCCATCGAACGACGCGGGGCGATACACACACATCCGCTGGTGAAACCGGCCAAGCCGAATCCACGAACGTGAGCGATGGCGGGTTGTTCTCCGATCCCGCTGACCATCCGCTCCGCCGGGAACACATCCAACAGCGAACGCAGGTAATCATCATCCGACGGATCGTCGCGAACGACGGCGTACTTGATCCAGCTGATGACTCCGTCGTCCTCCAGTCCACGGACGACGTCGGGATCCAGCCATTGATCAAACTTGATGTACAAGACGATCGGTTTGCCAAGTGCGTCGCTGATTGCGCGGATGCCGGCGGCGATGCCCTGTTGGTCGACGATGTCACGCGATGGCAACAGCATGGCGGTGGGGAACGGATAATCCGCCAAAACATCGGTCTGGTCCATCGCCAATCCGAACGACGGACCGACCGACGGGACAACGACGGTGTCGGGGCCGGCCGAATCGGCCACCAGAGACAGCATGTCTTCGTATTCCGTCAGCCGCATGTGGTACAGCACCGCGTTTCCGCCGTACAACAAGCACCGGATGCCGCCGGCTTCCAAGTGGCGAATGATTTTGTCGTTTTCGTCGCCGTCGATCACACCGTCGGTGTCCCGTGCCAGCGGCGGAACGGCGATCACGGATTCAGGTAAATCGGACGCTTGGAAGGGCTGCGTTTTCATGGCGATGACGACCGAACAAGACGGAGGAGCGGGGGATTTACGGAAGGGGCAGGGCCGAACAGTCGAATGGCCAAACTCGGGCAGGGCCAAACGCGGGCGATTCTAGCGGCAACGTCGCCGCCGGCGGACCCCGGGCAATGGGAAGCCGGTTCGGTGCGACGTGCGATTCATCATGCGGCGACCGGTCAGTGGATCGATGGTTCCGCGTCGGGGCTGCGTCCGACCAAGAAGTCAAAATCACAGCCTTGGTCGGCTTGGGTGACATGCTTGGCGTACAACCGACCGTATCCACGCGGCGGTGTCACATCGGGGGCGACCCAGGCGGATCGTCGGCGTTCCGCTTCATCGTCGTCGACTTCCCAGTGGATCGTTCTGGCTTCGACGTCGATCGCGATCATGTCACCGGTTTGAACCAGAGCCAGCGGTCCCGACGCGGCACTCTCCGGTGCAATGTGCAGTACGCAAGTGCCGTAACTGGTCCCGCTCATCCGCGCGTCGCTGATTCGGACCATGTCTCGGACGCCCTGCCGCAACAGTTTTTGTGGAATCGGCAACATGCCCCACTCTGGAAAGCCTGGGGCGCCCAACGGACCGGCGTTGCGCAGAATCAGCACGCTGTCGGCACCGACGTCCAAGTCCGGATCGTTGATCGCCGCCTTCATTTCCGGATAGTTGTCAAACACCAACGCCGGTCCGCGGTGCTTCAGCAATCGTTTGTCGGCGGCAATGGATTTGATCACGCATCCCGATGGCGCCAAGTTTCCACGCAACACACAGGTTCCGCCGACCGGCGAGACGGGGTTTTCACGTGGACGAATCACTTCGTCATCGATCACTTCGGCGCCGTTGATCTGTTGGCCCAGCGTCACGCCGGAAACGGTCAACGCGTCGGTGTCCAGCAAATCCGTCATTCGGTTCAACAGCGCGGGCAAGCCGCCGGCATCATAGAAGTCTTCCATCAGGTAACGACCGCCCGGTCGAATGTCGCCCAGCACCGGAGTGCGATCGGACAGTTGATCGAACCGGTCCATCGTCAGTTCGATGCCCAGACGCCCGGCGATCGCGATCAGGTGAACGATGGCATTGGTGCTGCCGCCGATCGACAGTGATGTGATCACGCCGTTGTCGATCGAACCGGCGGTCATGAACTTGGACGGCCGAAAGTCTTCCCAAGCCATGTCGACGGCGCGGCGTCCGGTTTGCGTGGCCAAACGCGAATGCTGGGACAAGACCGACGGCGTGCAGGCGGCACCGGCCAGGCTGAAGCCCATCGCTTCGGTGATGCAGGCCATCGTGCTGGCGGTGCCCATCGTCATGCAGGTCCCGGCACTGCGGGCGATGCAATTTTCGATGCCTTTCCAATCCGCGTCACAAAGGTTGCCCGCCAGACGTTCGTCCCAATACTTCCAAACGTCGCTGCCGCTGCCCAGGGTTTGGTCTTTCCAGCGGGCTTTCAACATTGGGCCGGCCGGCAGAAAGATCGACGGGATGTCGGCGCTGATCGCGCCCATCAACAAGGCCGGGACGGTTTTGTCGCATCCGCCCATCAGTACCGCCGCGTCGATCGGGTGGCAACGCAGGACTTCTTCGACCTCCATCGCCAACAGGTTGCGATACAACATCGTCGTGGGCTTCATCAGCATTTCGCCCAGCGACAACACGGGGACCTCCACCGGGAAACCGCCCGCCTGCAGAATTCCTCGACGCACTTCGTCGGCACGCTGGGGAAAGTGCGAATGGCAAGTGTTCAGGTCGCTCCAGGTATTCAAAATCCCGATGACGGGTTTGCCCTGGAAGTCCGCGTCATCGAAACCGGCGCCCTTCAATCGAGAACGATGACCGAAACTGCGCAGGTCATCGGGGCCGAACCAGCGGTGAGAACGCAGACGTGCCGGGTCACGCGATTCATTCGTGTTGCCGGCCGGGGACGTCGGTTTCGAATCCATCAATCACTCGGGTTTCATCAGCCGCGTGAAGATCTGGCGGTTGCCGTCACGGGCGTCTTGGTATTGCTGTTGTAAGTCGCCGACGTCGGTCCGCATCAGGAACGCCAGGGTGCGAAGCGACATTGCATCGTCGGGAAATTCGTGACGCTGATCGTAATCCATCAGCCGCAGCCGGGCTTCGATCGAACGCAGCGCTTGATAATTTGCCGACAACGCATCGGCGTCGCCGGAATCCAGCCGGCCGTCGTCGGCCAGCGCGGCGATCAGTTCCAGCGTTCCGGTCGCGCGGTTTTCGGAAACGAGTCCCGCATGGTCGGTCTGGCCGGCACAACGTAACAGCAAGATCTGGGTCAGCATTTCCACGTCCACGGTGCCGCCCACGCCACGCTTGAAGTTTTGCGGAGACGCCGTTTCGCTCATGCGAGTCCGGATCTGCAGCGCCTGGCCGATCATGCTGGGGTGCCAGGTCGTTCGTCGCAGCACATCGGCGATGATTTCGTTGATCCGCAAGCGTGCCGATTTGGAACCCGACAACGGTCGTGCTTTGCACAGTGCCAAACGTTGCCACAGCGGCGCGACGCCTTGGGTGAAACGTCGTGCGAACGTGTCGATGGTGACCGACAGAATGCCTTCTTCGTCGGTGGGACGCAGACGGCTGTCCAAGTCATACAGCCGGGGCCCACGGACGTCCCCGTTGACGTGGTTGATGACGTTGCCCGCCAATTCGTTGAAAAAGTGTTGGTTGGTCGTCGTCGCACGTGGCCCGCCGACACGACGCTGGGTGTTCCCGTTGGCGGTGTACAGAAACAGAACGTCCAGATCGCTGTGATAATTCGGTTCGCGTCCGCCCAGTTTTCCGAACGCGACGGCGCACAGTTCGCTGGGATCGCCGCCCGCGTCGACGGGATCGCCAAGCCGGGCGGCCAATTTTTCTTGTTCGTTTTCCACGATCCGTCGCAGCACCGCGTCGGCCGTATCTGCCAGGGCACGGTGGGTATCGCGAACTGTTTCTTTGCCCAACATGTCGCGGACGCCGATCGTCAGGTGGGCGGCGTCTTTGAAACTGCGAAGGATCGGATCCAAGTCCACTGCACCGCGACACAGGCTGATCGACTGTTGGTCCAAACGCTCGGCCGATGGCAATTGGTCGATGACCAGCGAATCGACCAATTCGTCGATCATGCCTGGATTGCCCGTCAACACTTTGGCCAAGTACGGTGCACCCGCGCTCAGCCGGACCATCAACCGCAGCGTCGGCGGGCTGGATTTCAGCAGTTCCCACAACGTGGCTTTGGCGCCGATCGAATCGGCGATTTCCACCAATCGGTCCATCGCGGATTGTGGGTCGGGCGTGGTCGCGATTTCTCGCAATAAATCCGGCGCCAGAGCGGCAAAGAAATGGCGGCATCGCCGTGGCGAAAGAAAGCTGCTGTTTTCGGTCGCCAGGCCTTGCAGGTCGTCCATGATCCGCTGGGCACCGCCGAAACCGTATCGGTCCAACACTTCGCGGACCACCGCGGGATCCGGATTGGGGTCCAAGATCAGTTCGGTTTCGATGGGGACTTCCCCATCCGATTCCGCGTCGGTGACCGATTCGTCGTCGGGCTGGCCGTGGTTCATCAGGTGATTGATGATCCGGCGATTGACTTGCAAGATCTCGCGCAACGATCGTTCAAAACGCTCGACGTCCCCGCGATGCCCGGCCTGATCACGCAGCCCCAGTTGCCAAACCAGACGTTGCAGCTGTGCCGGGTCATCGGGCAACATCGATTCACGCCGACCGCTCATCACCGAAAGCTGATGTTCCAGTCGCGTCAGTTTGGCATCGTTGTTGGTCAACAGCGACGCTTCCTGGTGCGTGATGCATCCGGTCTTTTCCAACGCGTCGATCGCCACCAGCGTGTTTTCGGTCCGCAGTTTCGCGTCTTCGCCGCCGTGCAGCAATTGCAGAAAACGAACGGCGTAACGGATGTCGGTCCGTCCGCCCGCGTCACGATTGATGTCGGAGGGAAGCGATTGAGGCGGCGTGGTTTCCGACCCGTCGTCGGTTGCGGATTCGATGCGGCGTTCCATCTTGCCCCGCAGCGTTTTCAATTCCGTCAAATCCGACCGCGTCAGCAATCGCCGGAACACACCGGCGCGGATGCGTTTCAAATAGGCGTCGGCCAGCTTTTCCGATCCACCAGCCCGCCGCCCGTGAACGAAGGCCAGTCGAGGCCAGATTTGTGTCTGGGATTCGCCTAAACGGATCGCTTCGGGCAAGCTGCAGATGAAATCGTCGGGATCGATTCGTGGTTGCCGATTCAGGTTGAATCGAAACGCCAGCGGGGTGTCGTGATTCAACAGCATGAACGTCGTCTGAGCCACGGACTGATAAAACGCCACGTGGGCGTTGTTCTTGCGGTCCATTTGTTGGCACAGCAAGATCAAGTCGGCTTCACCGCCGTAGGTCAGCTCTTTTGCACCCCACGCCCCCATCGCAATGGCGGCAAATTCGGGCGGCGCCCCGTCGACTTGGACGGGCAATCCCCACTGGTTGCTGACCCGCCGGACCGCGTCGTCCAAACAGGCGATCACCATCGCGTCGGCGATGGTGGCCAATTCCGCGCTGGCTTGGACGGGCACCATCGAATGGGCGAATTCACCATAGGCGACGCGGATCGTTTCGCGGATCGCGAATTGACGGACGCAATCGGCGGCCCGCTGCAGGTCCGACATCGACAATAATTCCGCGACCAATTCGTCGACTAGGTATTGAACGTTCGCGGGTTGGCCGTCGGTCAGACGCAGTAGGTCGAACGATTCAGGGTCGGCAATGATCGCTTCGGCCACGACATCGCTGGTCGCAAACATTTGCAACAAGGCCGACAACGCCGCCGGGTCACGTTCGAACAACGCCAGTGCGGCGGTGGGGCTGCGGGCCGCCTGAAGATGCCGGACCAGAAAATGAATGACCGCATCGATCCGGTCAAACTTCAGCAGTTCCTCCGACAACCGCTGCTTCAGGTTGTCCAGCAGATCTTCGGGCACCGAAAGTTGTTCCAGCTGCCGAAGCTGGCCGGCCACCCGATCACTGTGGTGGCACATCGCCGCGGTGATCCCGTCCCACCGCGCAAAGACGACGGTATCACTGGAAAACGACGCCGGGCGGGCCGCCGAGTCGTCAGAACGGGATGCGGGATCAGATTCAGGCACAGGATAAAGGTCTTCCAACCGGGGAACTTACCGGAATCACCCGACGTCAAAATTGTAAATCGTGAAAACCGGTCGGTGTAGGTCGTTAGCCGTGACCTACCGTTGGAGTGCACAGGGTTTATTTGCAAAGTTTTTTTCGCAACGGGATTGGTTCGCAAACGGTTCGTTTCCGAATGGTCCGTCGGCGAACGATCGCTTTGCAAGGAATTTCGCTGTCACGGGGGAATGTTGGGTCGGGAAGTCTCAACGGTGGCGCGACGCTTTTCAACAACGCATGTCGACTTTTCGCAACACGTGATGCCGCATGGACGCATCACTTGGCACCGAATCGCGACGCCATCGCCGGCCTTGGTTTTTGCGTAAGTCTAACGTTCACAACGGCTTGTCATGATTCAGATGTCTCCCCAGTTCCACTCCGGCACCCGTCCTGCTTGGTACCCCTCCCACCAACCAGACGAAACCGCCACGGGTGACGAGGAGACGTTGATGGACAAGAATTTTCGCCGACGAAGTCTGCAAGACGACGCATTTGACGCCGAGGAGTCCGTCAACCGCCGCAGTCGGGTGATGGGACAAGAATTCGCCGACGCGATCGAGGACGAAACCGGCGAAGCGTCCAGCACGTCTCGACACGACGACCCGGAAAGCGAAGCCGATCCCACCGAAGACCCGGTGCGAATGTACCTGATGCAAATGGGCCAGATCCCGTTGCTGACTCGGGACCAGGAAGTGTCCGCGGCGATCCAGATCGAAAAGACCCGCGTTCGGTACCGCCATTGCCTGTTGGCGACCGACTTTGTCCTGCAAGCCGCCTGCAAGTTGCTGGAACAAGTCCGTGACAAACAGTTGCGACTCGACCGAACGATCGAAGTCAGCGTGACCAATGCCAAGGAAAAGAAGGCGATCATGCAGCGGATCGTGCCCAACGTCCGCACCCTGCAACACTTGCTTAGCCAAAATCGTTCGGACTACATGGCCGCGATCAACAAGCGATTGCCCGAACGTCAACGCCGCGCCGCGTGGCGAAACTTGGTCGTGCGTCGCAACAAAGCGGTTCGGCTGGTCGAAGAAATGAATCTGCGGACCGGCAAGCTGCAGCCCGTGTTCGAACGTCTGCGAAAGAATTGCAAGCGGATGGAAGAGATCCGCGAACTGTTGGCACATCCCGAACGTTTGGAAATGCCGGGCATGCCGACCGCCGATGAACTGCGCAGCGAACTGCTGTACCTGATGCGGTTGACCTTGGAAGCACCCCGCACGTTGTCCCGTCGTGTGCGTCAGTGTGATGCGTTCCGCGAAGACTACGATGCCGCCAAACGTGTTCTGTCGGCCGGCAACTTGCGACTGGTCGTGTCGATCGCCAAGAAGTATCGCAATCGTGGTTTGTCGTTCTTGGATTTGATCCAAGAAGGCAACACGGGGCTGATGCGTGCGGTGGACAAATTCGAACACGAACGAGGATACAAGTTCAGCACGTATGCGACGTGGTGGATCCGCCAAGCGATCACTCGTGCGATCGCCGATCAAAGCCGTACGATCCGTGTGCCGGTTCACATGATCGACACGATGAACAAGATCCGCCAAATCACTCGCGATTTGGTTCAGGAATTCGGACGCGAACCCACCGCCGAAGAAGTCAGCCATCGCAGCGGTTTGAACCTGGAAGACACTCGTGTGATCCTGAAGATGTCACGCCAGCCGTTGTCGCTGGACCAGCCGGTCGGCGATCACGAGGAAAGTGCGTTCGGTGAATTCTTGGAAGACCACCGTGACGACGATCCGTTGCTGGAAACCAATCGCGAAGCGTTGAAAGCACAGATCGACTTGGCGATGGAAACGTTGAACTATCGCGAACGCGAAATCTTGCGGCTGCGATACGGTCTGGCCGACGGGTACACGTACACGTTGGAAGAAGTCGGCAAGATCTTTCAGGTCACCCGTGAACGTGTTCGCCAGATCGAAAGCAAAGCCGTACGGAAGTTGCAGCAACCGTATCGTGCGAAATCGCTGGTCAGCTTCCTGGACGGTGCCGACGTGACGATGTTTGAAGGCAGCGAAGCCCTGTAGTGCTTCCGCCGCATTCCCACGTGTCATCCATCGCGTGGGAACCATGGCATTTGGTTTTCCGCACGTGATTCCAAAGCGTGCTTTGGCCCCAAGTGTGCATTCCCCGCAGATCCGCTGCGGGGTTTTCTTTTGCTCGGTCGCGACTGTGCTGGCCGATGCGTCGCGGGCACTGAGTTGTCCTGTGCACATCCAATGCGCACAGACGGCATGACCGATCCAACGACGCCGATCGTCATCGGGGGACGTCCGTTTGTACGGCCGACAGCGACGGTTCTGTGGGTCTTATCGCATGCGCGAAGGCTGGACAATTCGCGTTGACTTTTCTGGTCGGGTCAACCTCATGGTTCCCGTCGGGTTTGCCGAATTCCACTGGCATCGGCGTTTTCTGTTTTTGGGAAATCGTCCGCCAGCATGGATTGCGCTTTCAATGACCGTCCGTCATCGGATCGGCCCAGGTTTGGACCCACGGATTCTCGGGTGCAAGCAGTGGTCGCACGATGGCGTCCCCGACCCGAGAAAATCGAACCCATGCTGTTTTCGATGGATGCGGTGGGCGAGCTTGATTCGCCATCGCCGCTTCAGCATTCCGATCAATCGTTGTCGCAGTACTTGTTGGTCTGCCAGGCCCACGCCGAATCGTTGGAGCAGGGCAGTTGGCAGTTTTCGTTGGAAGATGCTTCCGGCGAATTGGTACTGGAAGCCAGCGACGTCGAATTCGGTGACCTGAACCGCTTAAGTGTGATGGCGGCCCTGCGTGGATTGGAAGCGATCGACGGTGCGTCGTCGGTCACCTTGCTGTCCAGCAATCGCTACCTGATTCGATCGTTGACCGATTCGCTTCCGCGCTGGCGTCGCAACGGATTCGTTTGGGAACACTTTGGCCGCCGCGTGGAAGTCCAGCACGCCGAACTGTGGCGACGGGTCGACCGCGCCCTGTCGATCCACCGCGTCGACGCGTGCCTGATCAGTTCACGGACCGTCAGCTTGGGCCAAGACCCCGTCGCTGGTTTGGACCAAGAAGCCGACGCGAACGCATCCACGGTCCGCATCGACGCGCCGCACCAAACCGTCGATACCGGCGGCGTCCCGGTCACGCGACGACGACGCGGGCACCGTCCCACACGATCCGCCGTCGATACCGACGAAGCGTCGGACCGTTCCGGATCACCGATCAATGGCGTTTCAACAGCCGTCGCCTCCGCCGCAGCGGTCCCCGACCGACTGCGTCGATGGCTGTTGACGCCGGGACCGGCCGCCGAAAGCGGAGGCGGGCGGATCGCCGCGCGGCACTTCGACGCAGCCATTTATGGCACGACGATCGCTGCATCCACCTGATTCCCGAACATCACCGGCTTCCCCACGGCCGACCCGTTTTGACTCGAAACCATCCACCTTCACCTTCGATACGCGTACCCGGTGATACCATGCAAACCCAAGTTCCCTTGTCCGTTGTCAACAGCCTTGTCAGCGGGCACATGGAAAATCCCTCCAGCGTGCTGGGGCCTCACACGATCGATTATTGCGGGCAAACCGCTACCGCGATCCGATCGTATTTACCCGAGGCACAGTCGGCTTGGGTGATCGATTCGGCGGGCCAACGGCGGACCATGCGTCGGCTGCACCCGGCCGGGTTTTTTGAAGCGATTTGTGATCCGGTGGTCGACGAACCGATCCGAGCCGAAGAAGATGGCGATCCGACCACCCGCAGTTCCGCACACTCGAGATACCGCATTCAGATGGCTGACAAGACCGGCGAACTTCGCGAAGTCAATGATCCCTACGCCGCCCCATCGATCCTGACCGACTTTGATCGTTACCTGTTGGGCGAAGGCCGTCACTATCAACTGTACGAACGGTTGGGCGCGCAAGTCCGCACGATCGACGGCCAGGCCGGTGTGAACTTCGCCGTCTGGGCACCCAACGCCCGCACGGTCCAAATCGTCGGTGATTTCAACGGCTGGGACGGACGCCAACACACCGCTCGGATCCACCCACACTTGGGCATCTGGGAATTGTTCATCCCCGGCGCCAAGGTCGGCGATCGGTACAAATTCCGTCTGTTGACCGAGCACGGCGAATGGGTCGACAAATCGGACCCGGTTGGTTTCGCAGCCGAATTGCCGCCGCTGACCGCGTCGATCGTCGCCGATTTGACGGTCCATTCGTGGCAAGACGAAGAGTGGATGGAACAGCGGGCGGCCCAAGATCCGTTGCACACGCCGATGAACGTGTTCGAAGTCCACTTGGGCAGCTGGATGAAAGGCCCGGGGCGTCCGCACGGCTGGCTGGATTATCGCGACTTGGCCAAGCGGTTGGCGGAATACTGTCACCGCATGAACTTCACCCACGTTGAATTGATGCCCGTTTCGGAGCACCCGTTCAGCGGTTCCTGGGGTTACCAAGCGGTCGGATACTTTGCCCCGACCAGCCGGCATGGATCCCCGGAAGACTTCATGTACTTCGTCGACTACATGCACCGAAACGGCATCGGTGTGATCGTCGATTGGGTCCCCGCCCACTTCCCCAAAGACGGTCACGGTCTGGCACGCTTCGACGGTACGGCCCTGTACGAACACGCCGACCCGCGTCAGGGCGAACACCCGGATTGGGGCACGATGATTTTCAATTACGGACGCAACGAAGTCCGTAACTTCTTGATCGGTAATGCCCTGTTCTGGTTGGATAAGTACCACATTGATGGCTTGCGCGTCGACGCGGTCGCGTCGATGTTGTACTTGGATTACAGCCGCGAATCGGGTGATTGGGTTCCCAACCAATACGGCGGTCGCGAGAACTTGGAAGCGATCGATTTCCTGCGTGATTTCAACATTGCGGTTCACGAACAGTTCCCCGGCGCGGTCACCGCGGCGGAAGAATCCACCGCGTGGCCCGGCGTGTCGCGACCGACCTACGACGGCGGTCTGGGATTCACGTACAAGTGGAACATGGGATGGATGAACGACACCTTGTCGTACATGCGTCACGAACCGATCCACCGCAAGTATCACCAGAACGAACTGACGTTCAGCTTGATCTATGCCTTCACCGAAAACTTCGTGCTGCCTTTGTCGCACGACGAAGTGGTCCATGGCAAAGGATCATTGATCAGCCAGATGCCGGGCGACATGTGGCAGAAATTTGCCAACCTGCGTCTGTTGTACTCGTACATGTGGACGCACCCCGGAAAGAACCTGTTGTTCATGGGCGGTGAATTCGGCCAGTGGAACGAATGGGATAGCGAAGCCGGACCCGATTGGATCCTGTTGGATTTTGACACCCACCGTGGTGTGCAACAGTTGGTGTCTGATTTGAACAAGCTGGTCATCAATAACCCGTCGCTGCACGAACTGGATTTCAGTGGTGATGGATTCGAATGGGTGGACTGCCAGAACGCCGAAGACAGTGTGCTGATCTATCTGCGAAAGGGCCTGGATGACGCTCCGCCGATTCTGGTCTGCTGTAACTTCACTCCGGTCATTCGCAAGGATTACCGCGTCGGTGTTCCACAGTCGGGTTACTGGAAAGAAATCTTCAACAGCGACAGCGAAGCCTATGGTGGGAGCAACATGGGGAACTATCCCGGTCGCGAAACCACTGGCCTCGGCCACCATATGCGTCCCGACAGTATCCAAGTCGATCTGCCGCCGTTGGCCGTGACGATCTTCCGATTGGAAAACGACGCCTGATTCGATTCCGATCGATCAAGCCGCAATCCATGGTGACAGCCGAGACGTTATCGTCTCGGCTGTTTTTTTTATAGCGCCCGTTCAGCAAGGTATGGCTGCGGCTTTTGAATCGCATTCTCAACAGACAAAACACTGCTGAAAAGAACGTCGGACACAGTTTGACAAAAAGCGGCAAACCGATACGGTTCCCTGGCGACTTGGCATTGGCGTTGCAAGTCATCCCGATCCAGACACAACCCGTCGAGACATAAGAGAGAGATTGCCGTTATGGATTATGCACCGGTCATTGAAATTCTGAACGAGATCCTGAAGCACGAATGGACGGGTGTCGCCCAGTATTCGCAAAACAGCTTCATCCACGAAGGCCCGTGGCGCGAAGTCTACGCGGAAAAGTTCCTGGGAGACGCCAAGGAATCCTTCAAACACGCGCAGTTGATCGGTGACAAGATCGTCGCGTTGGGCGGAGTCCCGGTTGCAACCCGCAATGAGATTCGTCAATCCAAGGATCTGAAGGAAGTCCTGCAGTACAGCCTGGAATTCGAATCCAAGGCGGTGGAGATGTACACCAAGGCGTTGGAACTGGCCGACGGCGATCGGGCACTGGTCGTCTTTCTGGAAGACATCTTGTTGCAGGAACAAGAAGGCGTCGACGAGTACAGCAAGCTGCTGCGGAACACCGACGCGGCCCAGAACGTCGGCATCATCGAAGACGATTCGAAGAAAAAGATCGGCTGAGAATGCTCGATCGATCGCGGGTCCGTGACCGGATCCGCGGTGGGATTATCCCGCGTGCGGGAATTTCAGAATGGTCGGCGAAGCCGTCTCGGCCGCCGACGCCCCGTTGCTGTGGGGCACGGCCCGCACGCCACGCGATGTGATCACGTTCCGCAACGCCGCGAACTGATGCGGCTCGATCGACACGCGGCTCTGTACGAACCATCCGACGTGATCGGAATAGCTTTCGTGACGCAGGACCAGCGTTTCGGGTGCGATCGAACACCCCGAATCACAGCTCTCGCTGGCGATCACCAGCCGCTGGCTGTCAGTCAAACCCGGCAAAATTTCTAGAACTGATTCGGTCCGCACGACGCCCGCCCAATCAAGCGTTTTGTTGAAAACGATTCTCAATAACGCTTCAGTTTATTGGCGGCGATTTCGCGGTCAATGCGAAATCCTGTTTTTACGATCGTCGTTCGGTCTGGACTCGTTCCCGCCTGTCGCTCCGCAAATGAACGCCTTACGCTTCGCGAATGTGGCGAAAACGAATCTCGCGAGCCCTCCACGAGGGCTCGGCTGTGGGAGTCAGGATGGGCGGACGCGTCTTTCGCCGCGCGAATGGCGATGTTTGCGTCAGAACTGGCGCAGGAAGCGAAGGTCGCCACTGTACAGGTCGCGGATGTCGGTGATGCCGTGGCGACGCATGCACAATCGCTCGACGCCCAGACCAAATGCGAATCCGCTGACCTGCTCGGGATCGTAACCGACCGCTTTGAAGACGTTCGGATCGACCATGCCCGCACCACCGAATTCCACCCAGTTGCCGTCCCACAGAAAGTCGACTTCGACGCTGGGTTCGGTGAATGGAAAGAACGATGGGCGGAAACGAATTTCCACATCATCGCCCAAGTAGTTCGTGGCGAAGATCCGCAACACGGTCTTCAGGTTGGCCATTGTCACGTTCCGGTCCACCATCAAACCTTCCATCTGGTGGAACATCGGAAAGTGGGTCGCGTCGGGGGCGTCCGGGCGGTACACCCGGCCGAGCGAGATGATGCGGATCGGCGGCTGGCGTTGTTCCATCACACGGATCTGGACCGTGCTGGTTTGGCTGCGCAGCAACCGCGTGCCTTCGACGAAACGCGATGCTTGGCCGTCACCGACGGACAGATAGAAATTGTCCAGCGGGTCCCGTGCCGGATGGTCTTCGGGGATATTCAGCGCCACAAAGTTGTGGTGCGGATCTTCCACCTCGGGGCCTTCGGCAGCTTCGAAGCCCATCCGGCCCATGATCTCCATCAAGTGATCGATGGTTTGGGTGATCGGATGAACGTGGCCGATTTCTGGTGCGATGCCCGGCAGGGTGGGATCGAAGGTCGGGTCGGCGCCGTCGGCGGCATCCCCGGTCAATCGGTCCTGGGTAGCTTGGAACGTCTGCTCGATCAGCGATTTGACTTCGTTCAAACGCTGGCCGGCGGTCGGCATGTTTTCTTTGCCGACGGACCCGATTTGTTTCTGGATCGATTTCAACAAGCCCTTCTTGGCACCCAAGAATTTGATGCGGGCTTCTTCCAGAGTGTCCGGATCGGCGGCGGCATCGAACGCGCGCTTGGCGTCATCGGCCAAGTCGTCCAACGCGGCGACGAATTGTTGCAGGGACATTGGCTTGTGAAGGGTGAGTGGGGGACGCCGGGATTGGTTCAGCCGGCGTCCTCAGCTTTCGCACAGGAGTTTCAGGCGGCTGCCAAAACTTCTTTGACCTTGTCACACAAGTCTTTAAAGCCGGCCTTGTCCTCGATCGCCATGTGCGACAGGGACTTGCGGTCCAATTCGATCCCGGCCTTCTTCAGCCCGTGAATGAATTCGCTGTACCGCAGATCGTGCTGTTGCACGGCGGCGCTGATCCGGATGATCCACAGCTTGCGGAATTCACGCTTGCGAACCCGACGATCACGGAACGCATACGCACCACTGCGAAGCAACGTTTCCTTGACGGTGCGCGTCAGATTTCCGCGTCCGCCACGATACCCCTTGGCTCGCTTGAACAAACGTTTCTTGGCTTTGTTACGCGCGGCGCCTTTGGTTGCACGCATGGCTGGGGTTCCTTTGCTGTGGTGATGCTATTGGATCATGAAGAATGTCCCGTCCTCAGGCCTCGATCCACGAAACGGCGGGACCGATGTTCATGCCCAGACGGGTTGTCGCCAGCGGCAAAATGGCCGTGGCATGTCCGGTTTGCCGACCGGACGCGGGGTGGAAAGACAGAAATTGCCGGTGTCGTGCAACGTGTCGCGGCCGACCAAGGGTGGCCAAGATCAACCGTTGCGGATCCGGACTTAGTTGCTGTATCCGTTCAAAGCGGCGTGGATCGTCGGCTCCATGCACGGATCGACGGCGGTCGTGCCACGCAGGTTACGGCGACGTTTCTTGCTCAGACCCTGTGCCAGGTGGCTGGTGCCCGACGGACGGTGCATCGCCTTGCCCTTGGCGGACAGACGGAACCGCTTTTTGGTTCCCTTGTGGGTCTTGATCTTGGATTTACCTTTGGACATCGCTGTGGGGTCCGTATCGATGAACGTTCGTCGTCGTGATTTGAAGCGGCGAAGTGTAGCGACCTGCCGCAGAATATGAAAGGTCCGTGTGCGACTTTTCCGCCCGGAAACGGCCCGCTGCGTCAACGCAGCGGCGGCAACGATCGGCCCAGTGCCGAGTCGCCATTGTCCGGCCGCCCGGCGGATTGCAGCGTTTGTTGCAGTTGTCGCTGTTTTTCCATGCGAATTCGATCCAACCAGTGCATCGACGCGTCCCCGGAACCATTGGGATCGGACTCCGATTGCTGGGCGATTGATTCGAATTGGTCCAACAAGCTGGAAAGCGTCGCCGGATCGCCCTCGTCATCGCTGCCGCCGGATTCGTCATCCAGTCGTGCCAACAGCGTCGCCAGCGGAACGGATCGATCCGATCGGAACTGAACATCGGTCACCACTGGATCGGCCGGGTACATGCCCAGCAAGGTGGTTTTGTCAAACCGCACCGTGGCGGTGATCGACGGGGCCCTTGACGATGCCGACGCGGCGACCGGGGATCGCAGGGGCGCGGACAACTGATGCAGCGTCGCGCCGCCGCCCTGGGTGATGAACACAGACGGGCGAGGATTGCGGGGGCCGAAATCCCGTGGCAGGTGCAAGAGCATCAGTTCCACCACGGTGGTGCGGCCTTGGGTCAGCGATCCGGTTTCTTGCTGGTAGGCGAACGCCAACGCCAGGGTCCGTCCCATTTCCGGGGCATCGGTCAGGCTGTAACGTCGTCCCGCCGATCGTCCGTCGGGAACAATGCCCAACGATCGGAATCGCGACACCGCGGACTGGATCATCGGTTCGGGGTTGCCGGTCACCGATGATCCCGGCCCCGACTGAGAAAGCTGGCGGAAAAAGGCGGCTTTGCATTCGTTGCCGAAATAGCACTGGCCGCTGGCGTCGTGATAGACGATCGGTTGTACGGCCAAGCGGTGTTCTTGGAAGTATTTCAGGACTTGCGATTGAGTGACCGAAGGCAACTGGTCACGACCGCTTTGAGCCAATTCCAAGCCGATCGTGACCGCGTCGATACGACCGAAAACACCAGCGGAGCCTGGCGTGATCTGTAAGGGTTCGTGCACCGCGACGCCTTCGCCAAGCAAGCGGCACGATTGATCGCGAGCCGCGGAATACAACCGCAGGACTTCGCCCGGCGTCCGCGGAATCATCGACAAGGTTCGCAGGTCGCTTCGCTGGGGCACCGCTTCGATCCGACCGACACGCACCAGCGGTGATTCGGATGCCGTGAATCCGGCTTGACGGGTGTCCAGCGTTTGAGGCGGTTGCGACGATTTCGCTGATGATCCCACGGGGCGTTTGGGCCGCAAATGTTGATCGGCGGCCGCCCAAGCTTCAGCGGCTAGACGGCCCGGTGGCGATAGGTTTGACGATTCACTCGGTGTTTCGATCCCGTTGGTTTCGATCCCGTTGATCTCGTCTGGCGCGCTCGCTGAATCGGAAACCGCGGTACCGGCAAGATTCGAATTTGCTTCGACGCCGGGTTTCATGCCCATCGCTTGGCCGAACTTCCGTCGACCTGATCGTTCGGCCTCGGCCGTCGCGTTGAACGCCATGTCCAGCTCGGCGGGCGGACGTATCGAAGCGGCCGATGATGAATCCGACGAAGCCAAACGGACCGATGGCTCGTCCGTGGATCGAGCATCGGCATGAACGGAATCGGTGCCGCGACGCATTCGTCCGTGGATAAAGATCGCCGCGGTCAGGACAAGCATCCCGGCCGTTCCAATCTTTAAAACGCTTTGTTCGCTCATACGATGACGGCCCCGCGAACGCCGATCCGGCGATCGCATCGAATGGTTTCAACAGTGATGACAGTCGACCGCCAGGGGATCGTCAGTTTCACGCGGTTTCCTGGTGCATGACCTAGCGATCGGGCAGGTCCCGAATGGGCTGAGTACCAAAACCGGCGGTGTGGTGGCAATGCTGGGCCGCGACACCCGTCCGCAAAGGCGTCTTTCGCGGACCGGCCAAAGTTTTCTATAGCGATCGACAGAACTCGCACCCCAAGCTCACCGCGTGCCAACGCTCGCGACCACGGTAATGACCGCTCGGCAACGCGATCACTGCCAACGGAATCACTGCCGACGCAATCAACGGCGATTGGCTGAATTGTTGGTGCGGCATGATCCAACCAAACCTCAGAGACACGCCCCGTCATGATGACCGCGGAAACAGCATTCTTCGTCATGCTGGCGATTTGTCTGGGCGTAGCGGCCTGGGCCGGACAACGGCAGGGTAAGGCCCAGGCACTGGGCGTCGCCATGGCGTGCAGTCTGTTGTCGGCCAGTTGGCTGGAAATCAATCTGGCCGGTTTGCCGATCAACGTTTCAACCGCCGTCGCGGTGATCGGATTGATCGCTTACTGCGTGCACAGCGGCGACCGATTCCTATCGCCCATCACATTGCTGGATGCACTGATGATCGCTTTAGTGATCTGGCACGTGGTTGCTGACATGGTCCACGGTGCACCACCGCTGATGACCGCCGCTGCGGCCTATGGCGAATGGGGGCTGCCCTACGCCGCCGGCCGTTTCGCATCGATGCACCGGAGCAGTCTGCGGAACCTGTCGCCCTGGTTCGCCGGCGTCGCGATTGTCTTGGCGGCCGCAGCCGTGTTCGAAGCCATGACAAACATCAACGTCTGGGAAACGTTGATCGCAACGCGAGACGATCGAGTCGACTTTGCACGGCGGCTTCGGTACGGGATTGCTTATCGTGCCAACGGGCCGACGCGACACTGTATCTTCCTGGGCGTGATCTTGTTGACGCTGGTTCCTTGGGCCGCTTCGTTGCTGGATCGCTTTCAAAGTTCAACCGATTCGGACCGGAACAAGCGTGTCGCTGGCACGCTGGCGCTGATCGCTCTGTTTTTGGGGATCGTGGCAACGATGTCACGAGGCCCGATTTTGGCGTCGGTGGTGGTCGCCGTAATCGTCGCATCGATGGCGAATCGGATCGTTCGCTACGTGGCCCTGGCCGGGTTGTGTGTTGTCGTTGCCGCCGCGGTGATCGCCCCCGAACGCGTCATGCAGGGCTTGGAAAGTCGCCCGGACCAGCCGGTTGAATCTCGCATCGTCGTTTTGGACGAAAGTGAAGAAGCCGTCATTCAAAGCTCCGCACGCAATCGCTGGCTGGTGATGAAGATTTACGGCCCCCTGGTGATCAAAGGTGGCTTGATGGGGTACGGCACCGAGGACAGTTCGGGATTTCCACCACGAAACTTACCGGGGCTGACCAGTGATCCGGCGGTGCTGCGTCAGATCGGGATCGTCGACAATACGTTCATCGGAATCGGGTTGCGGTTTGGTCTTGTCGGTGTGGTGTTGCTGGTCTTGTTGTTCGTCGTGGCCGCGGCAACGGCGCAGCGGATTTCAGGCGACGCTTCCACGTACTTCTTTCCCAATTCGGCACTGACGTTTTGGACGATCGCGGCGGTGGTGATCGGGTTGGCGTTGCAGCTGTGCACCGTCTACTTCGATCGTGACCACGGGTTCTGGGTGCTGTTTCTGCTGGGCGTCGTCAGTGGGCTGTCGGTCGCCACCAAAACACTGGACGACGTGTAGCGACCCTGCTTAGGTAGTCGTCAACCCTTTCGCGGGACGAAAGGCGACGAGGGCTTGGAAGGTTCGGCCTGCAGACGCCGAAGCAAGATGGGACGCTGGGAACCTTGGATCCATTGGTACACGTGACCGGTTCTTAAGCCCGTCGCTTGCACCGACTGGCCGCCGGGCCAACGCACTTCCGCATCCACCACCGTGACGCCACGTCCGACGCCGAAGTGCAATCGAGCCTGGTTGCTGGATTGAAAACCATTGCCTGCCAAACGTTGACGCGACCACTTCGACGATTCTGTCGACACCGTTACCGTACCGCCGACCGCATCGCGATGATCGGACGTGCCGATCAACTGAAAGGCGATCGCGGAATCAGGATTCGGATCACCCGTACGATTGATCAACAAAGTCACCGGATCGAAAAGGTTGGTCAACACCGCATCGGTCCTGCCATCATCATCCACGTCCAACGTTGCCAACGCACGTCCCAGACGTTTGGCGGACATCGCGGGTCCCAGCTGATCGGACGACTCCGCCCGGTAACCGCCGCTCGGATCACGACGAAACAATTGCATCGGCATCCGATACGCGTGACCGCTGTGTGAAAAATCGTCGACGTTTCCGTTGGCGACCATAAGTTCCAACCATCCGTCGTTGTCCGCGTCGATCCACTGGGTCCCGAACCCCAGCATTGCCATCGTCGGCTTGACCAGGCCCAGTCCTTCGGTGCGGTCCGCCCACAATCCACCGCTGACTTGGGAATAGAACGTGTTGTAGTCGTCGGTAAAGTGCGTCACGTAAAGATCGATGTCTCCGTCGTTGTCCGCATCATCGGCGGCGATCCCCATCGAAGCCTGCGAAAGGGAACGTCCGTCAAACGCCACCCCGGCAAGCGCGCCTTGTTCACGCAGCACGGTCGGCGAGTCTTCCGGCGATGCCGGCGTTTGAGCGGTGGTCCAAAAATGATTGGCCGACATGTCGTTGGCGACATAGACGTCCATTCCGCCCTGCCGATCCAAGTCGCCGACGACCAACCCCAAGCCGCGTCCCGGGCCACCGCCGGTCTGGTTCACGTCCATGGCTGTCACGGTCGTGTCGGCCAGACGGTTTGTTCCGGTGCCCCGCCAAAACCGATCCGCTTCGCCAGGAAAGACCAGCGGCGCGCATGATCGATGTTGGTCGGTGCCTTCCCGCATGCACTTGCGGTCGATCACGTCGTCGCCACCGATGTAGTTGACCTCAAAGACATCCGCCAACGCGTCACCGTCGATGTCAGCGATCGCCAGCGAAGTGGTCCACTGGTTACCGCCGAAGCCGAATTGCCCGGTGACGTCGCGAAACGTTCCGTCGCCGTTGTTTCGCAGCAATTGGTTCCGCCCAAAATTAGCGACGATCAAATCGGGGAAGCCATCGGAATCGATATCACCCACCGCAACGCCTTGGGAAAAGAACGCGTCACCGGTCCCGCTGGATTCGGTCACGTCGATGAACCGGCCATCGACGTTCCGGAACAATCGGTTGGTTGTCGAATCGCCCTTGCGCGGCGTCCCACCGCAAGACGTCAGCATCAAGTCGGGACAACCGTCCAGGTCGAAATCGATCACGCCGGCGCCGCCACCACCGGATTGATAGATATACAAGCCCGCTTCGCCGTTTTCCGCCGGGCCAATATCGCACACATAGTCCAAGCCTCGGTCAGCCGCCTGATCGACGAATCGAATCGGCGGACCGGTTGTGTTGACATCCACATCGGCGGTGCTGTCGCGGGGCGCGTCGTTGAGATCCGCCGCGATACTGGACAGATCAATCCTTCGTGCGACCCGTTTCGTGGGATCCTGCCAAGGCGTCGTGGCGGTCATTGCCCCGCGAATGCTTTGGAAGACTTCCATCGCACTGGGATCTGGGTCTTGCTGCATCATCGTGGCAAACCGGGCCCACGAGGCGGCTTCCCAAGCGCGGCCCAGCCGATCCATGGACCGGGCGATCATCACGGCGGCGCGCTGCGAGTGCTTCTTCCACGAAAACAGGGCTTCCACCGCGTCACGCATGGCGTTGATGTCTGCCGCACGAGCAGCCACTTCGGCGGCCTGGTCGCTGCGTCCCAGTTCCGCCAGCGCACCGGACAACTTGCCCAACGCCTCGCCATCGTTTTCGTTCAGTCTTGCCGCATTCCAAAACGCCACCGCCGATGCCTTGACCCGGCGATTCTTTTCCGCCCAGCGTCCGACCGCCATCCAGTAGGCAGACAGACGCTTTGTCTCCGGTGTAACCGATTGTTCCCACTGAGCGATGGGTGACGTGTCGCCGCTTTGTGGTTCGGTCGTCTCGATCAACGCCCGACCGTAATACGCGCTGGCTTCTGGAAATTCAGGGTGTTGTTGCCAAACGGACCGTAGATCATCCAACGACTGTGCCCAGCGTCCTTCGTAAACATCATGGCGTACCAGGCTGTACCGCGGACGCAGGTCACCCGGGTTCTGTTGCAACGCGAATTCACAAATGGCACGGTCGCTTTGCGGTCGTGTGATATCGGTCAAGACGATCAGTTCGCCCATCGCGCCGACGCCACGCTGGATCAGATACCGCAGGTGGGGTTCGGCGCGATTCTCCAATCCCAGCGCCAACTGCAAACCCGCAAGGTCGGTTCGCGATTGATCCCGGCCCGGATACTGGCGCACCAAGCGATCCAAGATCTCCAGCGATTCGAACGGACGCCCCGCATTCATCCACTGGCGTGCCAACTTGTCCAGCAATCCAGCAGACGGTGACTCGCCAGAACGCGACGTCAAGTCGACTGCCAATTGATAACGGTCGATCGCATCCTGGTGTGCGTTTCGTCCTGCGGCAACATCGCCGGAGACCTCAACCACCGCGGGATCGTCGCCACGACGGACCAGCAGGTCCGTGACCAGCGTTTCTGCCCGGTCATGCTGCTCCGATGCAATCAGCTGTCGTATGTCGGCGATCGACACTGATGCGTCATCGGTCGCGGCTGGTCCCTGGTGTGCCGCGGGCTGCGATCGCGACGAATCGGCATTGTTGGTCCCATCGCGATCGCCCTGACATCCCATCAAGACCAGACCGCAGGTCAGGGCGGACCACAGCCCGGTCATGCGACGGAGTGATGATTTCATCGATCGGGGCAACGGACGGGCGATCCAACGTATTGGGCGACAGGGGACAGTCGGCGGCCGACGGCTTCGGTTGCCTAAGCCGGCGATGCGACCCCCGCGGCGCGTGCTTCTTCGGCCGGGTCCTTACCGAAACCGATCTTGGCGACGATCCAACCCAGGAAGAATCCGACCCGTGAGTATAGCAAGTACAAAACCGGGACGAGCAACAGCACCAACATCGTGGCCAGCATCAAACCAAAGGCCAAGCTGGTTGCCATTGGGATCAACAGCTTGGCTTGGAATGATTTCTCCATCAGCAACGGGATCAAGCCCGCGATGGTGGTCAGACTGGTCAGCATGATCGGCCGGAACCGTCGGCTGCCGGAATCCAACAAGGCCTCCATCACCGGGATGCCGTCGCGAACACGGTGATTGATAAAGTCGATCAACACGATCGAATCGTTGACCACCACACCGGACAAGGCGACAAGCCCGAACATGCTGAACAACGTCAACGGCAGTCCCATGAACGCGTGCCCCCAAACCGCACCGATCATCCCGAATGGAACGATGGCCAGGATCAACAGCGGTTGAACGTAGCTGCGGAATTGCAGCACCAACAACACGTACATGCAAACGATCGCGACACCGAATCCGACCGCCAGGCTGCCGACCGATTCGCGGCTTTGTTCCTGTTGGCCTTCCCAACGCAATGAGATGGCGGGATAGCGTCCGATCAATTGCGGAATGTACGACTTCTTCAATTCACCGATGATCAAATCCGCGTTGGCGACGGTTTCGTCCAAGTCGGCCGAAATGGTAATGCTGCGCAACTGGTCGACTCGGTTGATTTCCGAAAAGCCGCGTCGTAATTCGATGTCGGCCAGTTCGGTGATGGGGCGTTCTTGGCCGTCTTCACCACGGACACGAATTTCGCGGAAATTGACCAGGCTGCTGCGTTCGTCTTCGGGATATCGCACCATCAACTTGACTTCGTGGCGTCCACGCTGCAGTCGCATTGCTTCGGCACCAAAGTACGTGTTGCGAACGGTTTCGCCCAAGTCGGTTGCGGTGATGCCGGTGGCTTTGGCGGTGTCTTTGACCTTGAACTGAAACTCCCATTTGCCGGGCGTGTTGTCGTCACTGATGTCGAAGACGCCGTTGTATTCGGCCAGCTTGAGTTTCAAATCCTCGGTCGCGTCCAGCAACTGTTCGACATCGTCGCTGGGGGCCAAAACTTTGAATTCGATCGCTTTTCCGCCCGGGCCCACACCGATGGTGCCAAAGTTGATGCGGTCGACGCCGGCAATTTCACCGACCTTGCGCCGCCAGCGGGCGATGATTTCATCGCTGTGGGTTTCGCGATACTTGGTGTCATAAAGTTCAACAAAGACTTGGCCGACGTGGCTGCCGCTGCCGCCGCCACCGGTTTGATTCTGCGTGTTGGTGACCGTCCCCAGTTCGCGATACGTCAACTTGACCGGACCCTGCCACTGGGACACGTGGATGGTGCTGTCGGTGGCGGCCTTGGCTTTCAGTTCTTCCGGCGTCGTGCCCTTTTCGGCTGCCTTTTGGATGGCGATCTCGCGGCTGACTTCGCGGATCGACCGTTCCATCAAATTGGTCGCTTCTTCGCTGTCGGTTGCCGGTGTGCCGTCGGGGAATCGCAACGAACCCTGCAACAGATTGTTGTCCGTTTTGGGAAACAAAATCGACGGGACAATGCCGCTGCGGATCATCCCCGCGGTGACCAGGAACATGGCGAAAGCCGTGGCGATCGGAATCGCCGGATTACGCAATCCGAACGCCAGCACCGGCATGTAAACGCGTCGCCGAAACAGTTCCATCGACTCGGTTGCACGGTCTGACAACCAGCCCAACGCTAACCCCAGCGGCCGAATCGGATACAGGATCACGTTGATCAGTCGGAAGAACCCGGCATGGGTGTGTGCCAGGTGGCTGGGCAGAACAAACGTGCTTTCCCACAGCGAGATGATCAGCATGGCGATCACCGCAAACGGGATCACCGCCATGAATTTGCCCATCACGCCGCTGACGAAAAACATCGGTGCGAATGCGATCACCGTTGTGGCGATCGACGCGGCGACGCTGGGGAAAACCTCCAATGTCCCGTCGATCGCGGCATCGTGAAACGATTTGCCCATCTGGCGATGGGCGTAAATGTTTTCGCCGATCACGATCGCGTCATCCACGACGATCCCCAGAGCAACCAGGAACGAAAACATGCTGAGCATGTTCAGTGTTTGATCGCCAAGCGATAGCGCCGCGCCGGCACCCAAAATCGAAATCGGAATCCCCAAGGCGACCCAAAACGCCAGACGTAGTTCCAAAAACAGTGCCAGCACCAAGAAGACCAGGCACAGACCCGACGCACCGTTACGCAACAACAACGACAGGCGGTCGCGAACGTCGGTGCTGGTGTCGCCCCAAACCGCGAACCGATAACCGGGCGGCAGTTGGCGCTGGTCGACGTATTGATGCACTTGATCGACAAGCGTCAAAAGGTCTTCGGATTTCGTCCGCTCGACGTTGACGACCATCGCGGGTTCGCCGTTAATTTCGCCACCCGCGGTGACGTCTTCGAACTCATCACGAACCGTGCCGATGTCGTTGACGGTCAGCACGACACCGCCGGGCTGGGTGATCAGCGGCAGCTTGCCGATTTCTTCGCCGATCCGTCCTTTGTTCTTTGCACGCAGCAAGACCTCTTGGCCGTCGGACTTCAATTGGCCGCCGGGCAATTCGACGTTACGCTGCCGCAGGATCGAAGCGACCTGGCCCAGCGACAATCCGTATTGCCTCAGTTGGGCTTCGGGGATTTCGACATCGATTTGAAACGGCTTGGTGCCCATGATCGATGCGGATGACACCGCCGGCAGCATCAACACATCGTCGCGGACCTGTTCGGCGATGTCACGCAGCGCCAATTCGCTTTCGATGGACCGATCGTCCGGTCCGATAATTCCGATCCGAATGGCCGCTTCGCGAAACGTGATCTGCTGGATCTGTGGGTCTTCAGCCAGAACCGGAAAGCTGGGGATTCGGTTGACTTCGCGGTCGATTTCCGCCAGCACTTTTTGCACGTCGTCGACGTTGGAATTCAATTCGGCCAGCACCGAACCGCTGCCTTCTTGGGCGATGGAGGTGACCTTTTTGATGCCGTCGATCGATCGAATGGCTTCTTCGATCTTTTGACAGATCGCTTCTTCGGTGTCCTTGGGCGTCGCACCGGGATAGGGCACTTGGACCAGAACGATTTCGAGTTCGAATTCTGGGAACACTTCTCGTCGCATGTTCACCAGACAAGCACCGCCGACCAACATCAAGGCCAGCATCAAGACGTTCATTCCCGGCGCATTTTCAATCGCCGCGCGAATCACTCCTTTCATTCTTGCGTCTCCGACTTCGCGGGTGCGGCGGCGTTTGCGTCGGGCTTGACCGTTCGAGCGGGCAAACCGCTTCGCGGGATCGCAGGCAACGGCGACAGCACGACCATCGACCCGTCGGTGATGTCACCGTCGGGGATTTCGCAAATCCACCAATCCGTGGTTTCGGCGACGAACGAATCATCCGTTTCCGTGGCTTCTGTTGTGACCGAACCGGCCGGGGCGAACTTAGGGTTCAAACGATCGACCGGGATGATCGATTCGACCACCTTCACACGTCCGGGAATCCAGCGACTGGGATCGAAACTGTTGTCGTTGGCGTCTTTGGTATCCGCGTTTGTCGATTCGGTGGAATCGTTGTTCGCCGCGACGACGGTCTCCGGTGCAACGTCCTGGCTTTCCTCGGAACTCGGCAAGTCGAAGACTGATTCGTCGGCGGAAAAGTGCCAAAGCCGGTTGCCCGGTTTGATCGCCTTTTCGGGAATCACGTACAGCGGCACATTTGGTTTCAGGTGCAGCCGAACGGTCACAAACATGCCGCGAACCAAAGCGGTCGGCCCGGCGGTGTGATGAACCTGTCCCGTCGCATCACGGTATTCCGAGGGGGCATCCACCAGAATGCGAACCGGAACCGTGCGTGTCGCCGCATCCAAACCGATTCCGTCGAAGCCCATCAGGTGTCCGTCCCAGCGGTACACCGCACGGCGTCCGGACATTTCGTATTCAATCGTTGCCGGCGTGTTGGGCAAGCGATAACCCTGGCCGGGACCGGTCAAGTCGGCCGATGCGGCATCGGACGCGTTGGCATTGTTGGAATCGGTGCGGGTTTGCGTCGTCAGCCAATACACCTGGTCCATTCGCAATTGCGCGGCGACTTCCACCTTGGACGTGTCTTCGATCGTAACGATCGTATTTCCGCGATTGACGAAAGTGTTCAACTCGGCATCTTCGCGAACGATCACGCCGTCGATCGGCGCGGTGATTTCGGTCCGCTGCAGATTAACCTCGGCCGATCGTAACTGGGTTTCAGCCAGTCGCAGCGAAGCTTGCAGGGTGACCAAACGCTTTTGTTGGACGCTCAGCTGGTTTTCGAGCGTTACGATCTGTTGGTTGGCGGCCAAGACGGCCCGTTGGGCTTGATCAATTTCACCTTGGCTGGCAAATCCCTTGGGTAACGATTGTTGGCGCTTCAGTTCCCGGGTTTGTAATTCCAAGTCGTCCTTGGCAACATCGATCAAGCGTTGCGTGCCCAGTGATTCTTGTTCGGTTTCGCGAATCGACTGATAGGCCTGTTCTCTTTGCCGTGTCAGCCGTTCGACTTCCAGTTCGTAATCCGTCTTGTCGATCCGCATCAGCACGGTGCCGGCTTTGACCACGCTGCCCGCTTCGCACAAATCCGATTTGTAAACGATTCGTCCGGCGACCTCCGTCGCAATGGTGACTTCGCGGTACGGAACGACGGTGCCGTCGACCGTCAAATCCAATTCGCCGCCAAGTGTTTCCAGGGATTGCACCCGAGCCACATTGATCGATGGCATTCGCATCATCTGAGACGCACGATCCGAACCCGGCAACGGTTGCGTTTCCGGCGTCGCGGCTCCCAGTGCGATCATCACTGCGGCACCGGCGGCCAACAGCAACAGCGGCACCACGACGTTGAACAACAGCAGGAACAGCATTCTCGATCCGCGAGAATGCGATCTGGTCTGGGGCGGCACCGTTTCGTCGAACGTGATGTCTTCGGCACGCAGGGTGTCGTCGCTCGGTCCGGCGTTCTTGCCGGCGGCTGTTCGATCGTTGTCCGGATCGGCAACGGTGGGTGAAGCCGTGGAATCCATGTGTCGTTTGATCAGCAAATGGAAGAAATGGAATGGTTCGTTGGAACGTCAGACGGTCTGGCCGCCGAGGCGGTCATCCGCAGGACGAATCGCTGGGCAGCGTTTCGACCGAAACATTGGTGGAATCGTGCAGCGGTTCGGCGTCACCGGCGAAACGGCCGTGGCGGTACGATTCGATCGCCGCCGACATCACACCGCAGATGTGATCCGCCAGTGCATCGATGTCCATCACGGCGTCGATCTGACTTGGCGTTAACAAATGTGGAATCGTGGGATCGCCGATTCGGTAGTAAACACATTGGCCGATCAAGCTGAACACCATCCGGTGCACGGTCGCTTCGTCCGCCTGTGGCCCCATCAATTGACCCAATGTCGACTTCATCAGTTCGAACATTGGGCGGAAGTATTCGTGAACAATTTGCGAAAAAACGACCGTCGGCTGCTGAAACTCGCGCATCATCAACCGGTGTTGCCAGCCGTTTTCGTCACACGCCAGCATCCGTGACAGGATCGTTTGGACGATCGGACGCAGCACGATCATGGGCGACTGGCCCGCCGGAGGCGTCTGGATGACGGGCGCCGGGAAGCGTTTTTCGCGTTCCGATCGCATCTGGGCGATGACCGCCCGGTACAGGCCCAGCTTGTCTCCGAAGTGATAGGAAACGCTGGCCACGTTGGTTTGGGCCGCATTGGCGATCTCGCGCAACGTCGCCCCCTGAAACCCTTTTTCCGCGAAAATCGGCCCGGCGTGCTGCAACAACCGGCTGGCGGATTCGCCCAGCGGCCCGGTCCGATGGGGAACCGCGGCGGTGTCGATCAATGACGGGTCGGCAGACTGATTCAAGGCGTGACCGCGATTGGATGAGGCGAAGAAAAAACGAGCGACAAGCGATTTAAACGTCTGTTTAAAACAATCGTTTAAACGTACGACTTGTCCAGACGGATCGCCGAAAAAAATCGATTTTCCCGCCAGATTTCATCAAGCGGTCGACTTCGCGGGCGAAAGCCGGTGTTGCCCCGCGGGCCGACGGCGTGGTACTGCCAACGCTGCTGTCGTTTCCCATTGCTCGTTTGGCCCGATTCGCCGGAATCGAACCGTGATGCCGTTTTTGCCACAACGATTATCGCCACTCGGCCAGTGCAGGTCGGTCCGCCGATGCCGACCGGTCGGACGTCGGTTGTGCACGCTGGGCGTCGTGTTGTTGATTCCGATCGCCGCCAGCGGCTGTGTTCGTCGTCGGATGACGGTCCGCACCCATCCGGCCGGGGCTCAGGTCTCGGTGGACAACCAGGTGATCGGGACATCGCCGGCGGCGACCCCGTTTGTCTACTATGGCACCCGTGAAATTCGCATCGAAAAACCCGGCTTTCGGACCGAGACGATCCGCAAGAACATCCGACCGCCCTGGTACCAGTGGCCGGTGGTGGAGTTCTGTAGCGAAACGTTGTGGCCGGGTGAACTGCGCGACGAACGGATCGTGGATGTGCAATTGGTCCCCGAAGAAATGCAGCCCACCGAGTCGGTCGTCCAACGTGCCGATGATTTGCGAGATCAATCCCGCAGCGGCATCGTCACCGTCGGCCAGTAGCGTCGCGGCGCTGGGCGTTGTCGACAAACCAATTCAGCGACCGGCGTGATGCGGTCGACGGTTCCGATCGGCGAACGTCTGGCAGGCCGGCTGTGCAGTGTTTCGTGCAGCGTCTGGTTCGTCGTTGCCGTGCTGGTGATCGTCGCATGGCCCGTGCTGTCGGGCTTGCAGCGTTTCGCGTTTCGCGACGTCAGTTTTTTCTACACGCCGTTGTATGACTACTTGGCACGGCAAACGGCGGCGGGAACTTTGCCGCTTTGGAACCCGCTGGATCAAACGGGCATCCCCGTGGTCGGTGAATCGACAACGGCGCTGTTCTATCCGATCCGTGCATTGATCTATGCATTGCCGCTGGATGGCGACGTGGCAATGTCGTGGTACATCGTCGTGCATTGGGTGTTGGCGGCGGTGGCGATGCGTGATGTCGCGATCGGCTTGTCGCGTCGCCGGTCGGTGGCCACCGCGTGCGGCATCATCTATGCGTTTTCCGGATGCGTGATGCCGTTGGCGGTCAATCCGCCATTCTTGGTGTCGGCCGCATGGTTGCCCTGGGCCATTACGCCGATGGTGGTGTCCCGCTCCGGTGCAACGACTTGGCTGGGACGGCGTTTCCGCGGTGGCGATGGATGGTGGGCGTCGGTCGCGATGGCCATGATGGTGCTGGGCGGTGATCCGCAAACGGCACTCCACGTCGGCTTGATTGCTGTGGCGGTGACTCTGGCACGTTGGGGCGGGTTTGCCAAATCGTCGGGAATGCGATTGTGCGATTCACCTCGTTGGCGTCGAAGTCCATCGCTTTGGATCGTCGCGGTGCCCTGCTTGGCGGCCGCGTTATCTGCGCCCCAGATCGCCGGATCGATGGCGTGGGTCCGGCAAAGCGAACGTGCCGGTCAACAAATCCGTGACGAACTGGCCGATGCACCGGAGACGGGGGCGTGGTGGACGCCGCCGAAAGTTGGCAGCCGTCGGTATCAGAGCTATCAGTTTTCGGTGGCCCCCTGGCACATCACCGAACTGGTCGTGCCGGTCGCGTCTGGGCGTTTGCTGCCGCAATATCAGCGGATTAGCCATCTGGTTCCCGGCGACGGCCAAGTTTGGACGCCGTCGCTGTACACGTCGGCCGCGTTGGTCGTGGGCTTGGCGGTTTGGTGCGGCGGACGTCGGAAACGACGAGTTTGGCGCGAGGCCGGATTGTGGTGGGGGATTGCCGGGGTCTGCCTGTGGGCGTCGATGGGGTGGTTCGGCGTCGTTTGGGCGGTGCAGAACGTCCTGGGTTTTCCGTCGGGCGTCGACAGCGCGATCGGCGGGCCGTATTGGTGGCTGTATCAGTTCATCCCCGGCTATGACGCGTTTCGATACCCGGCCAAATGGTTGCCCGTATTCGCGTTCGCATCGACCGCAGCATTGGCGGTGACCAGCCGGCTGCTTGACCGTCGCGCTTTGGCTTGTGGCTCGGGCGCTTGGACGACGCCGCTTCGTGCCGCGGTGGTGACGGCATTTTGCATTGCCGGCGTGTCAATGATCGGGGCGGTGGGCCTGTGGCTGGCCGGTGACGGCTTGGTTGATTGGCTTGGTGCCGGTGCTGCGTCGATTCGCGACGAATACTGGGGGCCTTTGGACGTGGCCGCCGCGCTGGGGGAACTCCGCTGGCGATGCATTCACGCCGCTTTGGCGTTCGGTGGCCTGGGGCTTTGTCTGCGTTATCGTCGTCACGATTCAGCGGTATGGACGATCGGGATATTGGCGGTCATCACGCTGGACGTATCAATTGCGGCGGTCGGAACCGTGCCGACACTGAATCGATCGGCCGAGCAACAAGTCTTGGAAGAATGGACGAAATCATCGGCGATCGATCCGGTCGATGAAGTGGCCGGCGGGCGTTGGCTACGCACCAGGCAGCAAACGGGCTGGCCGTCCGCATGGCGCAGCACATCGAACGACGGTCGGTTGTTGGAGGTCGAAGCCAGCCAACGCATGGGCTGGTTCGGTCGATGGCACTTGGCTGATTCGTCCGCCGTGTTGAACAGCATGACGTCGATCCGCAGTCGTGCGATGGGGGATTTTTGGCGCAGTGCCAACCGCATCACCGCTTCGATGACAGCGGCGGAAGCCGAAGCGTTCTGGCGGTCGGTTCGACGCTGGTTGGGGATCCGGGGACGTGTTCATCAGACCCAGTCTTTTCAACGTTTGACGATCGATGGTCGGACGTTGCGGGTGGCCAATGTTGGTTTTTTGCCGGAACCCGGTTTGGAGAACACCAAAGCCACCGATGACGGATCGTTTCAGTGGTCGACCGCGGCGTTGGTCGGCCGGAAAGTGTCGATGGACGACGTTCTGAATCGCTTGTGGAAACGCGATGGTCGTCCGATTCCCGTGATTCAAACGGGTGATGAAAATCTTGCCTCGGTGCTGCCGCAGCGGCCCGTTCAGGCAAACGTGGAAGTGCACGTCGCGGTGGATGGTGATTCGGCGCCGTTGATCAATGTCGAATGCGATCGTCCGATTCTGCTGATCCGTCCGGTGCTGCAAGACGGCGGTTGGGTCGCCAGCGTGACGACCGACGAAGCGCCCGGCAAACAAACGATCATGAAAACGCCGGTGGTTCCGGTCGATCGGTTGAAGCAGGGCGTGGTACTGCCCGCGGGTCGGCATCTCGTGCGGTGGGAATACCGTCCTGCCTGGTTTTGGCCGTCGATGGCAATTGCCGCGTTGGCGTGGACGGCGCTGGCGTTCGGAATCTTATGGGGTTGGTTCAGGAGTGCTGCAGTCGTGACGCGACAGATTCGGCAATGAGGACGACGGCGGCACCGGCGATCACACAACCGATGACGATCGGGACGGAACCGGTGAAGGCTGCCGGCGAAACGTAATCGAATTGGCGTGCTTTGAAGTCCAAGTCTGCGGTCTCCGGTGTGACGACTTGGAACGGCCACAATCGACCGACCGAACCGATCATCAGCCCGATCAACACGGCCATCGTCGTGTCGCGAAACCGAGCCAGCAGGAACCGCAGGACTTTGGAAAACGCCAGCAAGCCGAACAGGCACCCCGCCGCAAACACCGCCATCTTGATCAGCGTTTCGGATGTGAAGTTCAGTTTTGCGGCGTCTTTGACCATGCCTGTCACCGGATAATAGACGCCCAATAGCAGCATGATGAATGCACCGGAGATGCCGGGCAGGATCATGGCACAAATCGCGATCGACGCGCTGAAGAACAAATACGGCAGCGACAATGAACCGGCCGAACCGGCCAGCATGGTGATTCCCGCCGCGACGACGGCGCCGAAGCAAAGCGCGATCCAGCGATCGATGGTCCAAACCTGAATCTCGCGACGGACGACCCAGACACTGGCCAAGACCAGGCCCAAGAAGACGGCCAACGTTTCGGCCATCCGGTGGTCCAGCAACCAGTGCATCAGCCCGGCCAGGGAAACGATGCCGCACGCAATGCCCATCGCCAAGGCGACCAGAAAACGTCCGTCGATGTGAGCAAACGCGTCGACAAACTTTCCGCGACCGGCCAGGGAGACGAAATGGCCGTCGATGCGACTGATGGCGGCGATCAACCGTTGGTAATGCCCCAGGATCAACGCGACCGTGCCGCCGCTGACGCCCGGGACGGTGTCCGCGGCACCCATGAAGAAACCGCGAACAACGTTCACAAAATCGGTCGGTCCGGGCATCCATGACCCACCCGTTTGACCGTCGGTGGCGGATGCATCCGTTGAATCCGGTGCAATCGTTTGATCCGGTTTTTGCGTTCGGATCGAATCGTTCGTCATCGGGTCGGTTCTCTGTGGCAGGGCTTCCGGCGTGCTGGCTATCGCAATCGGTTCGGACGGAGCATACTTTCTGACCGACAAAACGCCATCGCCCGACTAGCCAACCCAAGCGACGATCTGTGGCCGACCTGCTGAACGTATTGATCCTGGCGATCGTCCAGGGCATTGCCGAATTTTTGCCCATCAGTTCATCCGGCCACCTTGTCCTGCTGGGGGCACTGCTGCAGACGATCAACGAATCGCCCGCGCTGCAGGAGCTGGGCGAATCGGCGACATTGGAAATCATTTTGCACGCCGGAACGCTGGGTTCGATCCTGGTGATCTATTGGCGGCACATTCTGAATTTGCTCAGCCGTGACAAAGCCGTCATCCCGCTGTTGATCGTCGGCACCATCCCCGCAGCCGTTATCGGCGTGGGCATCAAATTGGCGTTTGAATCGGTTTTGAAATCCACGCCTTTGGCCGCCGCAATGCTGTTGGTGACCGGAACGATGTTGATCGTTTTGGGCCGTTTGAAGCCACGCAGCGGTGACTATCAACAACTCAGCTGGAAAGGCGCGTTGGCCGTCGGCACGTTCCAGGCGTTTGCGATTCTGCCGGGGATCAGCCGCAGTGGTTCGACGATTTTGGGTGGCCGTCTGATGGGGCTGAAGAACGAAGACTCGGTGACGTTCTCATTCCTGTTGGCGATTCCCGCGATCCTGGGTGCCACGGTGCTGACCGCCAAAGATCTGCTGGACCCCGAATCGGGCAGTCCGCCGGACAACCAAGCGATGTTGTTGATCGTCGGTGCCGTCGTCTCGTTTGTCGTCGGGATCGTCGCACTGAAATGGCTGATCGGTTGGAGCCGTCTGGACCGCTTGCACTGGTTCGCGTGGTGGTGCTATCCGGTCGGTGTTGCGGCGTTGGGACTTTGGGCCGCGGGCTTCATCGCCTGAAACGGATGCGATCGCTGCGAACGTCGGCGATCGAACGCTAAGTTTCCAAGCCCAGCTTTTTCATCTTGTACCGAATCATTCGGGCGGTGATGCCCAGTTGCCGAGCGGCAGCGGCGGCGTTGCCCGAAGCACATTTTAACGCGTCGCTGATCATGTCGCGTTCCAGTGCTTCGACGCGGATGTCCAGCCGGCTGGATACCGAATCGTCGGCCGCATCCGGCATCTCCAACGTCGGCGGCAAGTGATGGCCCAGGATCGCGTCACCGTCGGCCAACAAGATGGCGTGTTCGATGCAGTTTTCCAGCTCTCGAACGTTGCCCGGCCAGTGATAGGCCATCAACATGTCAATCGCCGGTGTGCTGAACCGGCGAATTTGTTTGCCCATTTCGCGTGCATACTTTTCGGCGAAGTGATTCGCGAGCAGCAAGATGTCGTCGCGTCGTTCACGCAGTGCGGGCAACACGATTGGAAAAACGTTGATGCGATAGTACAGGTCTTGGCGAAACGTTTTTTCCTTCAGTGCACTTTCCAAGTCACAGTTGGTCGCCGCGATGACTCGGACGTTCGCCGTCAACGTTTCATTGGATCCGACCCGCTCGAATTCATGTTCTTGCAGGAACCGTAACAACTTGACTTGAATCGCGGGCGGGAAGTCACCAATTTCGTCCAAGAACAACGTTCCGTTTTCGGCTTCTTCGATGCGTCCGATCCGTCGCTCGATGGCTCCGGTGAACGCACCTTTCTCGTGGCCGAACAGTTCCGATTCCAACAACGTCTCGCTCAACTGCGCACAATTGACCCGAATGTAGGGCTGGTTCGATCGACCGCTGGAATAGTGAATCGCGGACGCCACCAATTCTTTGCCGGTCCCGGTCTCGCCGCGAATTAGAACGGTTGTGTTGCCGGTCGCGACGCGGCGGATCCGTGTATAGACGGCTCGCATCGGACGCGAATTTCCGATAATGTTTTCCGGACGAAAGCGTTCTTCCAAGGCATCGCGCAGCCGCAAGTTTTCTTCTTGCAGTGCTTCGTGTTCTTCCCGTTCGTCGCGTCGCACGCGAACGTCGAATCCGATCATCGCCGCGACGATGGTCAGGGCCCGTTCGGCTTCGTCCAGTTCATCCGCGTCGCGTTGACCCGATTCACCGGGCGGCAGGTCAGCGGCCAAGGTCCCGATCACTTCGCGTCCGACCATGATGGGAACGCAAATGAAACTACTGTCATCCGCGTGTCGGCGTGCCCGCTGGTGGATGCGGTCGACGAATTCGGGTTCACTTGAAACGCTGGGCACGACCACGGAACGGCCGCTTTCCAAGACCCGGCCGGTGATGCCTTCGCCACGTTGATAGTGAACCGATTGTGCTTGGTCGGGTGGAACGCTGCGGGTCGCGCCGATGACCAACCGTTGTTCGTCGGCGGCCAACAGCATCACGGTGGTTCGGACCATACCCAAAGTCTGTTCCAGAACCTGCAGGATGTCGTGCAGCGTTTGGCTTTGACCTGAGCGTGCGTTCAACACCTGTGCGATCGATGACAATGCCGCCATCTGGTGTCGCCAGCGGTCCTTCTGTGCCGCGCAGGCGTGTGCCGATGCTTGATCATTGTGCAAATCGCATTTCGATGAACAGTGTGTGGGCAGACGATGCGGGGGATCGGCGGACACGGGACAAGTTTCGTACTTGAAGTGTTCAGAGCATCCAGTGACGTGAATCCGGCCGAAACGATACGGCCGATGACGATTCCGTCGCACTCCGGTGGATCGATTCGCAACGGTTTGGCGACATTGCGTTGCTGAAATTTTGGGCGAATCGATTGAAACGGCTTCGGCTGCAAATCGAGTTCCCGACCTGAACGCGGCGTCCGGTTTTAGCCCGCATGCGACGGTGTGCCGCTTTGCTTGTGAACCCGGTAAATTTCCGCCAGCCGCCCGGGTGTGATGCACCGTCGTGTTCGTGCGACTTCGTGGCGGACCTTGGCCATTAATTCGGACACCTCATCGCCACGGGCGGGGATCCCCGCTGCACGCAACGCTTCGGTCAGTCCCGCGCGTCCGCTGTGCGAACCCACGCGGATTTCGCGACCCGTTTGGCCGACCGATCCAGGGGGAAACGGTTCGAATGCCGCAGGATTACGAAGCACACCATGCACATGGATGCCCGATTCGTGGACAAACAATCCTTCGCCGGCGATCGGTTTTTGCGGCGGAATCGTTCGATCGCAGGCCGCCGCGACTTGGCGACACAGTTGGCATAACTTTTCGCGCCGGATGCGGGTGCGAATGTCCGTGGTGGCCGCCAATGCGACGGCGACTTCTTCCAACGCCGCGTTGCCCGCACGTTCGCCCAACCCCAAAACCGTCACGTCGGCATCCGTTGCGCCCGCTTGCAGCGCCGCCAAGGTGTTGCCCACCGCCATACCCAAATCGTTGTGACAGTGAACACCGATCGCTGGCAGTCTGGTTGCCTCGCGTACAAGACCGGCGATGCGGGCCGCAGTCATCGGGTTCCACAAGCCCACCGTGTCGGCCAGACGCAGGCGATCGATCTGAAGTTGTTCGCAATGTCGTGCAAATTTAAGGACCGAAGCGTCGCCACAGCGTGAGGCGTCCATGAACCCGACGGAAACGAAATCAAAACGTTGCCGGGCCAAGTCGACTCTACGGTGCAACGTGTCGATCACCCACGTCCAAGACTTGCCCAGTGTCTGGATCTGTAAATCGGATCCTGGCAACGCCACGTGGACCGACCGCAGACCACACGACGCGGCGGCGTCCAGATCCGCAACACTTGCGCGACACCAACCGGTGATTCGGCAAGGCAAATTCATGTCCAACGTTTGACGAATTACAGCTTGTTCGTCATCGCCGATGACGGGACAACCGACTTCGATTTCGTCGACGCCGATCTCGGCCAAAGCGTTCGCGATGGCCAGCCGATCTTGTGCGGAAAAAATGATGCCGGGCGATTGGGCGGCGTCACGCAGCGTGGTGTCGACCAGGTGAACGGATCGCTGCGATGAAGTTGCCGTGGGCGAGGGTTGATTGCATGAAGCCGACACGGTGACTATTCCGCAAGCAAGGCTTCGGCCGGACGTTCGTCTTCCAACGCGTCCAAGATTTCGTCGATCTTGTCTTCGTCGACTTCGCTGTACCACCAACCTTCGGGATAGACGACCAACAATGGGCCTTTGCCACAGCGTTTGAAACAACTGGTGGTCGATACCATCGCATCGATGCCACGATCGATGATTTCGTCTTCCAAGTACTGTGGCAACCCCGCAGCACCTTTTCGATGGCAGACGCCTTTGGGTTCGCCGTTGGTGCGATAGCTGTTGCAAATCATCAAATGAAAACGACTGGTGTCCATCGGCTTGCCTTTCGCAATACGCGGTGAATTGAACGGAACGAAAACAGGTCGGAAAAGGCGTGGGAATTCAATCGCATCAACCGCAACCGGTGCCCGAGCCGGGACATCCGCCACAGCCGACGCCATCGGTGTCGCAACCCGATGCCGGTGCCAGCACTCGGGCGGGCATGCGAGGTTTCTGGCCTTGATAGATCGCGTGCAAGGCATCTTCGATCATGCCTTCGGCGACCAGCACGCGGACGCCGTGTTTGGCCAACGCGACTTTGGGACTTTGCCCGGCGTTGCCACAAAGCAGAACGCTGCAGTCGTCCAGTCGAGCCGCCAGTTCGTCCCAGCGACTTTCACCCGAACCGGGCAACGGCGTGGGACGTGTTTCGATCGGGCGAAAACTGCCGTCGGGGTTGCGGCCAAAGATCCACAACTGTTCGGATTCCCCCAGGTGCTGGTTGATCAACAGGCCTTCGAACGACGTGACGGCGACATAGGGGCGATCGTCGCTGGGGACCGTTTCCGCCGACGCAGCTTCGGTCAACGCTTGCTGAACGACCTCGTCGTTGTCTTCGCCCAACATGCCGGCGGCATCGGCGCGACAGCGTTGGCAGTGTTCCATCTGGGGAACAAATTCGCCGCACCGATCGCGGATGTCGGTCATCATCGCCGCATCGGGTTCGTCCAAGTCGGCGAAGGGCGTGTCGGCCAGCGGATACAACGCCATGCAGTTGTGGTAATCGACCTCCAAGCGGCTCGCCAAACGTGCGATGTCGGGAATGTGATGGTCGTTGATCCCAGGCATGACGATGCTGTTGACCTTGACCGTCATCCCGTGAGACTTCAGCAAGTCGATCGCATCGAGTTGTTGGTCCAGTAAAGCCTCCGCCGCTTCGATACCACGCAAGACTTTTCGGCCCAGCCGAGCGAAACGATAGATCTTGGCACTAATCTGTGGATCGATCGCGTTGATGGTCAAAGTGACGTGGCTGGTTTTCAGTTCCGCCAGTTCTTCGACGTGCGGCGCGATTTCCAGGCCATTGCTGGCAACGCACAACAGCATCGACGGATGGTGCTCGCGGACCAGTCGCAACGTCCGCATCGTTTTGTCGGCGTTGGCGAACGGGTCGCCAGGTCCGGCGATGCCGACAACCGTGATCGGCGTGTCCACCAGGTCGACGACTTTGTTCAAGTACGTCAGCGATTGTTCGGGCGTCAGCAGCGTGCTGGAAACCCCCGGTCGCGATTCGTTCAAGCAATCGAACTTGCGGTTGCAAAAGTTGCATCCGACATTGCACTTCGGCGCGACGGGCAAGTGCACGCGTCCGTATTGATGTCGGGCTTCGGGATCAAAGCACGGATGGCATTGAACGCTCATGGCAATCGGCCTTGTCGGATGAGAGAAAACGCGGGAACCAAGTCAGCATTTTTGGACGTGGCATTACAGGTACGTGTATCCCATTTCGCTGATGTCTTGACGCTGTTCCAACAACGTGTTGACGATGCGATCAAACAGTTGTTGGGTGCCGCGATAGCCGACGTGCAGCATTCGCGATGCGCCAAACCGGTCGTGAACGGGTAAGCCGATGCGGACCAACGGAATGCCCAGTTGGCGGGCCAGCTTGTAGCCTTTGGAATGACCGATCATCAGATCCGCGTGGACGTCGGCGGCGGCCTCGGTCAAGTCTTCAAAGTCGACGCCTTCGATCACCCGCGGCGGTTCGCTCGGGCCCATTTCGATTCGGTTGATCGATGCCTTCAGCGTTCCGCTCTGGCCTCCGGAGCCGCACAAGACGGTTTGGATGCCGATCTCCGCCAAGAATCCGACGGTTGAAACGACGAAGTCTTCGTCGCCGAAAACGATGGCACGCTTTCCAAAGATGTACTTGTGGGCGTCGATGTAGCTGTCGACCAATCGCCCGCGTTCGGCAGTGTGATGTTGGGGCGTCGGTCGGCCGCTGACCTTTTCCAACACTCCGAACATTTGATCGCTGGCTCGCACACCGATCGGCATGGGCAACACCATGGCGGGCACGTCGAATTTTGCGGCCAGGATGCCCGCCGCGGTGCGACCCGTTGGCGTATCACCCAACTGAATCGACGCGGCGGCGGTTCCGCATCGCCGAATCATGTCGATGGGCGTACCGCCATCGGGAATCCGTTGGTACTGTTGCCACGGCGGGCCGTCCAATCGATCGCTGTAGTCCGGCGTCAGGATTGGCGTTAGTCGAAAATCGTGAACGATTTCTCGCAGGTGACGTAGGTCGGCGGGCGACACGATGAAGGGAAGAATGTTGACCAGGTCGTCTTGTCGCTTTCCGCCTTCGGCCAGGGTGTCGACGATCGCCGCCACGGCTTCGGTGTATCCGTCGAAATGGCTGCCGTGATAGCTGGGCGTCGAAGCGTGAATCAGCGGCGGGATCGACAGGTCCGTATTGCCCGCTTGTTCGCTGCGAAATTCGTTCAGGAACATCGACACGTCGTCGCCGATCGTTTCGCTCAGGCAAGTCGTTGCGATTCCCACCGCTTTGGGGCGATAACTTTCCAGCACGTGCCGCAGCCCGATCGACAGGTTGTTTTGCCCGCCAAAGATGGCCGATTGTTCGTCGAAGTTGGACGACGCGATGTCCATCGGTTCGCGAAAGTGGCTGATCAAATATCGCCGGATGTACGTCGAGCAGCCTTGTGATCCGTGCAAGAAGGGCAAGCAGCCTTCCACGCCGCTGAATGCCAGACAAGCACCCAAGGGCGTGCACATCTTGCATGCGTTTCGGGTGGCAACAAAGCTGGAACCTTGATCGGTCATCATGCCGTCTCCGTTTCTTGGGCAGCCAAGCCGCTGCAGTGAGCTTTCAACTGACAAACGCCACAGGCTTGTGAATCGGACCCCGGTGATGGGGCGGTCGCCGCGGTCGGGCATTGCGGGACTTTCGCGTTGAGCGGCAACCCGGCATCCGCTGTGACCAAGGGGCCTGGGGCGATCGATCGTTTGACAGACGACGCGTGTTGTTTGCGTGGTGACAGCGACCAAACTGGACTGCAAACCGACGAATAGACTTCGTTGGCAAAGTTGACCATGCCTTCGTATCCGGCCAGACAACGTTTGCGTTCGTGATTGTGGTCACAGAATGCGACGCCCAGCTTGTAGGCGATCGGTCGTTCTTTCACGCCGCCGATCAACAAGTCGGCGCCGGTCTGGTCGATGAACTTTGCCAGTTCCAACGGGTTCGTGTCGTCCAATAACACGGTCCCGTCGTCACACAGTGATTCCAGTTGCTGATAGTCCTGGGGATTGCCCGTTTGCGAACCGGCGATCACCGTTTGAACGCCCAACGTTCGCAAGGACCGCACCAGACTGAAAGCCTTGAAAGCACCACCGGTGTAGACCGCCGCCTTCTTGCCCTGCAAAGCATCACGATAGCGTCGCAGTCGCGGCATCACGGCACTGATTTCGTCACGCACCAAACGCTTCGTGCGTTGCATCATCGCCGGATCGTTGAATGTTTCGGCGACGTCGTACAGGGCTTTGCTGACGTCTTCCAGTCCAAAGTACGACACGTGAACAAACGGAATGTCGTACTTTTGCTTCATCAGCCGGGCCAAGCCTTTCATGGATCCCGAGCACTGCACAACGTTCAACTGGGCGTGGTGAGCCCGGCGGATATCATCAACACGTCCGTCACCGGTGATGGTAGAGATGACGTTGACGCCCATTCGTTCGTAGTAGTCGCGGATGACCCAGGTTTCACCGGCGATGTTGAAGTCGCCCAGGATGTTGATCGAAGGTCCGTCCGGCGGCGGCGATTCACTGGAACCGACCAAGCGATCCAGTGCCGCGCAGGCGGCCGTGTAACCGTCTTTCTTGGAACCGGCGAACCCTTCGCTGTGCACGGGGATCGTTTCCACGCCCGTCTGTGCCGTCACGCGCCGGCAGACCGCTTCCAAGTCGTCACCGATCAATCCGACGATGCACGTCGCGTAGACAAACGCCGCTTTGGGTCGATACCGCCCGATCAGTTCGATCAACGCGGTTTCGCATTTCTTTTCCCCGCCGTAGATCACATCCTTTTCACGCAGGTCCGTTGAAAACGACATGCGATGCAATTGCGATCCGGACGATTGGGCACCGCGAATGTCCCAGGTGTACGCCGCGCATCCGATCGGTCCATGCACCAAGTGCAGGGCGTCGGTGATCGGATACAGCACGACCCGTGAACCGCAGAACACGCACGCCCGCTGGCTGACCGAACCGGCAACGCTGTGTTTTTCACAGTCCAGCTGGAACGGCTGGGCACCCTTGGTGTGAACCTGACGGCGGCGGGCGTCCAGGATATCAATGGCCTCGCGCATGGCGTTGCATTCTTCGTGTTGCACGTTGCGGGATGATGACGGCGGCGATCTACATCACCAGTTCGAAACCGGATTCGGGAGCGTCGCGGTCTTGACGATCCAGGAAAGCGTCCAGAATCTGTTCCAAGATTCGCGTCGTCCCGCGATAGCCTACGGTCGCGAAATGTTGGTGACCGATGCGATCGAGAATCGGGAATCCGTGACGGATCAGCGGGATGTCTTCGTCGCGGGCGATGTACTTCCCATAGGTGTTGCCGATCAGCAGATCCACCTTGTCCGGATCGCTCTTGATCCACTGGTGCAGTTGGAACATGTCGGCACAGGAGCCTTGGTCGACTTTGCAGGCTTGCGCGTGGTCGCCCAGCACATCGCCCATTCGCTTGAAGAACTTCTTGCCCGGTGTTCCAGTCACGACGAACTTTGGAATCATGTCCAGCGTGATCAACAGTTCGGCCAGCGAGACCAGTTGGTCGGGGTCGCCCCACAAAGCAGCGGTCTTGCCATAGAAATACTGGTGCATGTCGGTCATCAAATCCAACAAGCGTCCGCGTTCGGTCATGATTTCATCGGGGACGAATCCGCCGTTGATCTCACGCAGCTTCATGATGAATTGATCAGTCGCCTTCAGGCCGATTGGCAATGGCAACGTGGTTTGCGGCACCTGGCACTTGGCGAACAAGGCTTTCGCCGCCGGACCGCTGCAGATCGGACCCAACGCGATCGTGTGACAGGAATCGCCCGCCGAACGGATCGAGTCGACCGTCGCACCGCCGGCGGGGAACATTTCATGAATGCCGGTTTGCGGTGAATCCAAGACACCGGACGTATCCGGAAACGTGACCGGATCCAGCCCCATCAGCTTGACCAGTCGTTTCAGTTCACTCATGTCGGCCGGTTCCACCCAACCGGGAATCAGATTGACCTGGTCGCGGATCTTTTCGGCGCCGCTGGACTGTGCGATGTAGTCGACCATCGCTTTGGTCATTGTGGCGAAACCGGTGGTGTGCGAACCGACATAGGACGGCGTGTTGGCGTGAATCACCATCTTGCCCTCGGGCAGCAATCCCTTGTCGATCGCGGCTTCGACGATCTGTGGCACGTCGTCGCCGATCGTTTCGCTCAGGCACGTCGTGTGGACTGCGATCACATCAGGGTCATAGACCGTGAAGATGTTTTCGATCGCCGCCAACAGGTTCGCTTGGCCTCCGAACACCGAACTGCCTTCGGTGAACGAACTGGTGCCCGCCATGGCGGGTTCTTTGTAGTGTCGGCTGAGCGTGGACCGGTGATAGGCACAACAACCTTGGGAACCGTGGCTGTGCGGCAGGCATCGATGCAACCCGAGCGCGGCGTACATCGCACCGATGGGTTGACACGTCTTGGCGGGATTGACGGTCAACGCTTCACGCTGGACGTCTTGATCCGCCGAAGTATGGCGTAGCAATGTCATGATGGTATCCGTGAATCGAATGGTATGGATGGAAAGAGAGTTCTGGCGTGATCAACAGATCGATCCGGCTGGCTTAGCCCTCCCGGCGAATCGATGATGATGACGGTGCGTTCTGATCGGCCTGGTCCGACCACGGCGGTTGGATCATCGACCAGACTTTGGCGTTCACCATGCGATCGATTTCCTTGTAGAAGTTGATAGCACCCTGGAATCCGGCGTAGGGTCCGCCGTAGTCATAAGAGTGCAGTTGTTTGCATGGCACGCCCATCTTTTGAACGGCGTACTTTTCTTTGATTCCGGCACAGAAGATGTCCGGCTTCATGCGGCGAATCAGTTCTTCGGATTCGTGATGGTTGATGTCGTCGATCACCAACGCCCTTTCCGGCATGTCGGCCATCAAGCCGTCATATTCTTTGAACTTGTATCCCGCCCGTTCACGCTCAATCGCCTTGGCGCGGTCATCGCCCCGGTAATGATCGGGATCCGCATCGACGTGCAGTTCTTCGATGTTCCGCGAATCCGCATCGACTTTGATGTCGGGCAGCACATCGCGGCCTTCGTAATCGTCGCGGTGAGCAAACTCATAGCCGGCGGCGATGGTCTTCATGCCCAATTCGGCAAACAGTTCCTGGTAATGGTGGGCCCTTGACCCGCCGACAAACAGCATCGCTCGTTTGCCTTCACACCGAGGCTTATAGGTCTTTTGGGCTTCGAACACCGCGGGGTATTCTTCACTGATGACCGCTTCGACCTTTTCGGTCAGTTCCTGGTCGTCGAAATACTCGGCGATCTTTCGCAGGCTTTTCGCGGTCGCTTTGGCACCGATGAAGTTGACCTTGATCCAGGGCGGTCCATACTTCTTTTCCATCATGTCGGCGACATAGTTGATCGACCGGTGGCACATGACACAGTTCAATTGGGCCATGTGCGAATTGGCGAACTGATCGTAGGTGCTGTTTCCGCTGAACGTGGCCACCAAATCGATGCCGCATCGCTGCAACAGGTCTTCGATCAAGAAGGCGTCGCCGCCGATGTTGTATTCACCCAAAAGGTTGATGGACCACTTGCCACGCTTGGTGTCGTCTTCACCCACGACGTGTTTGAAGATTTGGTTGTTGGCAATGTGGTGTCCGGCCGATTGGGAAACGCCTTTGTAACCTTCACAGCTGAAGCCAAAGACGTTGATGCCCAGTTTTTCTTTCATCTCCGCGGCGACTTGGTGGACGTCGTCGCCGATCAGGCCCACCGGACAGGTGGAAAAGACTGCGATCGCCTTGGGCTTGAAAAGTTCATAAGCCTCCTCGATCGCTTTGGCCAATTTCTTTTCACCACCGAAGATGATGTTTTCATCCTGCATGTCAGTACTGAAGCAGTACGGCATGAAGTTGTCGTGTTCGTCGGTCGGTGCCAGCGTCTGGTTCCGGCGTGTCAGCCAGGAATAGAATCCACAGCCGATCGGGCCATGGGTGATGTTGACGATGTCACGCGTCGGTCCCAGGATCACGCCTTTGCAACCGGCATAGCTGCAACCACGTTGGGTGATCACGCCGGGAATGGTGCGTGTGTTGGCACCGATCACCGGCAGTGAAACCAAACCGGATTCGTCCGCCTGTTTGTGATTGACGACGACCTGTTTTTCGCGTTTGCGGCGTGTCTTTTTTGGATAGGCATCCAGCAGGTCATCACGTAACGATTCGCTGGTCACGGCAACCTCGGAATCGTCATCGAAAGGTGAGTGTTCGGACACGGTAATTCTCCTGGAATGGCGCGTTGGCCGTGGAAAAATGAAATGCGGACGAATCGTGTTTGGTGTATGACGAAGATCGATGGCTAGGCGGCGGCGCCTTCCAACAGGCCGTATTCCAATAGCAGCGATTCCAACTGTTCGACCTCCAATGGCTTGGGAACGACGAACATGTCGTTCTTGTCGATGTTGCTGGCAAGCGTGCGATACTCATCCGCTTGCGGACATTCCTTGTTCCAATCGATCACGGTCATCTTGCGGATCTCGGCCCGCTGGACGTCGTTGTCGCGAGGGACAAAGTGGATCATTTGCGTGCCCAGGCGGTTGGCAAACTCGGCGATCATTTCGCGTTCGTTGTCCACCTTGCGGCTGTTGCAGATCAGCCCGCCCAGGCGAACGCCGCCCGCTTCGGCAAACTTGCGAATGCCTTTGCAGATGTTGTTGGCCGCGTACATCGCCATCATTTCGCCGCTGCAGACGATGTAGATCTCTTGCGCTTTACCCTGGCGAATCGGCATCGCGAATCCGCCACAGACGACGTCACCCAGCACGTCGTAAAAGGCGTAATCCAGTTGCTCCGATTCTTCGTACGCACCCAGCTGTTCCAACAGGTTGATGCTGGTGATGATCCCGCGACCGGCGCAGCCGACGCCGGGTTCGGGGCCGCCGGATTCCACACACAGCGAAGAACCAAACCCCGCGCGGCGGATGTCTTCAAGTTCGACGTCTTCGCCTTCTTCGCGGATGGTGTCCAAGACCGTCTTTTGAGCCAGACCGTTCAACAACAATCGTGTTGAATCCGCTTTGGGGTCACAGCCGACGACCATGACTTTCTTGCCCATTTCGACCAGGGCGGCGACGGTGTTCTGTGTGGTGGTGCTTTTGCCAATGCCACCTTTTCCATAGATCGCGACTTTTCTCATCATTCCCTCTCGCTTCGGAGTTTCGTGTTCGTCCAAACGGCGGCGACTCGACCCGCTCGTGGCGTCTTGGGACGCGTTGGTGCGGCGTCAAAGACCAGTGGATCCGAGTGCCTGTTGAGAGGAGGTCCTTTGGCAAGGGCCGTGCCGGCAGAATGGATTGACCGGGGCAGCAGAGTCATCCGGTCGCATCACGCGATGCCAATCGCGGTTTGAATGCCCCAAAGACCGAACGCAGGATTCGATTCGGGGGCAATTTCTTTACAAATTTCCGATGACACGGCGACTGTCATCTTCGGCCGGTCGTTGCAACCAACACATTTGTCGTGACCGAACGACGAAAGTGACATTTGTGTCGCTTGGTGTTTCCCGTTTCGGACATCGATGGAGCGACGGTTTGTGAAACAGGGCAAGCCGGGGGATCGATCTTGACCCGCCGGATCGATGCGGTTTAGCAACCGGCATGGAATCTTCGCCCTCGATCGCAGTGACTCGGCCCAAACGATGGGACGAGCCGATGGATCCGTCGATGAGCGACAGCGACGTCGCTTGGCTGCGGTCGCGCCAGCCGTTTGCGTCGCTGGATCCGTCCAGATTCCCGCGATCCACGCCGTTGGAAGGCGTGTTGAAAAACGATTGCAGGTTGCGACGTTATCAGGCCGGCGAATTGATTGTCCGCGAAGGCGACTATGGCAACAGTGCCTTTCTGGTGCTGGCCGGCCAGACGCGGTTGATGATCGATTCGCTGCGGCAAGAACAAATGGGCCGTGAAACACCGCCCCAAAAGACGTGGGCCGGAGCGTTGGCGGAATACCTGTTTCCCAGCCGCTATCCCGAATCTCGCTCGATCGCGGCAGTGCGTCCGACCAAGGACGGAAAGTCCAGTGTCCATCACAACGACGATCACACGGCACTGTTTCTGCAAGACGTCGATGCTGTGCTGTCGGAAAACCAATCGGTGCGATTGGGGCCGGGGGAACTGTTCGGCGAAGTTGCGGCGATGTATCGGTCGCCACGGACGGCCACGGTGTTGGCGGAAACGGAGTCGGCGCTGCTGGAGATCCGTTGGCAAGGTCTGAAGCTATTGCGAAACGACCCGGGGTTTGCCGAACAGTTGGACCAGCATTACCGCAGCCAGTGGCTGCCCCTGCATTTGCGTGAAGTCCCCCTGCTGCGGCATTTGCCCGATGATCGCATGATCAAGGTGGTGGCGGCGACTCAATTGCGATCGTTCGGGCGTCTGGCTTGGAACACCGAATATCGCAAGTCGCGAAAGCTGTCGCCAAAACAACAGATTGAATCGGAGCCGTTGGTGATCCAGCAGGGCGGTTTGCCGACGGACCTGATCATCGTCCGCGCCGGATTCGGACGTCTGTGTCAGCCGCACGGCGACGGATTTCGCACGACGGCATACCTTGGCAAAGGACAGGTCTTTGCACTGGAGGAACTGGCCTACAACGCGACTCGGCCCGAAACTTCACCACCACGACCGATCCAGAATCAATTGCGGGCGGTCGGGTTTCTGGACACGCTGAACATTCCCGCGGAAGTCTTCGCGACGGAGATTCTGCCTTTCGTGCGGCGCAGCGAACTGCCCGCCGACGTCGGGCGACAGATGTTGCGTGATGACGATACCGGAGTATCCGGGGCCGCCAACCAATCCCAGGATCGGCGTCGACAGCCGCGCCGGGATAGCGAACCGTCGACTCGTTTGCCCGTCGTGACGGATCATCGTGCCCAGCGTTTGGATTCGACGTCGATGCTGGAGTTCGTCGTTCAAGAACGATTGAACAATGGTCGCCAGGCGATGGTGATCGATCTGGATCGGTGCACCCGCTGTGATGATTGCGTGAAAGCGTGTGCGGCGACACACGACGGAAACCCACGTTTCGCACGTACGGGTTTGCGGCACGACCAATTCCAGTTCGTCAACGCGTGCATGCACTGTACCGATCCAGTCTGCATGATCGGGTGTCCAACCGGCGCGATCCTGCGCGACGAAGCGACGGGGGTGATTCAGATTCACGAACCGATCTGTGTCGGTTGCAAGACCTGTGCCAACGCGTGCCCCTACGACGCGATCGAGATGGTGGAGATTGTTGATCGCGCTGGGCGGCCGTACCTGGATCAACAAAACGAAAAGCCCATCGGGAAAGCGGTCAAATGCGATCTGTGCATTTCGCAGCCCGGTGGCCCGGCCTGTGTCTCGGCTTGTCCGCATGATGCATTGGTGCGAATCGATCTGAGCGAAACGAGTGAACTGCAGACCTTGATGCGGGAGCGGCGTGAATGAACCGTTCTTCGTCAAACACCACCGGCAATCCGTCGGCGGCATCGACCATGCGTCGTGGTCTGGGCTGGGCGACAGCAACATCGGCCAAGGCACTGGACCGGCTGGGGATGCGGACCGTTTGGACACAGCGGCAACGGCGGCGATGGGTTTCGCTGGCAAGCACTGTTTTGATTGCTTTGGTCTACGCCGCTTTCCATCGTGAAGTGGTCTCTTCGCTGGGGGATGCCCGCTGGTTGTCGGGATTCACACTGGCGGCATGCTTGGGTCTGTTGGTGATGATCGGAATGCGTCGGCGGATCCCGGTTTTACCGCTGGGCAACGTCAGCACTTGGACTCAAGTTCACATTTACACCGGTTTGTTCGCCGCGTTGGTGTACGTCACGCATGTACCGGTTCTGGTCGGCGACGGCTGGTTGGAGGGGACGTTGTCAGTCGCGTTCTTGGCGACCAGCCTGAGCGGATTTTACGGGCTGTACGCCAGCCGAACGGTTCCGCGACGCATCAGTCGTGTCGGAGAAGAGATTCGATTTGACCAATACGGTTGGCATCGCAGCCAATTGCACGACGCCGCGACGCGTGTCATCAGCGAGCTCAGTGACGGGGATGCCGCGCGGATCGTCAAAAGAGTCTTCGAAGACAAAGTGCAGCCGTACTTGGCTCGGCCGCTGTGTTTGTCGCAGCGACTGTATCCGACGCCACGACTCAGACAAAATTTGTTGGCCGATCTGAATCACCAACGCCGGTATTTGGACGAGGCGTCCACCCTGGCTGTGGATCAGATGATGGGATTGGTACGCCGCCGTGATCAGGTGGATTTCCAGTACGCGCTGCAGTGGCGACTGCGAATCTGGGTCGCCGCACACGCCACGTTGTCGATCGTGTTGGTGGTGTTGGCCACCGTTCATGTTGTCATCGCCATCGGCATCACGGGGTAGGGCAGTCGTATGCGTCGTGGTGATCTTGCCCTGCCCAAGCCCCCGTCAATGGATCGACCGTCCGGTCGTTTCCAGTGCGGTCGATTGGGTGAAAAGGATGCGTGTTCCGGTGGCCCCGGGGCGCAGGGACGTTGTCCGCTTGCGATGGTCTCCGGTGCAAGCCCCTGTCGCGTTCGGCGGACTTGGAAAGGTCGCAAACGGTTGATCGGCGGCGGGGTGATCGCGGCAAGCTTGATGCTGTTGATCATCGCCGGCTTATTGGCGGGGCCTGAAACGGTGATACGACCGGGGCCGCTTTCGACGCCGCATGCGCAGATCTTGGCGGGCAGCCTTCACGGATCCGGCGCAAACTCTGGTGCCGCAGATTGTCGTGCCTGTCACGCGGTGGATCCCAGTTCACTGGCCGATTGGTTCGGTTTGGCTTCTGGCCACGGATCGAAACACGACGATGCAGCCGACGCGCAATCGCAACTGTGCTTGGATTGTCACGCCAAGACGATCGATCGTGCCACGGCTCTGGCGGCTCACAACTGGACGCCCACGCAGCAACAGCAGATCACCGCACGCTTGATCGATCGTCGCCGCGATGGCCGGCCGACGGTTTCGCTGGCGTCGTTCTCCCCGGCCGTTTGGCTGGGTGGCGAAGCGGATCCGACACCGGGCACGATGCACGCGGATGTGCAGTGCAGTGTCTGCCATCGGGAACATCACGGCGATGATCGCAGTTTGGTCGCGATGTCCGACCAGCAGTGCCAAAGTTGCCACATCGAAGCGTACGGCGATTTCGCGTCGGGTCATCCAGAATTTCGTGGCTATCCGTACCGCCGTGATACGGCAGACGCGAAAGAATCAGGACGTCGTCGCGTGGCGTTTGACCACGCCAGTCACCAAGTGAAGCATTTCCCGGCGACACGACGCGATGGCGTTGCGGCCGCCTTTGATTGTCAGGCGTGTCACCAACCGCGGCTTGCAAGTCTGGGTGGCCAGCCGTTTGCCGAATTCCACAACGTGGATTACCGGGCCGCATGCGCGGAATGTCATGATGCGTCGTTAATGGCAGCGGCATCGCCGGGGATCGTGGCCTTGTCATTGCCGTCGCTGCCCGATGATGTGGTCGCCGCGATGGCCGGTTCCGGTCAACGAATCCGCTGGCCCGATGCGGCGACGGGCTTTTTGGACGGCCAGATGTCGGCTTTGCAATCGCTGTTGTTGCGTGGCGACGGCTGGACGGAATCCCAGATCGCAAGCGTTCAGGATCTGTCGCTGTTGGACCCGTATGACGACGGCGATTTGCGATTAGCAACCAATCTGGCCGCGACGGTCGCGCGATTGATCCAGGCGATTGCTAAGGGTGGGCAGCCCGAGTTGCTTCGCCGTTTGGTCGACGCTGGGTGTGAACCAGACGTTGCATCGGAGCTGGCGAAGTCTTTGGCACCACAAATGGTTCAGGCGTTGAAGTCACACTGGTTCGATGCATCGAACACGGACGCGGACACGGAGCGGTTCGACAGTGACACGCTATTATCGCTGGGCGGATGGTACCGCGATGATTTTCTGCTGAAGCTCGCTTACCGCCCGACCGGGCACGCCGATCCCGTTGCGACCGCAATGTTATCGATGGTCCGATCGGAACGTCTGGACGAATCCGTGGTTCAGCGGATTTTGGCGGATCCCGTGGTGAAGGCTTGTGCGCAGTGTCACGACGGGGCGTCGGCGGATCCGATGCGTTTGATTGGAAACGACCGGTGGAAAGAACCGATGACGCTGGATGACGGTCATCGGTTCTCACACGGACCGCATTTGAAGATCGCGGGGCTGTCGGATTGCCAGCACTGTCACCGCGTGGATGAATCGGCGGTGATGGATTCGCCCGGCCAGCGAGTGAACGCTGTGGGTTTTGCAGAGATGAGCAAGGCGGATTGTGCGGTGTGTCATCGCCCAGGTGCGGCACCGGACGGTTGCGTGCAGTGCCACCGGTATCACCGTCATTGATGGGTGGACGCTACTTTCGCGGAGCGAAAGGCGACGATGTGAACGGCTGGTAAAGATGGTTGGACGCTACTTTCGCGGAGCGAAAGGCGACTTTGTGAGCGGCATGGGCGCTAGCCGCGGGTCGGGGTGTTTGTCCGGAACGACCCGGCGGTAGCGCGCAGGGGATCAGAATTGGCGTTACTTCTTGGCCAATTCGGCTTCGACGGCTTTCACGACGATTTTGTCATCGGGCTTGGTACGAGGCTCGAAGCGGTTGACCAAGTTGCCTTCGCGGTCGATCAAGAACTTTTCAAAGTTCCAAGAAACCTTGCCGGCTCCCTTCGGCTTGACGTCTTGGCTGGTCAGGAATTTGTACAACGGAGCGGCGTCGTCACCGTTGACTTCCAGCTTGCTGAACATCGGGAAGCTGACGTTGTATTCGCCGGTGCAGAATTCCAGGATCTTCGATTCTTCCCACGGCTCTTGGCCGGCGAATTGGTTGCACGGGAATCCTAGGATCACAAATCCTTGATCCTTGTATTTCTCGTACATCGCTTGCAGGTTTTCGTACTGCGGGGTCAAGCCACACTTGCTGGCGACGTTGACGATCAGCACGACGTTGCCTTCGTAGTTTTCCAAATCGACCGATTCGCCTTCGATGTTTTTGACTTCGAAGTTCAACGCACATTCGTGCTCGTCTGATTCGGCCTTGTCGGCGCGGGCGGAGGTGGTCATTAGGGCGGTCGCAACCAGGCAGGACAGGAACAAACGCATGGGCAGAATTCCAGGGTTGGAAAGGAAGTGATGGAACAGGAGATCGGGTGAACGTCGGCGTGGCCGTGCGAAGTTTGAGCCTCGAGAACGGGCGTCCGACTCGGGCGAAACTCGTCGGATCGTGCCGACAAGGCCGCCCGGAATATTTTCAAGTTCTGGGGTGAGTATACCGCCAGTGCTAGTGGCGACGGCCTCGTGGTCCGATTACGTTTTGATTTCTTCCCCTAAGCCGCGGTCCAAGGTTGACGGACGAACCGTTTACCCCCAGCATCCGCGATCTGCCATTCCTTCCGAATTTCATCCCACCTGAAATCGTTCCAACCCAGGAGACTCGTCTGTGGATTTTGCACGTGGAAAATTGATGCTGGCCAGCTTTTTAACGCTGGTCGCATCGGGCATCGGGTTCGCCACCAGGACGGCGGCCGGTGGTCCTTGGGAACGCGAATTCAATATCGGGGGAGGTCAATTCGGCGCGATTCTTGGGGCAGGGTTCCTGGGATTCGGGTTGATGATTTTCTTTGGCGGCATCTTGGTCGAAAAGTTCGGCTACAAGAAATTGCTGATGCTGGCGTTCGTATTGCACTTGGTCAGTGCCATCATGCTGTTCATCGCCAACCCGCTGTTTGACGGATGGCGTGAATCGGATCCGGAGAACGCGACGCAGAACGTGTTCAACGTTTTGTTCTGGAGTGCGTTCCTGTTTTCCATTTGTCAGGGGTTGTATGAAGCAGTCATCAACCCGCTGATCGCCCAGTTGTATCCGGACAATAAAACACACTATTTGAATATCTTGCACGCCGGATGGCCCGCCGGGATGATCGTCGGCGGTCTGTTTGCGGCCGGGTTTATCGGCGAAGAAGCTTGGTTCACCGAATTGCCCTGGCAATGGGCCTTGGCCAGCTTTGCGATTGTCGTCATTGCTTACGGCATCATGGTGATCCCGGAAAAGTTCCCCGAGACGGTGGGCGAATCCAGCAGCGACTTTGCGACGGTTTTCTCGTGCTTCGCTTCGATTCCTTTCCTGGTGCTGATCGTCCTGCACGCGTTGATCGGCTACATGGAACTGGGCGTCGATTCGTGGATGACGAAGCTGATGGAGAATCTGTTGCCCAACTCGGTGCTGATTCTGGTTTACACGTCGATGTTGATGTTTGTGCTGCGGTTCTTTGCCGGCCCGATCGTCCACAAGATCAACCCGATCGGATTGCTGTTGGGCAGTTCGGTGATCGCGTGCTTGGGACTGTTGTGGTTGGGTTCGCCGATCCAAAGCGTCGGCATGATCTTTGTCGCCGCGACGTTCTATTCGCTGGGTAAGGCGTTCCTGTGGCCGACGATGTTGGGGGTCGCGGGCGAACGGTATCCGCAAAGTGGATCGGTCGCGATGGGGGCCCTCGGGGCGGCCGGGATGTTGTGCGTCGGCCAGATCGCCGGCCCGCGGATCGGGACGCAGCAAGGGTTTTCGATGAGCGAGAATCTGCAACAGACCGCTCCGGAAACGTTCGAGCGTTACGCCGAACCCGAAGCCATCACCGCCTGGGGTTACGAGTACCAGCCTTTGGACGCGGCAAAGTTGAACGCGGCCAATGGGGCGGAGCTGGGCGAAGACGGCAAGCCGGTTTCGACCAAGGCGTTGGCCGACGCTGAACTGATCGATCCGGAAGAAAAGAAAGTCTTGTTGGCCAACGCCGACACGGATTTCCCGGCCGTCCAGGATTCGTATCTGTTCGGCGGCCGTCGTGCGTTGACGCTGACGTCCTATGTGCCGGCGACGATGGCGATCGGGTTCTTGGGACTGCTGATCTATTACCGATCGATCGGCGGTTACAAGGCGATCAAGATCGATCATGAGCATGAGGATGCGGAGGTCCCGGTGCCTCACGAGGCGACCGAGGATCCGCTGGAACGCCCGGCACCGACCGAGTATTAGACGGCTGGAAGAAGCCTCCCCGGAAGCTGGTTCGAGCTGAAGCGGCTGCTTATTCCCTTTACCCTCCCTCCGGGAGGGTCGAGCCTTAGCGAGGGAGGGCGGGATTTCCAAAGAACCCTCCCCGGAATCTCGTCCCTCGATTCCGACCCTCCCGCGGGGCGGGAGGGTGAAGGTGGTGCTGGGCCGAACACGCGATTGCCTGTTTACCCTCCCTCCGGGAGGGTCGAGCCTCAGCGAGGGGAGGGCGAGATTTCCGAAGAACCCTCCCCGGAATCTCGTTCCTCGATTCCGACCCTCCCGCGGGGCGGGAGGGTGAAGGTGGTGCTGGGCCGAACGCGATTCCCTATTCACCTTCCCTCCAGGAGGGTGGATTCGCAGCCGAACCCGCTGGCATCCGGTCGTGCCGGCTTTCGCTTCTCGAAAGCGGCGGGCCGATGAAATCAGTCCCGTTCACGCGGCCGGATTGGTGGCTAGAATCTTCGGCTTTCCAAAAATCTCGGCACCGCCGATCCAGCCAGCCAACCACGAGAAACGATTCCCCGTGCTCAGGACCCACAACTGCGGCCAGCTCCGCAAATCAGACGTCGGAACGGAAGTCACCCTATGCGGCTGGGTCGAAAGCAAACGCGACCACGGCGGTGCGGTCTTCATCGATTTGCGTGACCGATACGGCATCACTCAAGTCGTCATCGGGCCTCCGGAAGCCGACAAAACGCTGATCGACCAAGCCGGACACGTGCCTGCCGAAAGCGTCATCCTGATCCGCGGCAAGGTTTCCGACCGTTTGGAAGGCAAGACCAACGAAAAGCTGCCGACCGGGGAAATCGAAGTCCGCAGCGAGCATTTCGAGATACTGAATGCCGCGGCCACGCCGCCGTTCACCCCGGGCCAGGCTGAATTGCCGGGCGAAGATCTGCGGCTGAAGTATCGCTTTTTGGATTTGCGTCGCACCGAGATGCAGCGGGCGATGGTCTTGCGCAGCCGCATCGTCAAAATCATGCGAGACTATTTTGCCCAGCACGATTTCATCGACGTCGAAACGCCGATCCTGGGCCGCAGTACCCCCGAAGGCGCCCGCGATTACTTGGTGCCCAGCCGAGTTCATCCCGGGCAGTTTTATGCACTGCCGCAATCGCCTCAGCTGTACAAACAGATTTTGATGGTCGCCGGTTTTGACCGCTATGTCCAAGTCGCCAAGTGTTTCCGCGACGAAGACTTGCGGGCCGACCGCCAACCGGAGTTCACGCAACTGGACTTGGAAATGTCCTTCGTTGACGCGGACGACATCATGAGCCTGATCGATGGATTGGTCGCCGCGACGGCCAAGGAAGTCCTGGGCAAAGACATCTCGTTGCCGTTGCCGCGGATGACGTACGAAGAAGCGATGCGTCGTTTCGGCAGCGACGCACCCGACCTGCGGTTCGGCATGGAAATCGTCGACGTCACCGATGTGGCCAAGAAGACGGAATTTCGCGTGTTCCGCGGAACCGCCGACGCCGGCAAATTCGTTCGCGGCATCAACGTCAGGGACGCGGCGGATAAGTATTCACGCCGCCAGATCGACGAGCTGACCAGTTGGGTTCAAAACGACTTTGGTGCCAAGGGGTTGGCTTGGTTCCGTGTCGAAGAAGACGGATCACTGTGGAGCCCGATTGCGAAGAACTTTGACGCCGAACATCTGGCGGAGATCAAGGAAAAACTGGACGGCCAGCCCAACGACTTGCTGATGTTCTTGGCCGACACCTGGGACGTGACATGCCGTGGATTGTCGGGGCTGCGTAAACGCATGGCCGTCGAATTGGAATTGTTCTCGCCCAACGATCTGAATTGCAGTTGGGTGACCGAGTTCCCGATGTTCGAACGTGACGAGGAATCCGATCGCTATGTCGCGATGCACCACCCGTTCACCGCGCCGCTGGCGGACGATTTGCCGCGTCTGAAGGACCAGCCCGAAAAGTGTCACGCCCAAGCATACGACTTGGTGATCAACGGCAGCGAAGCGGGTGGCGGTACGATCCGGATTCATGACCCCGGCGTCCAGCAACAAGTGTTCGACTTGCTGGGGATCGACGAGGAAACCGCCAAAGATCGCTTCGGTTTCTTGCTGGATGCACTGAAATATGGTGCGCCACCGCACGGCGGGATCGCGCTGGGCGTTGACCGCTGGGTGATGCTGTTCGCGGGCTTGGAGAACATTCGCGAAGTCATCGCGTTCCCCAAGACTCAAAAGGCTTCGGACTTGATGACCGAAGCGCCGGGCGAAGTGGACGGCCAACAGTTGGAAGAACTGCACCTGCGCACGATCAAGGCGAAGAACTGATATCTTGGGCGGCGAACAAGATTCGCCATCACTGCCCAGGAGACTGTTCTGATGACCGGCCGCGACCCGATTCCGTTTTTTGTGCGTTGCGGTTTGGCGGCGCTGGCGCTGGTTTGGTTCGTCACATCTCGTGTGGTCGGCGACGATGCGCCGATCAACGTATTGCTGATCACCAGCGACGACCTTGGGCTGCATTTGGGGTGCTATGAAGACCCCGTGGCTCGGACCCCGAATCTGGACGCTTTGGCCGCCCAGTCGACGGTGTTTCGCAACGCGTATGTGGCCCAGGCGTCATGCAGTCCATCGCGAAGTGCGATGTTCACGGGGACTTACCCGCATACCAACGGGCAATACGCGTTGGTCAACAGCGGGTATTCGCTGCATCCGCGTTTCCGCGACCAGACGATTCCGAATCTATTGAAGCCGGCGGGCTATCGCACCGGAATCGCAGGGAAGCTGCACGTTGCACCGGAGCCGTCGTTTGAATTCGACCAGCGGATTCGTGTGAACACTCGGGACGTGGCCAAGACGGCTGATGCGGCGGCGGAGTTTATTGATCAGTCCGGCGACCAGCCGTTCTTTTTGATGGTCAACTATTCCGATCCGCACTGGGACCGCGAAAACGGAAAAGGACCCTGGTTTTATCGTGATCAAGTTGCCGGGGTTCCGGCGAAGGTCATGACCGCGGGTGATGTCCAGCCGTTCGCATTCCAAGGCTATCGTTCCGAAGAACATCTTGATCGCGTGGCGGGGTATTACAACGCCGTGCACCGGTTGGATGCGGCGATCGGCTTGCTGTTGGAACAGTTGCAGGAATCGGGAAAGGCGGACAACACGCTGGTGCTGTTCGTCAGCGATCATGGGGCACCGTTTGCGCGTGGCAAGACGACCTGTTACGAAGCCGGACTGCGCGTGCCGTTCATGATCCGCTGGCCGGGGCTGACCAAACCGCGAACCAGTTTGGCGTTGGTTTCGACGATCGATTTGTTGCCGACGATCATGGATGCGGCTGGCGTGGCGATTCCCGATCACGTCCAAGGGGTTTCGCTGCGTTTGTTGACTGAGGGGGATGAATCAGCCGCCCGTCGGTATTTGGTTGGCGAATTCCACTCGCACGGATTGATGCCGTTTTATCCGCGTCGGGCGATCCGAGATTCACGGTACAAGTTGATTCATAATTTGTTGCCCGGCCGAGACGTCCAGGCGCGGATGGATGGCGATCCGTCGATCAGTGAGTCGCGGGATCGCGATGCGATTCCGGCGGTGTTTGAGGCTGGTTATCAGCGATTCGCCGACGCGCCGGAGTATGAGTTGTTCGATTTGGCGGCGGACCCTTGGGAGTTGAACAACTTGGCCGGCGATCCGGCGCTGGCGGACGTACAGCAGCGATTGACCGGTGCTTTACGACAGTGGCAGGACGAGACGGAGGATCCGTTGCGGGATCCCGAGGTGATTCAGCGTTTCATCCGCAACGCCGAGGCTCGCAAGATCGTCCAGCCGCCGGTGCAGTGATGGGCCACGGGTTGTCGATGGCGTCGTGGTTGTCCTTTTGCCTTCCTTCCGCTTAGGCAGCGACCCGCGGCTAACGCGGATACCGCTCAGCAATGTCGCCTTTCGCTCCACGAAAGTAGCGCGCGATTGTCTCATCGCGGGAGATCTCGTCCCTACCTAAAATCCCCGCTGCAGGCCCGGCTGGATATCGACATCCAGCGACGCGAATTCACCAAGACGAATTTTTTGCCAAGCGATTGCCCCCATCACCGCGTTGTCGGTGCACAGATCGGCCGGAGCGATCACCAGGTCGAACCCGTCACGGTCCGCAGCGTCTTGCAGCCGGCTTCGAAAAACGCCGTTCGCCGCCACGCCGCCGCCGACGATCAATCGATCCGCCTGGCAATGACGGACCGCTTTGGCCGCCTTGGTCACCAGCACGTCGACCACGGCCGCTTCGAACGAGGCACACACGTCGGCCTTTTGGTCATCGCTCAGATCCAGTTGGCTGAAATCCTGCTGTCCCGGTCCGACGATCGAATAGCGGACCGCGGTTTTCAGTCCGCTGAAGCTGAAGTCGAACCCGTCGTCGCGGATCATCGATCGCGGGTAGGCGTGAGCTTTGGGATTTCCCACTGCCGCCAGCTTCGACACCGCGGGGCCGCCGGGAAAGCCCAGCGACAACATTGCGGCAACTTTATCGAACGCTTCGCCGGCCGCGTCATCGATGGTCCCGCCCAGGTAAGTCAGATCCAAGGGCGAATCGCATTGGTACAAACTGGTGTGACCGCCGCTGACGATCATGCCGACGCAGGGGTACACCGGACGGTCGACCGCCAGCTGGCACGCGTACAAATGCGCGTGCAAGTGGTTGATCGTGACCAGCGGTTTCTGCCAAGCGACCGCCAAGGTTTTCGCGGCTACCAATCCGACCAGCAGAGAGCCAGCCAAGCCCGGGCGATCCGCCACCGCGATCGCTTCCAGATCCGCCCCCGCGACGTCGGCCTGATTCATCGCCGTGTCGATCACCGGCAAGATGCGTTCCAGGTGGGCTCGTGCCGCGACTTCGGGGACCACGCCGCGGAAATGGCGGTGCAATTCGTCTTGTTTGGCCACGCACTGGCCCAGGACCTGGTCGTCGGAGTCGACCACGGCGGCGGCCGTTTCGTCACAGGTGGATTCGATCGTCAGAATGGGCAACGTGCGGTCGAAATGGGGCTGGAGGATCGATGGGTGAAAGCCGACAGTTTATCGGGCGGCAAAAATGGGCCGAATAGGGCAGGGATGCCAGCAAAAGGCCTTGACAGGGTTGGTAATGGCCCGATACTTGCGTCCTTCGCTGGCGAAAGCCTCGCCAGATCTTCACGCGCGGCCCGCGACCGAGGCGGTCGAATCGCTGGCGTGATGAAACACCGAATGTAGAGAATACGGACGAAAACGGACATTCCCACCGCTCATGCCAACCATTAATCAGCTCGTTCGCAAGGGACGCAAGTCCAAGAAATCCCAAAGTAAGGCACCCGTTCTGGATCGGTGCCCTCAGAAGCAAGGGGTTTGCTTGCAGGTCAAGACGATGACGCCGAAGAAACCGAACTCGGCGTTGCGTAAGATCACCCGGGTTCGCTTGAGCAACGGTAAAGAAGTCACCGTTTACATCCCGGGCGAAGGCCACAACCTGCAAGAACACAGCATCGTTCTGGTGCGTGGTGGTCGTGTCCGCGACTTGCCCGGTGTTCGCTATCAAGTCATCCGTGGTTCGCGTGACGCGTTGGGCGTCGAAGGCCGCAAGCGGTCGCGCAGCCGTTACGGGGCCAAGAAGTAGGCCGGGCGGAGCTGTCAGTTCCCCCACTGTTTGACGATCGGCTTTGTCGGGCTGGTCGTCGTCCGTTTTCATCCGACCCAACCAAATTAGAAATACCTGACGAAAGTCCAAGGACCAGGCCGAATCTATGGGACGTTTCACCGCCAGCCATACTCACCTCAAGGGCGATCCTCGCCACAATTCGCTGTTGGCCAGCAAGTTCATCAATTGCTTGATGCTGGACGGCAAGAAGACGGTTGCACAAAAGATCTTCTACGATGCGTTGGACGAAATCGGCAAGCGTAAGCCCGATGCCGGCGAACCGATCGAGGTATTCGAGGCGGCCGTGGAAAACGTGAAGCCCTACATTGAGGTTCGCAGCAAGCGAGTCGGGGGGGCTAGTTATCAAGTGCCCATGCAGGTCAACCGCGCTCGTCAGCAAAGTCTGGCGATTCGTTGGATCCTGGGCGCAATTCGTGAGAAAAAAGGTCGTCCGACGCACCTTAAGCTTGCCGATGAGATCTTGGCTGCCTTTAATAAAGAAGGTGTCGCTTACACGAAGCGTGAAAACACTCACCGTATGGCGGACGCCAACAAGGCATTCGCGCACTTTGCTTGGTGATTTGCCCCATCGCCAGGCTGAGTTCCGCGGCTCGATTTGCCCCTCGAGCCGCGGTTTTTTTATGCGCCGACCGAAACAAGCTCCAGCGTAGATCTGACGGGTTGGCACGCGGCGCGACTTGCGAACCAATGATCACCCTGCCTCCGGGTGCGGGACGGTGAAGGTGATTCTGGGCTGGACGTGTGGGCGTCGGGTGCATTGCTGAAATAGCGGAACCCGCGGCTAGCGCCTCGCGGCTCACAAAGTCGCCTTTCGCTCCGCCGAAAGTAGCGTGGGGGAGGGTGAGTTTAGGTTCGAGTTGAACCGGCTGCTTATTCCCTTTACCCTCCCTCCGGGAGGGGCGAGCCTAAGCGAGGGGAGGGTGCGCCGGCCGAAGAGCCCTCCCCGGAATCTCGTTCCTCGATCCCGACCCTCCCGAAGGGAGGGTGAAGGTGATGCTGGGCTGAATGTGTGGGCGTCGGGCTGCATTGCCGGAACAGCGAAACCCGCGGCTAGCGCCTTGCGGCTCACATCGTCGCCTTTCGCTCCCGCGAAAGTAACGGCCCCCTTCGCTTTCCAGAATCCGGCCGGGCCGATAACCTTGTCGATTCGGTCGACACGCGGACGTGATCTCCGTATTTTGCTCGGCTGATTCTCTCTGCTTCCCCATGGCGGACGCCGCTCGGCGCCTGCTGTCCCGATAAAGCCGCATGAGCCCCTGCCGCAGATGGCACAAGACATCAACCAGATCCGTAACATCGGCATCATCGCGCACATTGATGCCGGCAAGACGACGGTTACCGAACGCATGCTGTACCTGAGCGGTGAGAAGCACCGTGTCGGGCGAGTCGATCATGGGACCACGGACACCGACGACGATCCGGAAGAACAAGAACGCGGGATCACGATCTTCAGCGCCTGTGTGAAGTACCAGTGGAAAGGCTTCAACATCAACTTGTTGGACACGCCGGGGCACGTTGATTTCACGGCCGAGGTGGAGCGGTGCCTGCGAGTCCTGGACGGTGCGGTCGTCGTGTTCAGCGCTCGTGAGGGCGTCGAGGCACAGAGCGAAACGGTGTGGCGTCAGGCGGATAAGTACGAAGTCCCACGGATCGTGTTCGTCAACAAGATGGATCGCGAGGGAGCGGATTTTCAATCCGTCATCGACGACATCGGTCCGCGGCTTGGCGGACGCCCGGTTCCGGTGGAGTTGCCGGTCGGCCAGGGGCCGCCACACGTCGCCGATCCGTTTCGCGGGACGATCGATTTGGTCCGCAACAAAATGCGGAAATTCGATCCGGAAACCGAAGGCAAGAACGTCACGGAGACGGAGATCCCCGATGAGTTTGCCGACGATGCGGCGCTGTGGCGGGAGCAATTGTTGGAAGCCGTCTGTGAGATTGACGAAGACGCGATGGCGCTGGTGATGGAAGACAAACCGGTGCCGGAGGAAATGGTGATCGCCGCGATCCGCAAGGGAACGTTGGAACGCACCATCCAGCCGGTTTTCTGTGGCAGTGCACTGCACGGCATCGGCGTCCAGCCGTTGATGACCGGTGTCGGCGATTACTTGCCCAGCCCCTTGGATCGTCCTCCGGTGCAAGGCATTGACCCCAAGAAGCAAGACAAAACCCTGTCGCGTAAGCCGGATCCGAAAGAACCGTTCTGCGGATTGGTGTTTAAAATTTTGCCGGCCAAAACCGGTGACAACTATTGGATCCGCGTCTACAGCGGCGAATTGAAACAGAACAGCCGCGTTTACTGTCCGAACCGTGACAAAAAAGAAAACGTCGCGCAGCTTTGGCAAATTCATGCGACCAAGAAAGATCGCGACGGCCAAACCGACACCGTGACCACCGGTGACATTTGCTGTGTCATCGGGCCGCGGTTCGCCATCACGGGCGACACCGTTTGCGACGTGAAGGAAAACATTGAACTGCCCAGCATCAAGTTCGCCGACACGGTGTTGTCGATGGCGATCGAACCGGAAAGCACGGCGGACCGAAAGAAACTGGACGAGACGCTGGACATGCTGCGTCGCCAGGACCCGACGTTTCAGGCGGTGGAAAACGAGGACATCGGCCAGACCCTGATCAGCGGGATGGGCGAATTGCACTTGGAAGTCATCCAGCACCGCCTGACTCGCGACTTTGGATTGAACGTCAAGTTCTATAAGCCGCGGGTGAACTATCGCGAAACGATCGGCGGGACCGCCAGTGTCGTCGGCCAGTGCAACCGCCAGATTGGCGACAAGCAAATGTTTGCCCGCATCAATGCGACGTTTTCGCCGCTGGACGATGCGTCCAAGCCCGTGATCGTGTTTGATCGACTGCCGCCGGATTGTCTGCCCAACGACGTGCGGACTGCGGCGATCGAAGAGTTCCGTCAGCGGGCCGAAGGCGGGGGCTTCATCGCCGGTTTCCCGTTGTCGGGTGTGAAGATCGAAGTCACCGACGCGGAGATGGCCGAAGAGGGCAGTGATGAGGTCGCGTTCCGAATCGCCGCCGGCGACGCGTTCGACAAAGGATTGGAACAGGCCGGTCCGGTGTTGTTGGAACCGGTGATGAAGGTCGAAGTCACGACGCCCGAAGATTACATGGGCGAATTGGTCGGCGACCTACAACAACGACGTGCGATCGTCGCAGGCACCGAACAGCGGGGTGCGATGACGGTGATCACCGCCCACGCGCCGCTGAAAGAAATGTTCGGCTACAGCAGTGCCGTTCGCAGTCTGAGCCAGGGCAGGGCGGGAAGCAGCATGGAACCACTGGGTTACCAACCGGCTCCGAAAGAAGACGCCGAAACGTTTTCGTACTAGGTGGTCCGCTGGCTCAGCGTCGCGGGTTGTTCCAAATTTGGGCCGAATCAAGGCCGGAACGCAGAGATGGCGGTGTTGCGCATGTTGGGACCTGCAATACAGCCATCGCGTTGGGCTGCGTTGCCGAAACAACGGAACCCGCGGCTAGCGCCTTGCGGCTCACAAAGTCGCCTTTCGCTCCGCCGAAAGTAGCGTGCGGGTGAGTTTAGGTTCAAGCCGGGGAGGCTGCTCATTGACTTCACCCTCCCTCCGGGAGGGTCGAGCCTAAGCGAGGGGAGGGTGCGCCGGCGGAAGAGCCCTCCCCGGAATCTCGTTCCTCGATTCCGACCCTCCCGCGTGGCGGGAGGGTGAAGGTGGTACTGGGCCGATTGTGTAGGCGTCGGGCTGCGTTGCTGGAATAGCGCAACCCGCGGCTAGCGCCTTGCGGCTCACAAAGTCGCCTTTCGCTCCCGCGAAAGATGCGTCAAACAACGCTGGCTTCGCGGGAGCAATCGGCGACGATCGACTTCTAAACGGTGACCGATGCCAGATCACGGCCAAGGCGTGATTTCACGGCCACTGGGCGATTTCACGACCGTTGCGGGTCGACAGTTGTTGCCAAATTTCGCGATCGATCGATTCGGACACGTATTGGATCGAACCGTCCATGGCACCGGCGTGAACGCCCCCGACGTGATAGCTTCGCGCCGTTACGGCGGCGTAGGTACGCGCGGGATTGCTGGGGTCACGGCCTTCACGCATGTTGGTGAAATCGATGTCATATTCGACGCCGGATTGCAGACAGGCCACGCGGTGGTTGGGGGGGAACAAGGACGTGAACGCCGCTTGGTGGCATCGGCCGTCGACCCATTCGGTGTGTCCGGTGTTTTGTTTGAAACTGCCGCCCAGATCGCAGACGTCTTCGGCAAACTCGGGCGCGTCCATCTCGCCGACCGTTCCCACATCACGCAGGTAAGGCGTCCATCCCTTCACCTCCGCCATCGCCAGCGTGTTGCTAAGCCCGTCGATGCAGTCGCGGAATTTGAAGTACCGGCCGGGATGAAACATGCCTTCGCCGACCTCGCCGGTTCGTGGGTCGACGACGAACCAGACACCGGCGTTGGCGGCATAGTTCAGCTTGTAGTATTCCGGGCCGTCGTCACCCATGCGTGGCTGGTCGCCGGGATCACTTGGGCATTGATAGGTCGCAACGCGTACCGCGGCGATCGGTGTCGACACGCCATCGACATCGACGAAGCTTTCGGTGTATCCGAAGCCGAAGTTGACGTTGTCCGCCAAGTTGGTGGCTTCCAGGAACGGCAGGATACGAGCCTGCATCGACCAGCCTTTGCCGTTGCCCGGTTCGGTCCATCCAGGCGGCAGCCGCTTGTACGCCGATTCATAGTTGTGGGTCGCCAGCAAGATCTGCTTCATGTTGTTGCTGCAGCTCATTCGCCGGGCCGCTTCGCGTGCCCCCTGAACGGCCGGAAGAAGCAGGCCCACCAGAACGCCGATGATGGCGATCACCACCAGAAGTTCGACCAGCGTGAAGCCGGCGTTGCGGTTGGCGGGACGAAAGAACGGACGGCGCGCGTCAGCAGCGCAGGCACACATACCACACATGAGCGATGGACCCTGGAAGAATTCAGGAAGCAGTGTTGCGTGGCTGGCTGGGCGCGATGTCGGATCGATGATCACGCATCCGCCGTGGCTGGCTGGGCATTGATGGCCGGCAGCCTATCGAGAATGATTGTCAACAACAAGACGCTGGCCGGTCAAAAAGTGGGGTGAACTTTGAGCCATTCGATGTAGGGCGATTCTGTGCACCTAAACCCGGGTGTTTGGTGGCAGCGAATCCGCTGGTCAGGTCCCCGGTCGGTTGCCGTACCAGCGGATGTGCATCCGATCGCAGTACCGAAACCCGTGTCGGTCGCACCAGGGCCGCAGCCATTTCGCCGCTTGGTCCAGCGATTGGGCCGTCACCCCCTGCGGCATGATCCAGACGTGCGCCGGGTCCACCCCCAATGCCAAAACGGTGTCCAGCGTTTCGTCCGTTTCGTCGATTCGGTCGACGACGAATTTGACCTGGTGGTCGACCGCGGCGTCGATCAATTGCCGCATCGTTGCGATGGGCATCCGGCGTTGTTCGTGAAGCCGGGCCCAGCGTGGGTGCTGTTCCGGGTCCGGTCCGCTGCTGGACAGTTTGGGGCTGAGCGACAGTAGATCACAGGTCAGATCCCGCCAGGCCGTTCCGGCGGTTTCAATCGTCACGTGCAGGCCTTCGCTGCGGAGTCGCCCACACAGCGTTTCGACGGCCGGAAAGATCATCGGTTCGCCGCCGGTCAGCACAACGTGCCGACAATCGCCGGAGCGCAACGCCTGGACCGCTTGGCGGACCAGTTCATCGACGGTGTGTCGCTGGCCGGTCGGTTGCCAGGATGCGTAGGGCGTGTCGCAAAACCAGCACCGCAGGTTGCAGCCGCTGAGCCGGATGAAAAAGCTGTTCGTCCCCGTCAGGCCGCCTTCGCCTTGCCGACTGAGGAAGGTTTCTGCGACCGGCAACATCGGGGCGCGCGGATCGACACCCCTACCCGATTCGGCGACCGGCTGGCAAACTTCGCGAAAGATTTCTGGAGGACCCAACGTGACAGATTCAAACGAAAATTCGTTTCGAGACTTGTTGGAGGTTTTCGACAACCCCAACCCGGAACGCAACTTTACCATCGAACACATTTGCCCGGAATTCACCTCGGTATGTCCGAAGACGGGCCAGCCTGATTACGGCAAAATCATCTTCACCTACATCCCGGATCAGGTGTGTGTGGAGCTGAAGAGCTTGAAGATGTATCTGCAGGCCTTTCGCAACGAAGGCATCTTCTATGAAGCGGTGACCAACCGGATCATGGACGACTTTTTGGCCGTCGTAAAGCCGCGGCGGGCTCGCGTTGACAGCGAATGGACGCCTCGCGGTGGTCTGCGCAGTAACATCACGGTCGAATACCCCGAGCCGTAAGGGCACGCCGGGCGACCGCCCGCCACCCGTTTCCAGATTCCCACCTAAGAAGACCGCTACGTCCACCATGACCTGCCCGCCCATTTTGTTGTCCGGCTTTGCCGATGAATCCGCCAATGAAAAATTGGCGATCCAGCAGTACACCGCGTTTGCCGCGATCGGATTGAAGTATTACAGCATCCGGTTTGTCGACGCCGGTGACGGCATCAAGAACGTGATGGCGTTGTCGGAAAAAGAGATCAATCACCTGGTCAAATTGCAGGCCGATTACGGGCTGAAGGTCAGCAGCATCGGTTCGCCGATCGGCAAGGTGAAGCTGTTGGATCAGGAAGACGGGACGCAGAACAAGTTCATTCCGTTTGATCAGTATCTGGCCAACGACGTGCAAACGGCCTGTGACCGTGCCGAAGCGTTCGGATGCAAACTGTTGCGAGGTTTTTCGTTCTATCATCCCAAGGGAACCGCACCGGAAGACCACCTGGATCAGGTTTGCGATCAACTGTCGGCGATCGCCGAAGCCTGTGACGCGCGTGGATTGACGTTCGGCTTGGAAGTCGAAGCGAACTTGGTCGGGCAAAGCGGCGACTTGTTGGCAAAGATTGCCAGCCAGGTGAACCATCCCGCGATGGTCACGATCTTTGACGGCGCGAATATCGTCATGCAGGGCTTCACGCCGGATCAGGTGTACCGCCAGTATTTGGCGATGAAGCCGAGTCTGGGGTGGCTGCACATCAAGGATTACAGCGATCCCGCGCTGACCGGTCGCGTCGAACACGTCGACGAAGAATCGGCCAGCCATTTCGTGCCGGCCGATCGTGGGGACAGTGCCCATGAAGCGATTCTGCGCGACTTGCGTGATGTCATGCCGACGTTGAACGAACGGATGACGGCGCGTGGCGTCGACGGCGTCTTCATGGACTTGGAACCGCACCTGAAGGGTGGCGGCCAGTTCGGCGGGTTCAGCGGTCCGGACGGTATGGGCGTCGCCGTGCGTGCGTTGTGCCGAGTGTTGGACTACGTGGACTTGCCGTGCCAGCTAAGGACGTTTGACGATTTGAAATAACGCGATCCAAAGCTGCACGATTCCAGACAACGCTTTGTGCCGACCGCCGGGGCATCTGCCGGGCGGCGTTGCGTTGAACGTATGCCGTTTTGTTTTTGGTTGACTGAGTTAGCAGAGTTGACTGAATGCCATGAACCGGGACCCCGACCATCGCTTGACCCAGTTGGAGATACAGCTGGCACATCAAATCCGCTTGTTGGATCAATTGAACGACGTGGTGGTCGAACACGGCCAGCGTTTGATGCAGCAGGAACGCACGATTCGTCGTCTGCGTGACGAGATCAAGTCGTTGAAGGCGGGTCGTGGCCAGGACGAGCCGCCGATGACGCTGGAAGACGAACGCCCGCCTCATTATTGAGCGAACGCTGGTGGCAGTTTCGATCCGAATCGTCGCCTTTCGCTCCCGCGAAAGTAGCGTCCTCTTGCGCATCTTTGGCCGCGTGGCAGGCGACGATTGGGGCTGGCGGTCAGGGCGTAGGTTCGCCGGCTAGGAAGACGTGTCGCCCGGGCGCGATGGCGATCAAGTAGTGGTTCCGGCCATCTTCGATCGAAACCGACGTTTGCACCGGAGTTCCGATTTCGCCCCCGTCGAAACCCAGCGGTGTCAACGTGACCGCGTGGGAACCTGTGGGCAATTCGGCCCGCAAGACCTGGACTTCGCGTGGCAACAGTCCCCAGCAGCGAGTGTCCGCTGATTCGCTGGCGCTCCACGCGGATGCCGCGGCCAGATGGAACAACTTGCCCGGCGTGCCGGATAAACCCAATTGCCGGCCGGCCGTGGCGACCATCGATTCCTTGGTCACCCGACGCATCACCGCGCGGGCGATTGTCCATGGCCGTTCGATTTCGTTTTGCCGGATCGCCAAGTCGGCGACATCGGTCAGCGTTTGGGTCGCTCCGTAGACTTGACCGTCGATCGTGGTCGCCAGTGCGGCGGTGGGCGAATCGGGAATCGCCACGACGGGGATTTTGACGCTGGCAATGTTGCCCAAGATCACTTGGCGATCATCATCGTCTTCCTCGGAATCCTCGTCGTTGCTGACGTTACTGAGTAGAGCCGACGCGATGTTCATCGCCGTTGTCGTCGTTTCCGCTTCTTGTTCGACCAACACCGGGCCGCGTCCGACACAGGCCAAGACATAAATCACGCCGTGTCCCGGACGGCTGTGGGTGCCGCCGCTGGCGCGAGCGATGTCTTCGTGGGCCGGTCGAAAGTCCGGACGAATCTGACTGACCAACTGGTATGCCTTGGTCGCATCGTCATAGTCGCGGTGGGTGGCTTCGCGAAGCACACCACGCAGGTACGACGTCATCGCCATCGGCTGGTACGCTTGGGTACCCGCTTCGGCCACCGTTTCCATCAACCCGCGTTCTTCGGCGTGCTTGGCCAATTCCTGTTGCTTCATCTGGGCCTGCAGCGTGTACGCTTCCGCGTCGGCGGCGTCGCGTGATAGCGAACACAGCGCCAGCATGCTGCGGATCATCACTTGCTCGTAACCGCTGCTGCGATAGATCCGTGTCCGGTCGTCGGTGACCATCGATGCGGTATCGGCCAGCGGTGTCAGCAGCGGTCGGCTGTCGAACTGGTCACGCAGTTTTCGCAAGCGTTGTTCGGCGGCCAATGAATCGCCCGACGCCAATTCGACGATCGCCAAGTCCAGCGCCGCAGCGTCGCTTTCTTTGGATCGGCTGTCGGCGATTTCACGCAGCGTCGCATCGGCCGCGCCGAGGTCACCCGCGGCAAAGGCGGATCGCGCCGTCGCCATGTCGGGGCGGTGCACCGCGCAACCAACACTGCACACCGCCATTGCCAGCACGACGGCCGTCCACACCGGGGCAGGGCGGGCGTTTCGAAACGCGGGGGCGGATGACAGGTCGGACGACATCGGCAAAGGGCGACTCAGCCGTCGGCTTGGTCGAACAGACCGAAATTCCACCACTTGCCGGCACGCGTCTTGTGGTAACCCTTGCGGATCTTCGCCGACTCCTTCAAATAGTCGCCGCTGTGAAGGTTGACCATTTCCAGGGTCAACAGGTAATCACGCTGGGTGCTTTTGTTGCGATCGGTCGTCCCTGTGGTGATCGTGCCGTACAGCAAGTAGTCGACCGGCGTGCCTTGGCGGCCCAGGGCGGCGGCAAAGATCGATCGGTTTTCCGGCAGATACAGCGAATCGGGACGCATCCGGGTTTCTCGCAGGGCGGCGTCGACCATTCGCCGACTGATGCTGCGGAACGTTTGGGCACCGTTGATTTGCGAATCGATTCGCTCGTAAAGCTGTTCTTTAAAGTCCACCAGTTCTTCGGCGGACCGATTTTCCAGGCCGATGAAGCAGACGGTTGCCGGACCGGTCGACAGTGCCGGGGTGACCGAACCGTCGATCGCCGGAGCCATCATTTCGCCGGGAACGAAACCCGCGGGCTGGACGCTGGGCGGGCAACGCGACAGCAATTTCGCGACCGATTCATCGACCAACGGGTTCCACGTGGCGGCACCCGCGGCGTGGCTGCCGACCATGTCTTTGTCGTCCGACGCCAGCATGTGTCCGTATTGGTGCGACGCGCATCCGGTGGCCGCCATACCGGTGGTGGCAACCAGGGCGAGGCCCGTCAGGCGGCGGGCGAAGGTTCGGCGAGAGCAGGTCGCAGATCCGACGCGGGTTTGGTGACTCGAGCGTGTCGCGGCACGTTGGGTCGCACTGCAATGGGGTTGATCTGACATCGGACTCAAGTTTTCTCTACTGGTTTGCCAGGAAAATGGCTCAATCGGCTCGCAGTCGGCTTGTCGCCAGCGTCGGAGCTATCAAAATGTCGCCGCCGGAGGCCAGGTCACGTTCGAGAACACTGCCCCGACCCGGTCGCCGGCTCCTTTGAACACTTCCGCGGCGATTCGATCCGGCCGCACCGCAAGCCCCAATCACGATCATCTGATCGGATGTCGGGCGATGACGGGTCGGCATTTGCCGCGATGCCGACATCTTTTCGCTGACCGACCGAAACGGCGAAGTTGACGTAGAATCCCCATATTCTGATCTCGGCGCCTTTTGCCCTCGATTTCTCCACCCCCCAACTGTCCAGCATGTCCCTGATCGACGCGACGTCCACCGTTACCGCTATCGCCCAGTCCACCGCCGTCGCTGTCGCCGCCGGCGTCGGTGATTCGGTGGCCGACCCCCGCGACAGCTTTGCGGACGTGACGGCGTCGCCGACCGCAATGGTCGATGACGACGACGATGATGATGACGACGACGACGGGGAAGAGGACTTCGACGACGATGACGGCCAGGACGGGGACGGCAATTCGGGTGACGGCGGGTTCGGCGACGGGCTGGACGAAGACGACGACATCGATGAATTCGATGACATCGACGAAGACGACTTCGATGACGATTTCGACGACGACTTCGAAGAAGAGCTGGACGACGATTACGAGATCGAAATCGACGACGAAATCAGCGCGGAATTCGGGCTGAACACGGCTTCCGACGATGACGACGACGATCTGGATGACGCCGACAGCTTCGATGATTTCGACGATTCGATCGACGACTGATTCGGCCCCTCGCACGCGGCGATCATCGCCTTTTGTTCCGCGAAAGTAGCGTCAGCTTCCTACAGCCCGTCCGCTTCGTCGGCAATTCCAGCGATACGATCCGCCAACCGATCCGCATCAAAATCTGCCGAGGCGATCGCGCGGTGATCCAGCAAGACGCACCGATCACCAAACTGGCGGCTGTGGTCCAGCGGCACCGGACGATCACAACGGCGTGGGCTGGATCGGTGCATCGATCGAAACGCCTGGCCCAGCGGCACGCCGGAGGACTGGCCCAGCCGAATCACTCGATCACGAGTCGATTCGTCGGCGACCAGCCAAGCGATCTTGTAATGGCATCCCACGTCATCGTTGGACGACTTGGCCAGTCCGCCGACCAGCCCAGCGACCGGTTGCCACCGATCCAATCGACCGCCGAGCGACTTCAGTAGCTCGGCCACCCGAGCCTCGCGGGCGACGGTTGCGTCGGCCAGGTATTTCAATTGCGGGAGCAACACCGCGGCTTGGAACGTGGAGATCCCAAAGGCGTCACTGGGGCGATCGGCCAATGACCGCAGTCGCGCGGCGATCGCATCGTTGTCGGTCAACACCGCGCCACCACCACCGGACGTCAACGGTTTGGAGCCACCGAAACTGAGCGTTGCGACGTCACCGAAGCAACCCGCCGGTTGTCCGCCGATTCGCATCCCGGGGACTTGGCACGCGTCTTCGATCAACGTCCATCCGTGTTGGCGACACCGTCGTGCGATCTTGTCGATGTCGGCGGGCTGGCCGTACAGATGCGACACCACGACGGCTTTGACCGACTTCGCCACATCCGATCCGGCGATCTTTTCCAGACTTCTGGCCGACATACTGGCCCGGTCCGGATCGATGTCGGCCAGCACGGGGCGAGCCCCCAACAGTTCGACGGCTCGGAAATTGCCCGGATAGTCGAACGCTGCGACGACGACGCCATCGCCCGGTCCGACACCGGAGGCTCGCAGCGCCAGTTCGACGGCCAATGACCCGCTGCTGACCGGTCGAGCATGATTGACATGGAACGTCTCGCAGAGCGATCGGATCAAGTCATCCTTGACGGGCGAATCGTAGGCCGCCCAGTCCGCGAGTTCGGATCGATGGCGAATCGCTTGGGCGATTTCCCCAGCGGCGATCGGCCACAGGTCATCAACTGTGGGGAAGGGAGGCTCGGGCGGTCTGGGCAAGAGAACGGGTTGGGGATGGCGTTGGAGGATCGGAGTCGATTCTGAACGAGCGAGCGTAAGCGTTGGTGGTGCTGGATGCTAGCGAGTCCGGCGCGGGATCGGGGGTCGGAGCAAAATGCGGCGATGGATGATCCGCTTTGTCGGTCCCCGGAGTGTTGATCGGCGGGGCGTGAAACGAAACCACGTAAAGTCGTTCAGGTGGCTGGGCTTGTGACCTTTTTTGGGCTTCCATATCATGCCGCATTCGTTTCACGCGCCCCAATGCGGGGCTAGACGGCATCCGCATGACGGACGTCCCCAATTGCCTCTGACGGCAAAGGCGGCCCGCTTTTGTTCAGTTTCCACGTTCACGTTTTTATTGACACGATCATCGCCGAACCGGCGTTGATGATGGCATCGGCTATTGACGGCTTCGATGCGGTCGCCGGCATGCTCGCCCAAATCGGTGGTGACGCCGCTGGGGCGGCCGCCGACGGGGCCGCGGTTGATGGCGCCGCTGGCGGCGAAGACCCCGGTTTTGTCCAGCGTTTGTTGGCCAATCCGTTGCTGCTGCCGATCTCGTTGTTCGTCATTTTCTATTTGACCTTCATTGCCCCCGAACGGCGCAAGAAGGCTGACGAGGCCAAGATGATGGCGTCGTTGTCCAAGAACGATCGGGTGATCACGATCGGCGGCATTCACGCGACGGTGGTGTCCGTCGGCGGTGATGACGGCGTGGTGACGTTGAAGATCGACGAAGGCGGCGGCACCAGGATCAAGGTCAATCGATCGGCGATCGCCAGCATCACCGAATCGGCCAACAAGCCCAAGACCGACGGCAAATCGGCCGCGACCACGGAAAAGGCTTAGGAAACGAATCGCGTCCCGATTTTTTTAACTTCCACACCACCTCTCTCACTGCCGGCGACGCCATGATGGCGTCACAACACGGCCCCCAACCATTCGACCGGATTCAAGAAACTAACGATGGACTGCAACTTCACCGATGGGCTGATGATTCTGGCCCAGTCCGCTTCGGTCAACGCCAGCGATGTCGCGGCGGATCAGCCCAGTGCCGCCGGCCCGTGGATCGCCATCGCGATCGCCGCCGCCGTCCTGATCTTGCCTTTCGTGGTGGGATCATTCTTGGCCAAGGCGATGCGGATGCCACAGATGGCCACCCGTCTGGGCTTTATCCTGTTGGCGGTCACCGCCAGTGCCGTGGTCTTGTTGAACAAGCTGCCCGGCCTGGGCGTCGACCTTCGTGGTGGAACGATCCTGGTCTATGAAATCGACCCGTCCAAAAACGAACAGAAACAAGCCGATGGGGGCCAGCGGATTCAATCCGAAAGCTTGGTCGAACCGCTGACCCAGCGGATCAACCCCAGCGGCACGCAAGAAATCGTGATTCGCCCGTACGGCGAAAACCAAATCGAAATCATCGTGCCCGAAGTCGACCAGCGTGAAGTCGACCGGATCAAGCAACTGATCGAAGAAGCCGGGATTTTGCGGTTCGCGATCGTCGCCAATCAAGCCGACCACCAAGCCATCATCGATTTGGCACGCACCAACGCGGAATCGGATTACCCGTTGCGCGAAATCGTCGGTTCGACCGACGGACTGTTGTACGGACGCTGGGTCGCCGTGGGCCGTGAAGCGAACGAAGTCGACGGCGTCCGTCCGTTCCGGCTGGGCGTGGGCAACGCGACGTTGCGAAACCCGGACACCGGCAATCTGGTCAATCCGCCGGCACAGGCCTTGTTCAGCGATGAACCCGGAACGCTGGCTCGCTGGGTCGCCGATCAAGGGATGAGCGGTCTGGAGATCTTGATGGTCATCGATCCGCTGTTGGACGTTAAAGGCGAAGACCTGTCGTTCGCATCGGGAACGGTTGACGAACGAGGCGGTCCCGCCGTCGCGTTCAACTTGACCGACCAGGGTTCGGGACGCTTCCGTGCACTGACGACCAACAACGCACCCGTGGGAACTCGTCAGCGCCAGTTGGGGATCGTGCTGGATGACGTCCTGTTGTCCGCTCCGACGATCAACGAACCCATTTCAAAACAAGGTCGGATCACGGGTAACTTCACCCGCGAAGAAGTCGATCGCTTGGTCGCGGTTTTGGAAGCCGGTCAATTGCCGGCGGCTTTGACGCCCCAGCCGATCGCAGAAAACCAGATCGATGCAACGCTTGGTAAAGACACAATCGAAAAGGGTGTCTGGGCCATCGGCGTTTCATTGATTTTGGTGCTGGTCTTCATCCTGGTTTACTACATGTTTTCCGGCGTCGTCGCCTGTATCGCCTTGTTGCTGAACCTGGCGATGATTCTGGCGACGATGGTGTTGATCAACCAACCGCTAACGTTGCCGGGCTTGGCCGGTCTGGTGTTGACCGTCGGGATGTCGGTCGACGCGAACGTTCTGATTTTCGAACGTATCCGCGAAGAACTGAAAAAGGGTGCGAAGCCTCGGATGGCGATTCGTAACGGTTTCGGGCGTGCAACGACGACGATCATCGACGCCAACCTGACCACTTTGATCACGGCCATCGTGTTGTACGCGATCGGCACCGACCAGATCCGCGGCTTCGCGGTGACGTTGATCTTGGGGATTCTGTTCTCGATGTTCACCGCGATCTATGTTTCGCGAACAATCTTTGACATCGCCGAAAAGAAGGGCTTCCTTTCGCTGGGCATGTTGGACTTTGTCAACGGCATTCGGTCGTCTCTGGCCGGCGGTGGTCAGTTCGATTTCATGGGCAAAGGCAAAGTGGCCATGGTGGTTTCCGGGCTGCTTGTCACCTTGGGAATCGCCAGCTTGGTGATGCGTGGCAGCAGCATCTTTGACATTGACTTTGCCGGGGGATCGTCGGTCCAGTTTCGTGTCGATCGCCCGGTCGATACGGACCAGGTTCGTGCCATCGTCGATGGTGTTTTGGTCAGCGACAGCGGTGATGATCTGCAAGGGACCGTCAACGGTGTCAGCATCGAAGGCATCCCGGACGGGACCGTCTTCAAAGTCGACGCGCCGATCGACCAAGTCGACGATTTGAAAGCGTTGATCGAACGAGGATTTGAAAATTCCGACGTCGCCGATTTGGTCACCTACCAAGTCAGTATCACGCCGGCTGGTGACGCCAGTTGGTTGCCACGTCGTCGCAGTCTGGACCCCAGCCGTGGGCTGTTCGACCCGCAAACGGGAACGACTTTGGCGGCCGCGTATGCCCAAGAGGATGACGCGAACGGCGATGAAGCCTCCGACGGCGATTCGGCAGAAGGCGAATCGGATGAAACGATGGATGTCGAGTTGCCGGGCATCGTGTTCAGCACGGCAGTGGTCCAGTTGGGCGTCGGTGATGATGACGCCGGGGCCGCGATCAACGGAAAGACGCTGATCGACAAGATTGTTCAATCCGCTTCGGCGGCGGGCGTCGAAATCAGTGATCGCGAGATCAAGCTGACCCCCATGGGCGACAATGCTTCGGAATGGGCACCGGATTCGGCACTGACGTTCGATCAGTGGAAGGTCCAGTTGCCGATGGGCCAAACCAAAGCCGATGCCGTGATGTCGCAACTGGAAAGCGATCTGAGTAGTGAACCGATTTGGATCAGCAGCAGCAGCGTCGGATCACGCGTGGCCGGCGATATGATCAGCCGTGCATTGGGGGCGTTGTTCGCCAGTCTGTTGTCGATCATCGCTTACATTTGGTTCCGGTTCCAACGTGTGATCTATGGCGTCGCCGCGGTGTGTGCGTTGATCCACGACGTGCTGATCACCCTGGGCGCGATTGCCGTTAGCTACTGGTTGGCCGACGCGTTGGGATTCTTGTTGATCGATCCTTTCAAGATCAGCCTGACCGTCGTCGCCGCGTTGCTGACGATCATCGGTTACTCGTTGAACGACACGATCGTCGTGTTTGACCGGATCCGTGAAACGAAGGGCAAGAGTCCTCGGTTGACCGGTGAAATGATCAACAGCAGCATCAATCAAACGCTCAGCCGAACGTTGCTGACGTCGATCACGACGTTGATCGTGGTCGTGTTGTTGTACGCCTTCGGCGGTGCCGGCATTCACGCCTTCGCTTTCTGCTTGGTGATCGGGGTCCTGGTCGGGACGTACAGCAGTATCTTCGTCGCCAGCCCAATTCTGCTGTGGTTGGTCAACCGTGGCGAAGCCAAAGCGGCCGCCTGATCAAACGTTCAACGTTTTTGAAAGAACGGATAAGCCGGGGACTGCATTCAGCCCCCGGCTTTTTTTACGCGCTGGTGGGAAATGGAAGGGCAGGCTGTGAGGCTGGGGATGCCCACGAAGCGGCGGACCAAACGAGCTTCCAGTGAGCGTCCAGTGAGCTCCGATGCGACGCGATCGTTGGGCGCTGTTGGGTGCCAGGCTGGATGATCGGACGCTACTTTCGCGGGAGCGAAAGGCGACGAAGGGTTCGGATCAAACCACCAGCACAATGGCGATGCTGAGCAAACCGGCGGCGATCAGACGTTGGGTCATCACTTTGCCGCCGGCCGCTTGTTCCGACTTGCTGAACCAATGCCCGACCATCCAGATCAGGACCACGGCCCAGAGTCCGCGTGAGCTGTAAAGCACATTGGCTTCGGCCGCGTGTCCCCAGGTGCTGATCGTGCAAGTCAGAAAAACCGCTTGCAGAGCCATCAGGAAGGCGCCGCAAGCGATCCAGGGCAGGGCAGCCGGTTCCAGTCGACGCAGCGGCGCCGCAAAGAACGGGACCAGTCCGAAGGACAGGACGCCCGCCCAGCCCATGACCAGCGGCATCAGCCGAGTTGTGCTCCAGACCGGTCCCCAATACTGAAGCAAGCAATCAAAGATCGCGTAGCAGATTGCGGCTCCGATCGAGGCGGCCGCCGTCAGAAACAATCGTCGATGTTGACCGCCGGCGCCGCTGGCACCCAGCAGCGCCACTGCGACTGTCGACAAGACCGCGGCGGTGACCAGTTTCCATGCGTCGCTGGGGATCTTTCCGTCGCCGTATCCAAGCCAGGATACCGCCAACGTGATGGCGGTCACGATCAAGATCTTCAACCCCATCAGCGGCGTCGCGATGCTGACGTCGCCCAAGTTCAAAGCGACGACAACCAACGCTTGGCCACCGACAAACAGCGTCGCAATCAGGATGGGCTGCCACCAAAGCGACCAATCCACCGGCGTGTCGCCCCACAACCAAAGCGGGGCAAACAAGATCGTCGTCGCCCAGTTGCAAAGAAACGTGACTCTCCAAGGCCCCGGTCGCCAGTCGGTTGCTCGCTTCAGGCACAACACGGCGACGGTGTACAGCAGAGCGGCGGACAATACAAATACGGTGGCAATGCTGGACATCCAGGCGGGACTCTTTGCGACAGCAACGGGGCAGGGCGGGACGCTGAATCGTAAGCCCCACGGTCGTCTGCGATAGGGGACGCGGCGCACCGCCATAATCCTTACCCGGCTCCTTGTAAGACTTCTTGAATGACTCCTTGCACGATCCGCCAAAGGGTTGCCCACGTCGTGTGAAACCGGTGTGGGAAACAGTCGCCCGTCAAATCCATGGTGTGGCCGGTATGGCAGTCTGGGAAAGCCAGGCATCTTGCCGATCAGCGCACAAAAAAAGCCACGGGGCAGAACCCGTGGCGTCGCGATTGAATCAGGTGATGGCCGATGGCGATCAGCCGGCCAATTTCAGTTGCGGTCGATTGTCCGCGGCGGAGGCGGCCAGCATGGCCCGCAGACGCTCGAATTCGTCACTGTCGCTGAAATGGATCGTGATCTTGCCACGATTCCGGGCGGACGATTTGATTTCGACTTTGGTGCCAAAGACCATACGCAATTCGTTCTGCATCGCTTCGACTTGCGGGGAAACGGTGCGGCGTTTTTGCCGGGTGGCGTTGACGACCTTCTTCCCGGTCTCTTCGTCCTCTTCGGCCTGCAGCATCTGGGCGACGTTATTCTCGGTCGCACGGACGGACCATTTCTCTTCGATGATCTTGTTGGCCATCCGGATCTGAATTTCTTCGTCACCGATCGGCAGCAGGGCACGGGCGTGACCGGCGGTGATCTGCTTTGCGGTCAACTGGTCCAGGATCGCTTGGGGCAATTCCAGCAATCGCATCAGGTTGGCGATCGTGCTGCGGTCGATCGACAAGCGGCGAGCCAAGTCGTCTTGCTTGCACTTGTGCTCTTCGATGTACCGTTTGAATGACAACGCCTTTTCGACCGGGTTCAGGTCCTTGCGTTGCAGGTTCTCGATGATGGCCAGTTCGGCCACCAAGCGATCATCGGCCTCGCGGACTTCGGCGCGGATGGTCTTCAGGCCGGCATGGATGGTCGCGCGAAGGCGACGCTCGCCGCTGATCAGCTGGTACCGCCCATCGACGATCCGAACCAGCACCGGTTGCAATTGCTGGTGGTTCTTCAGGCTTTCGGCCAGCGACGCGATTTCTTCTGGATTGAATTCACGTCGCGGCTGGAACGGGTTCGCCTCGATTTCGTCGACATTCAATTCCAGCGACGGGATCGACGATCGGTTTTCGCCGTTGTCATCGAAGGACTCGGGAATCGGGTTGCCGTCGGCATCAACGGGGGTACCGAGCAAGGCGGCCAATCCCTTGCCCAAACGACGATCCTTGGCGGTCGTTGCACTAGTCATGCTGAAGCACCTCCATGCACAGCTGGGTATACGCGAACGCGCCGCGCGAACGCGGGGCGTATTGAAAAACGGTCTGGCCGTGGCTGGGGGCTTCGCACAAGGCGACGTCCCGCGGCACGACCGAATCAAACACAATGTCGCCGAAGAATTCTCGGACTTCGGCGTCGACTTCGTGGGTCAGTTCAAGATGCGGATCGTACATGGTCAGTAGGATTCCGCCAAAGGTCAGTCTGCCGTCGGTCGACACGATGACTTTTTTGATGACTTGGATCAGCTGGGTCAGCCCTTCCATGGCGAAGTATTCGCATTGGATCGGGATCAGGACCTCGGTGCTGGCGTTCAGCGCCGACTGGGTCAGTGCACCGACACTGGGCGGACAGTCCAAAAGGACGAACTGGTGAGTTTCGGCCAGGGTGTCCAAGTGTCGGCGGACCATTTGGGTTTCGTTGGCGTCGGAATTGGCCAGCCGGTCGACGTCTTGGAACGTCCGGCTGCCGGGGATGACGCTGAGGTTATCGATGGATGATGTCTGGATGCCGTCGATGATCGATTCTTCGCGAACCAAGGCGTGCCCGTCACAGGGGGCCAAGCCGATCGCGCTCGTCGCGTTGCACTGTGGATCCATATCCAGCAACAGCGTCGTTTGGCCGGACATGGCCAAAGCCGCTGAAAGGTTGACGGCCGTGGTGGTCTTACCCACGCCGCCTTTCTGATTTACCACGCACAGGATCCTACCCACGACCCGATCATCCTTGTTCCTAGCGTCGGTGAGGCTCGCATTTTCGGCTGCGAAAGCGTTCCGACGACGGTGGGAAGGTACGAAGAAAGGCGTGAAGAGGGCAAGATTGGTTTCATAGGAAACTTGTTCCGCCCAGGTTGCCTGGTCTGCCTGTTTCGCGTGGAACGTTTACCGGCATTCGACCGAAAACGAAAAAGCCCCGGCCCGATCGGACGCGAGATCCGTGTCGGGGCGGGGCAGAGAACGCAAAAGTGGCGGGGCGTATGTCGCGGGGACGATCTGCCCGGCGCCGGCTTGGGGCCGATGCTTGTGGCGTTTACTTCAGGCGATTGAACGTCAGACCGCTCAGCAGCTTCGGGTAGAAGTACGTGCTCTTGGCCGGCATTCTTTCCTTGTGCAACGAAATCGCTTCGACGTCCGACAGTTTGGCCGGCATGACCAAGGCCGCCAGAGTGTAGGGCTCGTCGCCGTCCGATTCGGCTTGGCTGCCCTGGCCACGGAATCCGTCGATCACTTCGCTGACTTCGTGCACATAGGTCGGCTTGGGATGGCCTTCGCAGCCCAGCAATCGGTCGATCACCAGTCGGTGCAGGATGCTGACGCCCAGTCCCCGCCAGTCATCGCTTTGTTGCCCAGCGATCTCTTTCATCAAGCCTGCGGCGGCATCGGTGGCTTTGGCCAGCACCCAAACGTCGTCTTCGGCGGCGTAGACGGCCACCAGCCCCTGGTCGTCAGCCTTTTCCATGCGGCCCCACGCTTCGCCGGCCGCATCCAAGCCGCCCGACAGCTTCTCGCATTCGAAAGCGTCGCCCAGCTTTTCAACGATCTGGTCGCTGGTGAACTTCGGCGTGCCACGCAGCAATCGGTGCGTCGGCAGCACGATCATGCCCGGATCGCTCATTCCGACCAGCATCGTCATCACGAAATTGGCCGGATGGGCGTCGTCGATCGAGCCCTCGGTTTCGATCACGTGATCTTTGTAGTTGCAAGCCGTTTCGTAGCGGTGATGGCCGTCGGCGACAAACATCGGTCGATCGGCCATCAATTGGCTGACTTTCTCACACGCTGCTTCGTCGGTCACCGGCCACAGGATGTGCTTGACGCCCAAGTGATCGACCGCTTCCAACGGCGTGACGCCTTGGCAAGCGGCGTCCAGCGTTTCGATGATCTCGTTGGACGGATCGGGGTACAGGCCAAAGATCTGGCTATTGTTTTGGCCGGTGGCCTTGGTCAGCTTCAGCCGGTCGACTTTCGCCTTGGGGTGCGTTTCTTCGTGCGGATAGATGTTGCCTTCGCCGAACCGTTGGATCCGGACGCGTCCCATGAACCCGCGGCGGTTGATGGTTTGCCCGTCGTGTTCGAATTGCTGGTGATAGACGTAATAGGCCGGTTGATCGTCTTGCTTCAGGACGCCTTCGGACAACCACTGTTGAACGAAGTCGGCGGCACGCTGGTACTTTTCATCACCGCCGTCGCCCGGTTCGGGTCGGTTCAGGATGATTCGGATGACGTTGGCGGGGTGTCGCTTGTAAAGCTGGTCCTGCAGCTCGGGATCGATGACGTCATAGGGCGGGGCGATGACGTCGCTGATCGACCCGACGTGGTCCAAGTTGTAACGGACGGCTTGAAAAGGAGTGATCTGAGGCATCTTGTTGGATCAGTTCGGGGCTGAGACGGGCTGTCGATGGATTGGGCCGGTGTGGGAACCCGCTGGGATGCCCGTGGTTCGGGCGTTGACGGGGTGTGGCCGGCTGTGGTTTTGCACCAGTGGGGAGCGTTTTGAAGGCTTCGGCCACCCTGTGCGCCGGGATGGTAAATTAGATCGCCTCGGCTGGGCACCCGGCACCCGACCGGTCCGGTGCAAAGGATGCTCTGGCGATTGGGGAAAGTTTGTTGCGAGCACCCGCAGATCTCGGTGCCCCGGCATCGCTCCCCAGCCTTTTCCTCCCCCCCCTCTCTTTCTCATCCCTTCGAGAACATTGCCGCAGGAGGCAGCTGGCGTGCTGGCATTCACCTGGATCGAATCGGGACTGGTGGCGATGCTGTTGGTCGCCGCGGGCTTGGTGGTCTTTCTCTCTCTGGCGGCGGATTCGTCGCCGGACGGCAGGCCGGTTCGTCGTGGGCGGTCTTGGTTGGCGATCTTTGGCTGGATCGGATTGGTCGGTGTTGTTGCCGCGGCGGCCGCCAGCCATCGTGATCCGATCACCGTTCGGTCGGCCAAAGCCAAGTGGCCGGAGGTGCGTCCACATGATCGCTATGTCGGATCGGATACCTGCCGCAGTTGCCATCCGGGCCAACACCAGTCTTGGCACGATTCCTGGCACCGAACCATGACCCAGGATGCCACCCCGGAAAATGTCATCGCACCCTTCGATGGTCGAACACTGGGACCGGCCAATGCGCAGGTGAAGGTTTATCGGGACGGCGACACGTTCATGATGGATCTGAACATCGCACCCTTTGCGGCGGGGCAGGGTGCCAGCCCGATTCGCGAATCTTTTCCGGTGGTGCTGGCAACCGGGATGCATCACGAGCAGCAGTATTGGCTGAAGGCTCAGGACGACGTGCCGCAATTGTTGCCGGCCCCCTATTCCTACTTGGCGACGACAGGCCAGTGGATTCCGCGACAGGCCAGCTTCCTGCAACCGCCCGATGAATACCCGTTCCCACTGACCACGCCGGGGGCTTGGCACGAGACCTGTATCAAATGTCATGCGACCGGTGGCCGATTGCATGCATCGCAGATCGATCACGAACGCCAGGGATTCAGTGCCATTGATCCGACCGTGATGGAGCTGGGGATTTCGTGCGAAGCCTGTCACGGACCCGGCGGTGACCACGTGGATGCGAACAAAAATCCGCTGAATCGATACGCCAATCATTTGCGTGGATCCGACGACACGATCATCAATCCGGCAAAGCTGGATCACATGCGCGCGTCATCGATCTGTGGCAGCTGTCACAGCATTCGGATGTTCAAAGACTTTGAACAATTCACCCAGTACGTCAAAGACGGCTTTGAATTTCGGCCAGGCGACGACCTGTTCGAAAGCGGCATGGAAGACCTAGTGCAGTGTTCGACACCAAAATTGGCGGAAAAATTCAAGAAACGGCTGACAAAACCCGACATGCAGCTGGACAACTGGTTCTGGTCCGACGGGATGGTTCGCGTTTCCGGTCGCGAGCTGACGGGGATGTCTCAAGCACCGTGTTTTCAAAACGGTGAAATGTCGTGTTTGTCTTGCCATCAAATGCATCGCGAACATGACGATCCACGCGACCCCAAGCAGTGGGCCAACGACCAGTTGGCGATCGACATGCATTCGGACCAGGCGTGTCTGCAGTGTCACGACGACATGCGTAGCGAAAAAGTCATCGCAGCCCACACCAAACACGCCCCGGGCTCGGCCGGCAGCCAATGCATGAACTGTCACATGAGCTATACGGTGACGGGGCTGATGAAAGCGATCCGCAGCCACATGATCGACACGCCGTCGGTCCAGACGACCTTGGAAACCGGACGTCCCAACGCGTGCAATCAGTGTCACATGGACAAGTCGTTGGCTTGGACGGCCGAGCACCTGCGCGACTGGTACGGCTATGCGGTTCCCGACATGGATCCGCAGCAAAAGGATCTGTCCCTGATGGCGGACATGGCCGTTCGTGGTAACGCCGGTGCACGAGCGATCGCGGCGTGGACTTTGGGATGGGACCAGGCCCAAGCGGCGTCTGGGAAACGATGGACGGTCCCGTTCCTGACTCAGCTTTTACGCGACCCTTATGATGTGGTCCGATTCAGCGCGTACCGCTCACTGAAAACGGTGCCCGGCTTCGAAGACTTTCAGTTCGAGTTCATGTCCGACGCCGACTCGATCAACGAATCGGCGAAGGCAGCACTGCGCCGCTGGGAAGCCATGACGGATCGTGAATCGGAAGTCGCCGTCGATACCGACACACCGTCGGCGGTGCTATGGAAACAAGACGGGGCGTTCGACCGCCAGGCCTTCGATGAACTGTTGCAGCAGCGGGACGATACTCCGATGCAACTATTGGAATGACCCGGCGTCGGAATCCCCTGTCCGGCGACGATCGCGTGGCGGCGATCGACGTTAACACGCCCCTGCCTTTGCCAACCTGTCATCCCCGACGTCACTGACCCGAGCCGCATCACGTGTCCAGCCTTTCACCAGCCCCTTCCGGTCACAGTTCCGCCTTGGTTCGTCGACACCTTCGGTTCGGATGGATGTCGTTGTTGCTTTTTGTGACCGCCGGCATTCTGCTGGAAACGATGCACGGGCTGAAAGTCGGCTGGTACCTGGATGAAACCTACGAAGTGCGGCGATTGATGTGGACGCTTGCACACGCCCACGGAACTTTGTTGTCGTTGGTGCATATCGCATTTGCGGCCAGTGTGGCGATCACGCCGATGCTGTGGGGGACGGGAAACTTTTTGGCGTCTCGTGGTTTGATGGCCGCATCGGTGTTGCTGCCCGGCGGCTTCGCACTGGGCGGGATTTTCATTTACGACGGTGATCCCGGTGCCGGCGTCTTTTTGGCACCCCTCGGCGCGGCATTGATGTGGTTGGCGGTGGCATCGATCGCGTGGAAAGCCGGCGGGGTGCAGCCGGCGACGCCGCCCACCGGTGACCCCGCCAGTGACACCGCGAAGGAGTGATGATGGTGCCGTCCGATCCGACTGATTCGTCAAACGGTAACTCTTCGCTTCGTTGGATGGTTTGTTCGTTTGATGATTTGCCGCGTCGTTGGCTGTATCGGCTGCTGCAAGCTCGCCAGGAAGTCTTCACCATCGAGCAACACGTTATCTGCCAAGACTTGGATGACCTGGATTTTGAAGCCCAGCATGTGCTGTGCGTCGACGGTGATCGCGTTGCCGCGTACGCACGGGTGTTGGCGGCCGGGACGCGTTACGACGAACCGTCATTCGGTCGTGTTTTGACCACCACCGACTATCGCGGCATCGGCCTGGGCAAGGCGTTGGTCCGGCGTTGTGTGCAGACGATCGAAACGCTGTCTCCCGACAGCCCGTCATCCCGGATCAGTGCGCAGTTGTACCTGAAGGATTTTTACGCCGCCTTCGGCTACGTCCCCTTCGGCGATGTCTATTTGGAAGACGCCATCGACCACATCGCCATGCGGCGCAAAAAAAACGCTCGGCCGTAGGGGCCGAGCGTTGGCGTGTATTCGATGGTCGGCCAGGAACGTTTTTAGTGACCTGGCCGATCAGGGCTGATTAGTAGCGGTAGTGATCAGGCTTGTAGGGGCCTTCGACCGGCACGCCCAAGTATTCCGCTTGGTCTTCGGTCAGCTGAGTCAGCTTGACGCCCAGGGCACCCAGGTGCAGTCGAGCGACTTCTTCGTCCAGCTTCTTCGGCAGCATGGTGACGCCGATTTCGTACTGGTCGCCGTTGTTGAACAGTTCGATTTGTGCCAACACTTGGTTGGTGAACGAGGTGCTCATCACAAAGCTGGGGTGACCGGTCGCACAGCCCAAGTTGACCAGGCGTCCCTTGGCCAGCACGATCACGCTATGGCCATCGGCGAAGGTATAGCGATCGACCGCACCGATGTCGGCCGGCTTGATTTCTTCCTTGCTGACCTTGCCGTCGGCGACCTGGCCTTCCAACCAAGCGACGTCGATTTCGGTATCGAAGTGACCGATGTTGCAGACGATCGCGTCGTTGGGCATCTGTTCCATGTGCTTGCCCAAGATGATGTCTTTGTTGCCCGTCGTGGTAACGAACAGACGGCCTTCTTTGCAGGCTTCGTCCATCGTGGTGACTTCAAAACCTTCCATCGCGGCTTGCAGCGCGTTGATCGGGTCGATCTCGGTCACGATGACGCGACAGCCGTAACGTTGCAGGCTGTGGGCACAGCCCTTGCCGACATCGCCATAGCCACAGACCACGGCGACCTTGCCGGCCAGCATGACGTCGGTCGCACGCTTGACACCGTCGGCCAGTGATTCGCGGCATCCGTACAAGTTGTCAAACTTCGACTTGGTGGCCGAATCGTTGACGTTGATGCCCGGCACACGCAGGCGACCGGATTTGTGCAACGCCATCAAGCGGTGGATACCGGCGGTGGTTTCTTCGCTGATGCCGCGGATGTTGGTCAGCAGTTCCGGGTACTTGTCGTGAACCATGGCGGTCAAGTCGCCGCCGTCGTCCAGGATCATGTTCAACGGTTCGCCGGACGGGAAGTGCAACGTTTGCTCGATGCACCAGTCGAATTCTTCGTCGGTCATGCCCTTCCAGGCGTAAACCGGAATGCCGGCCTTGGCGATCGCCGCGGCGGCTTGGTCTTGGGTGCTGAAGATGTTGCAGCTGGACCAGGTGACTTCCGCACCCAGTTCGACCAAGGTTTCGATCAAGACGGCGGTTTGGATCGTCATGTGAAGGCAGCCGGCGATGCGAGCGCCCTTCAGCGGCTTGCTTTCACCGTACTTCGCACGCAGAGCCATCAGGCCCGGCATTTCGTTTTCGGCCAACTTGATTTCTTGGCGGCCGTAATCGGCCAGCGAGATGTCTTTGACCTTGTAAGGCAAGCGTTCGGATTGAACTTGCGACACGTGGGATTCTCCCGAATTTCATCAACGAAAAGTCATCAGCCGATACCGCCGGCCGAACTACGGGCGACCGCGTCAGAGGGGTTATGGACCGATCACGGGGACTCCCGCTGGTCCACAATCCGCCGAACGCGGTTGCGACAACAATTTCACTGGACCCAACCGCAAGCTGCGCCCAACTGCCACACAGTCTAAGTGTCGAAACGATTTTGGACAGTGCTGTCGAACGGATACTTGGCCCGAAGTCCTCCCCGGAGGTCGGGATATGCGGTCAGTCCGGCGGCCCAGCGGCGGTCAGCCGGCTTTGGCCGCCTGGAATTCGGAAACAAAACGCCGGATTCGATCGTCATTCTTCACGCCGCGCGGGCGTTCGACGCCGCTGGCGACGTCCACGCTGGTCGCGCCAGACACTTCGACCGCTTGGCGGACGTTGTCGTCATCCAGTCCGCCGGCCAGGGTCCAGCGAGCCTCCGGATTCTCGGCTGACCATTGATGGATCGCCGGCCAGTGAAGCGTTTTTCCCGAGCCTCCGTGCATGCGCCCCGCGTCGGCGTCCAACAACAAGTGCAGTCCCGCGGCGGCGGCCGGCCCCGTCGCCGCGTCGATCAGGTCGGTCGTCAAGTCGGCCACCGGCAACTTGATGGCTCGGATCACGGTCAAGCCGTCGCCCTGCAATTCGATCGCCTGGTCGATCGATTCGTCGCCGTGCAACTGGACCGCGTCCAAGTTCAACCATTCGCTGATCTGGCGGATCCGTGCGACCGGTTCATTCACGAACACTCCGACGGTTCGCAACGCGTGGCCTCGCGCCGCATCGGCCAATTGCGACGCGTCGGTGGACATCGGGTCGACGAATCGCACGCTGGGGGGGAAGAAGTTCAGGCCCACCGCATCGCCGCCGGCCGCTCCGACCGCCGCAACGTCGCTCTTCAATCGAACTCCGCAAATCTTGACTTGAAACATCGCACTTGCCCTCTCGACCCGCAAAGATCCACTCACCGAAACCAGTCGCCAACGCCGATGATGATCTGGGGTTGGAGCATTCGGCAAGGCGGTGCTACCGTTCAGCCGTGATGCCGCCGATTCGGATCCGGCCCACCTTTCTGGGCTCGGACCCACCAAGGGGAACTGTCTTGCGGAAGGGATCATCAGGAATGACCAGGCGTGGTGCCGGTGAGATGAAGCGTTTCACGATCAAAGCTCGGTCACACACCGTGGGAACCTTGGTCGTCGGCTGCAGCGTAGCGTTGTTGGCGTGGTGCTGGTGGCCGCGTGGCGAAGCGATGCAGTTGATCCAACTGCGCAGAGCCGATGGTTCGGTCCAGCGGTTTGCCCGAAACTTGAGTGCCGGCGAACTGAATTTCCTGCGCCGCCGCATCGAGAACCGCGATGTCACCGAACCGGTGGCCAAGATTGCTTGGCATCGTTGGTTGATGGAAACGGCCAGCCATTACGACCAGTTGAATCAGGTGAAGCCGCAACCGACCCAAAACGACGCGGACGACGCCGTGGTTCCGGTCAGCTACGAAACGACATCGCCGGCCGAAATTCTGGCAAAAGACGACGCGGACACGGCCCGAAGCGTGGACTGGAAACGCCTAGCCGACCACAACCGTGTCGTCTTGGCCGACATTGATCAACGCGTTCAAAAACTTCGCCGGGAACTGGGCGAATCTCCGGTGCAATTGCTGGGCACTGTGCCCGGTCCGATCACGCCTTGGTGTTTGCCCGTGTCACTGATGCTGGCAATTGCGTCGGGCGCCGCTCACGCGCTTTGGTGCCGCTGCTGCCCCGGTTGGCGATTGACGGCGATCAAACGGCCCCCATCGGCCGATGACTCGGTCGGTCATTCGGGGCATGAAACCGCCGCGTCCGTTTCCAGCGTTGATGCGGTCTTGACCGACGATGCCAAACTTTCGCATCAGTTACCCATCGCGCTGCCCAAAGACTGGATCGAAATCCGGCAGGGTGCCCAGTTTCACGTTCGACGTCTGCTGGTGATCAGCGTCGCTTGCGCCGCACTGCTGAGCGTTTGGAACGTGACCGGGGCCTGAGCGTTTCGGGGTTGATGACGTTCGGATCTGCCCGGATTCGTTCGCCGCCTGGACGCTTGTACGCCGAATCGTCCGACCACGGCAGCCGCGAAATCGCGCCAAGCGAAAAATCCTGGCGAATCGTCAAACTTGACGTGACTTGCATTTCAGTTCGTCGGTGAAACGATCCGAAATGAATCGATAACCGTCTGTGGACGGCTGATGGGCGGCGACGGGACACCCGATCGATCCGACGCCAATGGCCGCCGATCACGTCAACATCCTCCACTACATTTTGATTGGTTGACATAACGATGCGATCTCCCGAAGCGAATCGAAATCCGATGTTTCGCGTGCCGCCTTTCCCGGCATTCCCCAGCGTGGATCGATACATTCCCGTCGGGACGCTCCGCGATTCGCTGAACCGCGTCGTCCGCAGCATTGATGCCCGCGAAGCCCTGTCGTTGGTGATCGGGCCGCCCGGAACGGGCAAATCGCTGTTGATCCAATTGGTCGCCAAGCACTTTTTCGGATCGCGGACGGTGGTCCAGTTGGGTGACGCCGGGCTGCAAAGTCCCGAAGCCTTTTTCCGTCACGTGTTGCACGCTCTTGGCGTCGACCTGAATTCGCTGCACGCCGGCGATTTGCACTTGGCATTGGTCGACCACGTCAAGCAGAACGCCGCCGTCGGACACGGGTTGCTGTTGCTGATCGACGAAGCCCAATCGTTGTGCACCGACGTCTTGGAATCCATTCGCATGGCGACCAACATCATGGTTGCCGGCCAACCGCGTGTTTGTGCCGTGCTATCGGGCGGGCCTCGCCTGGATGAAACCTTGGCGACTCCGTCGTTGGACGCACTGTCCCAGCGTGTTGCCACCCGGTGCTATCTGCATCCGTTCAACGGCGAGGAAACTCGCGAATACATCGAACAAGCGATCCGCAGCTGTGGCGGCCAGCCGGAACAGACCGTTACACCGGAGGCGATTGCGGCGGTGCATCACGCCGGTGCGGGGATTCCGCGGCTGGTCAACCAGTTGATGACCCAGGCGATCGATTGCGCCGAAAGTCTGGGCGAAACCCTGATCTCCGATCGTATCATCGATCACGCCTGGGCCACGCTGCAGCAATTGCCCAGCCCGATCATGGAAGAACCATCGATGTCGGCCGGCGACCGCGCCGATCAAACGGTTTCCAGCAATGTCGAATTCGGCGCTCTTAGCGATCTGGGCGCCCACGACGGGATGATCGAAACGCCCAACGTTCAACCGCAAGCGGAAGCCGCTTCGCCCTGCGGTGCCCCGGAATGTGGCGACGGCGTTTGCCGCAGCCAGCCGTGCCGCAACGAATCCGATGTCACCGACGCCGAATCGTCGTTGGAACTGGAGCTTGAATTAGATCTAGATCCGGAACCGATCGAATCCGGCACCAAGGACGATCTGCCGGCCGAAGCCAACTGTGGTTCGGACTGTGACACCGCTTGTGAATCCAGCTGTGACATTGTTAACACATCGTCGATCGTTTCCGGCAACGTCGTTGTGCAGGATCCCTACGGCGACGAAGTCTTCAGCACCAACGGCGGCGTTGTGAACGTGGTCGGATCGTGTGATATCGATCTGTCCGGCGATGCGGAGGTCGGCCAAGACGATGAATCAACGGACATCCAACCGATGATGTCCGAACCGGTCGCGGCCGACCCCACGCCCGAGCAATCCGAATTGTTCGGCGACTTTGAAGAGGAAGAAGAATTGGCCGTCGGTGTGGCCCGTCGCGATGCGGAATCGGCCGAAGCCGCCGCCACGTCGGATGATTTGGAATCGTCCCTGCAAATGGAAGTCAGCGAAATAGCGGACGAGGCCCAGGCGGCCGCCGATCGCCAGGACGATGACATGGTCGAAGAAACGATCGACGTCCAAAGCATGGATGCCGGATTGCGAATCAATGCACCGGAGGTCGTGTTGTGCGAAGACGACTTGGTGGACTCTGGCAACGACCAGGTCGCCCCGCTGTCGCTGCATGAACCCGCGGCGACCGGAGCCGAGTCGCCTGTCGCTTGGTTCGACGAAGACGAAGCGGGCAACGTGACCAGCCGTGATGACAGCGACATCTTGGTCGTCGAAGAAGACGTTCCCACGGAGGTTCCGACCGCGGCGGCACCGGTCACTCTGGCTGCGGAAACGAAGAAAGACGAACCCGTTGCGGTCGACTTCCAGGCGATGCTGGCCAAGATGCGAGGAAACGGCTGATGGACTTGGCCCCGCTGGCTGAGCATCTGTTGTGCGTCGTGCGGGAAACGGAATCGACGCCCACGCTGGTCGTTCCCGATTCGGTTCGCCTGCGACGCGCGTTCTTTGCGGCGTTGGCCGAACAAGTCGCACGCTGTGCCGACGGCCTGGATCGCGATGGCGGACCGAGCCGGACGACGCGATTGCGTATCGACGCCCTGTTGCCGGTTTCCACGGGGTGGCGGGATCGTTGGATGACGATGCTGCGACGCGATCCGTCAGCGTCATCCGAATCGACCGTCGACTGGTCCATTGAGCGACCGTTGATGATCGGTCGTCAAGGCGGCATTCATGGCGAAATCGTCGTGGGCTATGCTCAAGCGGGTACGGAATTTCCCGCCTGGGTGACGCCGGTCCCACTGTGCGATCGACCTCGGGCGGCTTAGACGCGACCCGCCGTTGCACGTGAAAGACGTTTGCTTTGCCCAGTTCTGATTCACCGGCACCCACGCCGCCGCCGGGGCGAGTGCTGATTGCGATTTGCACCTACAACGAAGCCGGCAATGTCGTCGCGATGTTGCGTGGGCTGCGCGAATCGATGCCCGACGCGGATTTGTTGGTCGTCGACGACGGGTCGCCCGATGGGACGGCGGAATTGGCCCAAGACTGGTCGGCAAAAAACGGCCGCGCCGAAGTCATCGTGCGTCATGACCAGCGGGGACTCGGGGGGGCGATCCGGCGCGCGGTGCAGACAGCGGTCGATCAGGGCTACGATTTCTTTCTGAATCTGGATGCGGACCTGAGCCATGATCCGGCGGAATTGCCGCGGTTGTTGCAGCGGGCTTTGCAAGACGACCGGCCTGATGTCGTCGTGGGGTCGCGATACATCCGTGGCGGTTCGATCGTCGGCTGGCCGGTGCGCCGCAAAGTGCTCAGCCGGATGGTCAACACGTTTGCGGTCCATTGGCTGCGATTGCCCGTCAGCGATTGCAGCGGGTCGATGCGTTGCTATCGCGTCGACGCCTTATCGCGGTTGGATTTGGACGGCCTGCGGAATAACGGCTATGCGTTGTTGGAGGAGTTGTTGGTGCGTCTGCGTCAACAAGGGGCAGGCATGGCGGAGGTCCCGATCTGCTTCACCGAGCGGCAAGTCGGCGAGAGCAAGCTGACGATCGGTGAAGCGGTTTCGTCGGCCCTTTCCATCGTCAAACTCTCGCGTTCGCCCAGCAGCTGAGCGTTTTTTCGGGCTCTCTGGATGGCCGATACGGCGGGTGGCAACGGTTGTGCGGCCGACGCGTCCGGGAAAGCCCCCACAGAATGCCAGATTCGCCGAGGATTTTGCCGTTTTCCCCGACGTCCCTGACATAGCTTTCAACTGGGCAATGGGTCTTGTTGGGATTGAGGGCACAGGCGATACGCCGATGTATATTCCGTTTGAATTGATCGACCGCGGCATGGTCTCGTCGGACCAGTTGGTCCAAGCGCTGCGTCACCAAGTGGCACTGCGAAAGCCGGTGGGCCAGTTGGCGGTCGATAATCAGATGATGCGGATGGGCGAGGTCTTTGACGTCCTGGCGCAGCAACGTGATTTGGCCCAGTCCAGCGACACCCGGCTGCCTTTCGGACGCGTGGCGATCCAGATGGGATATCTGAATCGGGCTCAACTGGGTGAATTGATGCTGCAGCAATTGGATCAGACTCCCGGTGTGGATGAAGTCTTGGTCGACGAAGGCGTCTTGGACGCGGAAGTGCTGGTCGGGCCTCGCAGGGCCAGGCCGGACAGCAACGACGTTTCCGGACAATCTGCCTAGCAATCCCGCCGCTTTGGTCGGTCTCTGGTCCGGAAAGACACGGTCCGAGGAAACCTCGCTTTTCGGGCGGTGGGGCGATGGTCTGCCAGGCGAACCCGTGGCCGGCGTGGCGACGTTGGAAAGCCCAGCAGAATATTTTTCGCATTTCGATGCGGGGATTGCGGCGGGAGCACGCGAATACCCTCGGAGACTGTGTTCAGGGTTGCGAAACGGCTGTTTGAAAGCTTGGTTTTGTCGCGGTTCTGAACACGCAGACGCTCTGTGTTCTCGTTTCGCCCAGCTCATTCGTGACGTCAGAACGACGGTACGGATCAGCTAAAGATGCCGTGAAGCCACCATTTGTGTGTGTCTTTGGGGGGATCGGCGGTCAGATCACGATAGACCCACCACCACTGACCCCGATTCGTTTCGACGCGAAAGTAATCGCGGCGGACGCACGGGCCGGCCCACCAGCCGGTCTCGATCCGCTCGGGGCCCCAACTACGGATGACCGCATGATGCTGGCCGGCGTATTGAAATCCGCGGGGAATCCCGCCCGGTCCGATGGCCGTTTGGTGTTCAGCCAGACGTGCGTTGGCGTGATGCCACGGCCCCGTGTCCGATTCTTCCTTACCCAGGTCGGCGCTGCTGGACAAATTGTCACACTTGGCATTCGGATGGCATTTCTGGGCGACCAAAACGTGTGGTGTAACGAATAGTTCCAACGGCCGACGCATGATTTCGTCGGTGTGGGGCAAGAATGAGGATCGGGTTTGATGGCCATCTTTCGACCGCGACGATGCGGACGACTTTTCCGCTTGGGCGAACCAGCGGGCGGATCGTCCGGCCAGCGGGAATTCTTCGAAGGCTTTTTCGGGCAGGGCATCCCGAGTCAGGCGGGCTCCGCAAACGTTTTCGCGACCCAGGCGGTTGGACAGCGAATCGATCAGCCGTGCGACGGTGCTGCCGCCGCAAGAGTCATCTCCATGCCGGAACAGGTCTTGCTGTCGTGTCGCCATCATCTGGGTGTGGGGAACCGAGACGGTGACGCGATGGACCGGTGCCGGCAAGCCTTGGGATTCGATCGATTGTTGCACCAGAGTCAACCAGTGACCGGTGTCCAGCGTCGGCGCAAATAAGCCAACATCCACAGTCAGCGGCGGGTGGACTGAAAGGTCCAGGCGACATGTCACGTGTAGTGCCCCACACAATCGTGTCGCCAAGCCCGCCCTGACTTTTTCCATCAAGCGGCCGATCCGGTCCACCAGGATCGCCATGTCTTCGGTCGGGTATTCCAGCGGCATCGATTCGCTGTCGCACACGGGACGATGGGCGACCGGGAAATGTTCTTCGACGTCGCCGACCAGTTGGGCCAAGCGGTCGGCGACGTGCTGACCCAACCGTGTGGCCAGCCCGCCTCGGGGCAACGCCAACGTTTGGCCGATCGTGTCCACGCCCAGACGCCGCAGCATCGTCACCGTCTCCGGTGCAATCCTTAGTCCCGATGTCGGCAGGTCGCGGACCGCGTCGACGGTCAATCCGATGGGAACGATTCGGGTTCGTCCGGGCCCGTGATTGGCCACCGCCCAGGCGGCACCGATCGTGTCGGCGATCGCGATCCGGCCGGACAAGTTCAACGAAGCCAAGATTTGGTCGCTGGCGGCGATCACGTCGGATTCACCACCGAACAAGTGCGTCACACCATGCAGGTCGCCGATCAGCGATTCGCGACAATGCAGCGATCGCCCCGCCCAGCGGAAACGGTCCAACACTTCGGTGCCGATCATCGGCGTCAAACGACTTCGGAATCGTTCGACCAACTGGTCCATCGCCCCTGCGTCGGCGTGCCGGTCATGTTCGATCAGCTGATACGAATCCGGCGCGCCGGAACGTTGCAGCCAATCGGTCGCCTGGGCCACCGACATGCCCAATCGCACGCCCTCGGCGGCCGCGCGCCGGCAACACGCCACGACCACACGGCCGCGACGAGGATCGTTTTGCCACAGAACCGTCGGGGGGTCAGCCGACGTCGCGCCGCGGCGCATCCGCAGTCTTTGGATCGGCCAGTCGGGAAGCCAGACGCATAGCAGCCTTTTCATGCAGCGGTTCCGAATGAACTTGGATGCGGTATCGGTGATCGATCGACAGCAAAACGCTGCGTCCGGTCATGCCGCCTTTGCAGCGGTCCAGCGTGATCTGAAACAAACGCTGTTGTCGACGGGCGGGGCCGCGCAGACCATCCGATGGTCGTTGCGAACGACGTGTTGCACCGGAGTTTGGGAGCGTCAAGTGTGACGTTTCGCGATGTCGGTGGGATCGTGCTTCATCGCGCCGGGGCAACGTCAGCGGACGGCTGGCGACGTGAAATCGCGTGTCGGCAAAACTGGGGCGGCCCCGTGATGTCGAACCCCGCAGCAACAAGCCCGGGGTGCGTCCCGTTTCGGCCGCCAACTGAAACCGCCGCGCGTCACGGTCGTCCAGTCGCCGGGGTGCCCAGGCGATCACCAGACCCACGCAACCGCTGCGTAACAACTGGTCGGTCGCCCAAATCGTGTCGGCATCCGATTCGGTTCGGCACCACAACAGCCCCGCCGGATCGATCCCGAACCCGGTCAAGGCAGGCGGATAAAAATGACCGTGCGGGTCGACCACGGCCAAGCGTCCCGGCCCGGCGGGGATGGGGCGTCGGTCGGGAAGGAAATCGTTTCGCAGATAGCCCGCCGCGGCGACCATCGCCAACGTCAGCGCGCCGCCAGAGGGTACCGAACTGATCCATTCGGTGATCCCGTCGGTTCGCAATCCGCCACGGGGCAGCCAAGCGTCCACGGCGTCACAGCCGGTCGAAAACGTGGGGGCTTGGGAGACCTTTGGATGGCAAGACTTTGCCGTCGGGCCGACGTGATTCGGGTCGGTCGTGTCGGCCGCCTCCGCTTCGCCGGCGGTGTGGCCCCCGATCATCTTGGACAACCGGCCCAGCAATGCCTGCCGATCCTCGGACCCTGTTTCCGCATGCTCTGTTTCCGTGTGCCCGATTTCCGAACGGCGATCCGGACGGGCGACCGAATCAGGGGCTGAAGCGGCGACCGAATCAGGGGCGTCGACGGGGCAAGCAACCGCTGGTGGTGCCAGAAAAGAACCCGAATCTGCGCCCCGATTGTCCGATCGATCCGCCTGAACCGTGCCGGCCGGTCGCGTTTGAGCGGCAAAGTCGAAAAGCTGTTGAGTCGCCATCGGGTGGATTCTCGATGTACGTTGGTGGCAAAGGATGACGGACGACGGCTGTCGAGACGGCTAAGGGGACGCCGAAAGCTATGCTAGCAATTCGGTGTAACCGCGTACAGTAATTTCATTCATCGGCGTGAGGAAATCGCGTGCTGCAAAAAATCCGCTGGTTCTTTTTGTTGGCGGCCATCGTGCTGTTGGTGATCGTGGCGTTTCAAAACAGCACGCCGGTCGATTTGGCTTTGTTGACCTATCGCGGCACGCATTCGCTGACGCTGATGTTGTTGGCCACGACGGCGTCGGGATTCTTGTTGGGGGCGTTGGCGACGCTTTGGCACCAGCGTGGCCGACGCAAACGAAAAGAGGCTCGGCAACGGGCCGGCAAAGCGGCCAAAGCCGAAAAACGTCGTCGAAAAGCGGAAGAAAAGGCATCCACAGCTGCGGCGCCCGGTCCATCGGGCGGTGGCAGCGGTCAAGGCGACACTCACCCGTTGCTGTGAACCGTGTCCCCCGCAAGGATCGCTTCGGATTCCGCCAGACGGGCGGCATGACGTGCACGACGCTGGGCGACCATCTGGTGGCGTCGCAGGACGATTTGGGCCAAGTCGCCGATGCGGTTGACGTGATTCTTGGGGGCTCGTTCCAGCTGCTGGCGTCCTTGGTGGATCGCCATCGCTAGTTCTTTCAGCGACGGACGGTCGCCGCTGGTGGGCGGAGCGGTGTGAAACTTTTCGCGTTCTTCATAAACCGCCCCGTCGACATGATCGGCGGGGTTCGCGGCGGTCGGCGACGTCTCGGGCAACAGCGTCGAAAACCGAACCGACGGCCGGACAACGGGGACGGGACTGGCCGAAACGGGGTTGGCCGGAACAGGACTGGCGGCGGCATCGGTGTGTCCGGCAACGCTTGGGCCGCCGGTGACGTTCGCAAAGCCAAAGTCGAACAGTGAAAGCTGGGTCATCGATCGGGTCTCCGAAAGAACTGGAAAATCGCCTCCGGTGGTGTCACCACCACGGCGTTCGCATTCTTCGAAGACCCCGTGACACGTCTGGTCACGACCGGAACCATCGGCCCAGAAATTCCTTTCGCCAAAACCCCTACAGCCGACCCAATGGGCCATCCCCGGCCACCAATCTTTGACTCCAACACGACTTCGGACCGGCGTTTCGGCCCGCGGCAACTAGGCTCGCATCGTCTTTATCCGACGGCGTGTACCGACCCGGCCGTGGTCAACCGACGGTGATTCTTTCAACGACAGACACAGCATGAGCGACGCGGCCTTTCCCTATTCATCCACCGAAGCCCGGCGGTCGGAATCCGACCACAATTGGCCGATCCGTTTGGCGGCGGTTTTGACGTGGGTGGCGTCGGCGGCGCTGGCCGTTCTGGCGGTCTATCCGATCGCGTTGATCGCCATCGGGATCGGCCAGTTGTGGGAAAAGCCTCCGGTGGCGACACCGTTGATTTGGATTTTCATGCTGATCCCGGCCGGCTGGTTGACCTTGCGGATCAAGCGTTGGTTGGCGCCGGCGTTTTATGGCCCGATCCATGATTGGTTGCCGGAGCAGATGTTTTTCGGCCCGGCCATCAACGACGTGCTGAACTGTCACCGCACGATTCTGGTGGCCGCTTCGTCGATGATCCTGATCAGCGAAATCATGACGGCATGGCTGGAACGGCAAGGCATCGATCTGACCTGGATGAGTGCCTCCGTTGCCGGCACCGCAATCACGATCGCCTTCTTGGTCGCCATTGGAATTTGGGTGTCCGGTTCGCGTTTGTTCAAGGCCACGCGAGGCCGACACATTCGCCGCCGGCACAGCCACCGTCCCGACGGTTTGTCGATCATCGATTTCACCCCGGCCTGGGACAACGATCGAACAAGGATGTTGTCCGAATGCCGTGGCAGCCGCGATCTGGCGCGAGCCCATTTCACGCTGACGTTGGCGACGACCGCAGCGTTTGCGATCGCCGGGCTACTGGCGACTCAGTTTGCCGGTCGATCTTGGGCGGCCGAAGTGACCGTGTTCTTGGCCATCGCCGGTATCTTGGGGCTGTGGCCCACGTCCACGCGTTTTGCGTTCTGGTGCCGCCGCGTCGTCGGCGTCTCGCTGGACGACTGATGCTCTGCTGACGCTTGATCGGCGGGCATCGGCATTGCCATCCCGCACGGCCTGTGTCGCTAGACGAACAAGTCCAGGATGCGTCGCATTTCGGCCACCGCGTCCTTCATCCCGACCATCACGGCGCGGCTGACAATCGAATGGCCGATGTTCAATTCGTGGATGTTCTTCAGCGCCGCGACGGGGCGCACGTTTTGATAATTCAACCCGTGACCGGCGTGCAGCTGCATCCCAGCCGTTGCGGCGACGTCGCCTGCTTTGGCCAAGCGACCAAGTTCTTCGTCCAGCTTCGCACCCTTTGCCAGCGCGTAAGGACCGGTGTGCAGTTCCACCGAGTCGGCCCCCAAGGCGGCGGCCGCTTCGACTTGGGCGACGTCGGGATCGATAAACAGACTGACGCTGATTCCCGCGTCCTTCAGCCGGGTGATTGCTTCGCCGATCCGTGACGTGTCACCGGTACAGTTCAGTCCGCCTTCGGTGGTCACTTCTTCGCGACTTTCGGGCACCAGCAACCCGCAATCGGGCTTCCACTGACAGGCGATCGCGACGACCTCCGGCGCACAGGCCAATTCAAAATTGGTTTTGACCGTCACCGTCCGCATCAGCATTTCGACATCGCGTTCCTGGATGTGCCGGCGGTCTTCACGCAAATGGAAAGTGATCGCATCGGCCCCGCCCTGTTCGGCCAAAGCCGCGGCGATCACGGGATCGGGTTCATAGGTCCGGCGTGCTTGGCGGACCGTTGCGATATGGTCGACGTTGATGCCCAGATGGATCATTGATCTTGTTGCCTTTTCAGCCATTCAATTTCGCTTGCGATGTCTTCGGACAACCCGCGACGACGCATCGATTCGGGCAGCACCGTCCAGGCGTAGGTTTCGATTTCCAAGTGCCCGGTAAAGTCCAACGAGCCCTGAAGGTTGTCCAGGGTTCGCAGCGCCACGCCCACTTCGTCGTGCGTCGTGGAAAGATGGCGGAATCGTTCCAGAAAGATGGGAACATGAAAGTGAATCACCCATCGCTGGTCACCGGCAACGGGATCGCCGTCGGTGGGCAGGCCGTCCAACAAACCGGGCAAATCTTCGACCAGTTCAAAGCTGCCGTCAGATTTCTTGCGTCCGGTTTGGTGCAAGTAGCGGTCTTCGGCAAAGTCACGCAATTGATCGATCGCTTCATGGCGTCGACCGGTCGCCATGCTTTCCCAGTCGGCCAGGATCGCGCTACTGACTTGGACTTTGCCGACGCCGATCCCCGCAGTCGCCAAACGTGACAGCACGTCACGTTGGTCTTCCATCATCACGGCGCTGTGGCAAACGTCGTGACATACGGTGATGTAACGCCGGTGCGATTCGTCCGGCAATTCCTTTTCGAAAAACGCCAGACAATCCCCGACGGTGTCCAGGTAACACCCGGGTTCCGGTTCGATCGCCAGCACGATGCGACGTCCACTGGTCGATTCCAGTTTTTCCAGCGAATCCGCCATCGCCCGCAGATTCGCCCCCGCCCTGTGGATCTTTTCATCACCCGGGGATTTGCCCCAACCGATCGGCAGGGTGCTGATCGATCCCACGGTTTGTGATTCGTCCAGAATGACCGCCAGGATGGCTGCCAACCGCCGCGTGTATTCCAGCCGTGCGTCGTCCCACCAGGCCGGTGAATAGACGTCATGCTTGACGACGTCCTGGTGAAAGTTGGAAAACGGGAACCCGTTGATCGTGAAGGCCGCCAGACGTCGGGAACGCAGAAATTCGGCAAACTCTGCCGCGCCGCCGTCGATCAATTCCTTCGACGCGTCGTTGGGGATCCAAAGTCCGACGCCCAGCGATTGACCGCCGACCAAGTCTCGAACCGGCAGCGAGTATCGAATCAGATTCTCGCGGATCGATTCCAGATCGGTGCCGGCGTGGACATTGGTGCAATAACCGATCGTCGTCGCGTGACTGTGAATGGCCGTGTTCCTGTGCATGGGGTGGGATTGTACGGATTCGGGGACGCGATTGTATGGCCCGCCGACGGCCCGGCGTAGGCCCGGTTGGGATCCCCTCGGCCACCCGAATCGGATGCACTTTCTGGTGGGTTTCAAAGGGTCCCCGCGATTTGTTTCGTTCTTCGGTTGACTATGATGCAATCGCGTCGGACCGTCGCCCTGTCTGGACCGGCCGTCCTGTTGCCCGATGGGCCACCCGCCGAGTTTCCCTGCCCTGACGCGTTTCCTCCGCCGAAAACGATTGCGATCCTTCATGCCCGCACACCGAATCACGATTTGCGCGTTGGCCCTGGTCTTCGGCTTCCCTGGTCTGGGCGACCGCTTCGGCCGGCGACCGGCAACCGCCCAAGGGATCCAAAACGCCAAGCACGTTGATCCGCTGGACCGGTTCGCCCAGATCGATGCTCGGTTGCCCACACCGGGGCCGACGCGAACTGCCAGCGGAGCGCCCGGCCCGGCCTATTGGCAGCAACGTGTCGACTATCAAATCGATGCAACGCTGAATGACGACGATCAATCGATCCGTGGCACTTGCCGGATTGCCTATCACAATCATTCGCCACACCCGCTGCGGTACTTGTGGCTGCAATTGGACCAGAATCGTTTCCACCCCGATTCGGCGGCCGTGATGACCCAGACGGCCCCCAGTTTCGGATCACGAATGTCGTTCGGCGCGATGCGTGGCTTGCTGGCCAAGCAAGTCTTTGACGGCGGGTTCAAGATCGATGCGGTTCGCAATGACGAACAAGAAGACCTGCCGCACACGATCGTTGACACGATGATGCGTGTGGATCTGCCCGACGACTTGATGCCCGGTCAATCGATCCGCTTCAGCGTCGAATACCACTACAACATCATCGAAACCAAAGTCATCGGGGGTCGCGGCGGCTATGAGTCGTTTGATGACGGAAACCGGATCTATGAAATCGCCCAGTGGTACCCGCGTCTGACCGCGTATACCGATTACTGCGGATGGCAGCACAAACAGTTTTTAGGACGCGGCGAATTCACGTTGGAACTGGGGGATTACCGGGTCCGCTTGACCGTGCCCGACGACATGGTGGTTGCGGCGACCGGCACGCTGCAAAATCCTGATCAGGTTTACCAGCCGGCTTGGAAGAAACGTCTGAAACAGGCCACAAAGTCGGACAAGCCGGTTTTTATCGTGACGCCCGACGAAGCTGCCGCCAACGAATCGGCGGACCCGTCGAAGAATCTGCACACGTGGGTCTTCCACGCCGACAACGTCCGTGACTTTGCGTTCGCCGCCAGTCGCAAATTCATTTGGGACGCCATGCAAACCGTTTCCGGTGATCAATCGGTGATGGCGATGTCGTTCTATCCCAACGAAGCCGAACCGTTGTGGAGCCAGTACAGCACCGAAGCAATCGTCCACACCTTGGACGTCTATGGCCGTTATGCGTTTCACTATCCCTATCCCACCGCGATCAGTGTCAACGGCCCGGTGTATGGGATGGAGTACCCGATGATCTGTTTCAACGGGCCGCGGCCGGAAAAGGATGGGACGTACAGCAAAGCCACCAAGTATGGTTTGATCAGCGTCATCATCCATGAAGTCGGCCACAACTTTTTCCCCATGATCGTCAACAGCGACGAACGGCAATGGACGTGGATGGACGAAGGACTGAACACGTTCCTGCAGTATCTGACCGAACAGGAATGGGAAGAAGACTATCCGTCGCGTCGCGGCGAGCCGGAAAAGATCACCGGATACATGAAGGGCGGCAATCAACGCGCCATCATGACGGGCAGCGAAGAAATCTTGCAATTCGGCGCTAACGCCTACGCCAAGCCGGCGACGGCCCTGAACATCTTGCGGGAAACCATCCTGGGACGCGAACTGTTCGATTTTGCGTTTCGTGAATACTGTCGACGCTGGCGTTTCAAACGGCCCACGCCCGCGGATTTCTTTCGCACGATGGAAGACGCCTCGGCGACCGATCTGGATTGGTTCTGGCACGGTTGGTTCTACACGACCGATCACGTGGACATCGCCATCACCGATCTGCAGCTGTACACGATCGATGACGGGGACCCCGATGACGCGGCCGATCGGCGGCGTGATGAAAAGGCCGAAAAGGAACTCACGCTCAGTGAAGAACGCAACGCCGGTCTGCGACGTCGCATCGATTGGCAACCGGGACTGAAGGACTACTACAACAGCCCTGACTATGACCCCGACGGTGTCGACGAAGACCAACGCAAAGCCTTTCATAAAATGATCGAAGGCTTGGATGACCGTCAGCGGGCGATGCTGCGCAGCAAATCCAACTTTTATGTCGCCACGTTTGAAAACGTCGGCGGGCTGGTCATGCCGATCATCGTGCGGCTGTATTTTGATGATGGTTCCAATGAAAAGGTGACGATCCCTGCACAGATCTGGCGGGCCAACAGCCGTAAAGTGCGAAAGCTGTTCATCACTGAAAAAAGCATCCTGCGGATCGAAGTCGACCCGCAACGGCAAACCGCCGACGTCGATCTGTCGAACAACCATTTCCCGCCCCGTGTGGTGCCGTCTCGCTTTCAGCTGTACAAGTCGAAATCATCCGGTAAGAACCCGATGCAAAAGGCGGGGCTTGGCAAAAAGGAATCCGACAAGCCCAAGCCGGAGGACGCCAAGGAAAAACAGGATGATGCATCGGAGTGAGGCAACGTGATGGAGACGGTGATGTTGATGCCCGCGTACGCTTTGTTCGGTCTGCTTTTTCTGCATCCGGTCCACGCGACCGAGGCGGAAGTGGAGTTCAATGCGAAATCCAACCGTTTGGAAGTCGCTTTGCGATTGGACGTGTTGGACGCGGAACTGATCGATAAAATCGCGTCACGAATTTCCGTTCCCGACGCCAAACCCGAGCCGACGGCGGGGCGCGATGGAAATGATGAAACCCTGTCGTTGCCGACACGACAACGGCTTGTCTATCTGGCACGAAATTTCGGTATCGGTGCCGAGCCGACCGGTGATGCGGCCGGACGATACCACTGGGTCGGCGAAGAACCCGACGGGGCCTATGTGTGGTGGTATTTCGAAATCGAAATCGACGTGAACGGTGACGCTTCGCCGCCGGGTGACGCAGACGGACGACGGTCAGGGGCGCCGGATCGCCTGCGGTGCACGTTGCTTCGCGACCATGATTCGCGGTACGTCCACCGGGTACGTCTGCTAGGCACCACGCCGCCGGTGACGCTACAGTTCGATGCCAGAAACACCGTGCGACCGGCTACCTGGTGAATCGATCCAGGTGGCTGTTGTGAATGGCGGGCGTGGGCTTCCGGCGGCTGGCGTAGGTCCCGTTCGTCTTGGCGTCACCATCGCACAGGTTTCCCACCACTTCACTGGTCCCCCACCCATCCACTGGCCCGGCGCAGCATGAGTCACCTAAACGCGGAAGTCATCTCCATCGGCGACGAAATGACCAGTGGGGCTCGTCTGGATACCAACGCGCAATGGATCAGTCGCCGATTGGGCGAATTGGGCGTCACCGTCGATTTTCACACCACCGTCGGCGACAGTTTGCAAGACAACATTGACGTCTTTGCAGCAGCGGTTCAGCGTGCCGATACGATCGTTTGCACCGGAGGCCTGGGGCCGACGCAGGACGATCTGACACGTCAGGCGATGGCGGACTTGGTCGGCCAGCCGCTGGAGCTGCGGGAATCGTCGCTTCAGCATATCGAGTCGATGTTCGCCCGGCGTGGACGCGAGATGCCGCAGCGAAATCGTTTGCAAGCGATGTTTCCGCCGTCGGCCGATGAAATCGTCAATCCCCAAGGCACCGCACCGGGCGTCGATCTGGCGGTGGACCGCGAAGGACGGATTCCGTCACGGATCTTTGCCTTGCCCGGCGTGCCGGCCGAAATGAAAACCATGTTCGACCAGACGGTGGCCCCAAGGATCGCGGCGATGGCCGGTGGCGACACCGTCATCCGTCATCACGTGATGCGGTTTTTCGGCACCGGCGAAAGTGACATGGAACAACAGCTGGGGGACATGATCGCCCGCGATCGTCAACCTCGGGTCGGCATCACGGTTTCGGCGGCGACGATTTCGCTGCGGATCACAGCGACCGGCAGCTCGCAAGAACAGTGTGACGAAGCGATCCGGGAAACCGAAGCGGAGATCATGCGTCGTGTCGGCCACTACTATTTTGGCAGCGGTGAAAACTTTGAACAACATCATGCGGTCGACCAGATGTTGCGGTCGACGGGGCAATCGTTGCTGGTGATCGAATTCGGTTTCGCTGCGCCGCTGGGGGACTGGTTTGCGGCGCTCGGCGAAACACCGGCCTATCGTGGCGGATTATCACTGGCGGTGACCGACGACGTGATCAAATTGGCCGAAGGCGACGACTGGGTGGCTTCGGCGCGGACGCTGGCTCATCGTTTTGGTGCGACGCATGTTTTGGCGGTTGATCGATACCCGTCTTTGGAACTGCATGACGACCGGCCTTTGCCGGCGGCCGATGTGCGGATCATCGTGCTGAGCGGTGAAGACGGTTATCAGGAAAAGATGGTGACCTTGGGCGGGCACCCTTCGATTGTTCAGCCGCGGTTCGCCAAAGCCGCGCTGGCTTTTTTGCGATCCACGCTTTCGGCGACATCATGACGCGGTGCGGGTATAGTGCGCTTCACGGCATCACCAATCTGCGTGTCACGGTTTTGCATGGTGCCGTGTGAACTGTTCGCTTTCGATCCATCTGCGGGGAACCAGACAGACGATGACTTTTCCTGATTCATTGCGTGCGCCGGAGTTGTTGTGTTCACCGGCCCTCACCGTGTCACCGATCCTGGCGGTATCGCTGACGGTGTGTTGTTGGGGTTTTTCATCGGCGTCGGCCCAAGAAGTCCGTCAAGCGGACGAATCGGCAATCACGCAGCCCGGGCAGGTCAGCACGCCGAGCCAAGGCGACGCCGCACCGACGGAACGAGAAACGAAATTGGCGGCCTATTTGAACCAATCACAATTCGTGGGTCGGTTCACTGTCGACGGGAAGCCTGATGCGTCACCCAAGCCGGAAGCCTACACGATCAGCCGCTGTGAAAAGCTGCCCGCCAAGGACATGTATCGTTTGACGGCGAAGATCACGTACGGCGACACCGATACCGAAGTCCCGCTGGATCTGAAGATCGTCTGGGCGGAAAACACGCCGGTCATCACGATCGATTCGATGTGGATTCCCGGCATGGGAACGTTTTCGTCGCGTGTGATGATTCACAAGGATCATTATGCGGGAACGTGGACGCACGACGACAAGGGCGGCCACTTATTCGGAACGATCCGCCAATTGGGCGACCAATGATGGGGTGGTCCCCCTGATTTTCGGTGCCGGCGGACCGATTGGTATGACACGTGCATCCTCTGCGTGACATCACCGACAACACCTGTCAATTTGGTGCACTATGTTTTTCAAACTGCTGGCCGCGTTCATCCTGGTTCCATTGATGGAGCTGTACTTGCTGCTCCAATTGGCGGAAGTGACCAGTGTGGGGCTGACGTTTTTGATCGTGTTGGTCACCGGGATTTTGGGCTCGATTCTGGCCCGCCGCGAAGGCGTCAATGCATGGCGTCGTTTTCGTTTGGCGATGGCCGAAGGCCGGATGCCGGGGACGGAAATCCAGGACGGCATGATGATCGCATTCGCCGCCGCCTTGTTGTTGACCCCCGGTTTGTTGACCGACGCGTTGGGATTCACGCTGTTGATTCCAGCCGGCCGAACGATGGTGCGTCAATTCATTGCGCGGCGTTACCGTGGCAGCGTTCAGTTTCAAGTGTTTCAAAGCGGCGGCGGACCTTCGGGGCCGGGACCCTTCGGCCAGGCCCCGCATCGCCAACCGCGGCGTCATGATGACTGTGACACGATCGACGCGACCTCGGTCGAACGCCGAGCTTAACCGCGACCGGAAACGGTTGGTTTGTGCGTCGTCGCGCGGGTATCTGGTCGGCGCATCAAAAAACGCTCGGTCTTTCCCCCCCAGAAAAGACCGAGCGTTCAACGCTTCCTTTCTCTCTATGCCGTTGGCTGGCTTGACGGTTTCGATCGTTGCAAATCGGTTGGCGACGAGGCCGTTTTACCACCGGCTCCGCGAAGCCGCGTCGCTACCGCTGCAATGTGAAACGCATCAAGTGCTGCTGGCAAGGAAGCGTCGTTTGGACAAGCCTTCCGGCGGCCGTTCCAGTTCGCCGAAGTTGAATCCTGGGACGATCGTGTCCGGATCCAGTGCGATGTCGGCAAAGACTTCGTCGGTGATCGTCGGGTTCAAGTTGTTGTCGGCGTCTTCGTCACCGTCCAGGAAGTCGGCCGGTTGTTCGGTTTCTTCCAACCGGTAGGTGCCTTGTGCCAGGCTGGCAAAAACGTATTCGCCGCTGGCATCGGTGGTCGCCGTGCGGCTGACCGAATTGCCCAGCGAATCGGTGCCCGTCAAAGCGATCGTGACGCCTTCGATTCCCGCTTCGCCCGTGTCGAACTGGCCGTTTTCGTTGGCGTCAACGTAGACGCGTCCGGACAATTCGCTGGTCACCGGATCGACGGACGTGACCGCCAGAGCACTGTTGTTGTTGGTGACCGTTTCGTTGGTCGTCGTCGATACCGCGACTTGGTTTTGCAAATCGCCACTGGCACCGCTGTCGATCGTAGCACGGATCGTAAAGGAGTAACTGCTACCTGATGCCAGGTCGCCGCCGTTGACGGTGATTTGGTTGCCGCTGGGCGTCAGAGATTCGCCGTTGGGTCCGCTGCCGCTGACGAAGGTCACGCCGGCGGGCAGGGTGTCGACCGCGGTGACGGCTTCGGCGATCGACGGGCCGCCGTTGGTCACCGTGACGGTCCACACCAATTCGCTGCCGACCTGTGCGTCAGCCAGATTAACCGTCTTGGTGACACTGACATCGACGATCGGTGTGACGGTGACGTTGGCATCGTCATCGTTATTGTTGGTGTCGGATTCGCCGGCGTCGGTGACGAAGCTGGCGTTGTTCGTCAGCGTTCCGTCGGCATCGTTGTCGACGCTGGCGGTGACGGTGAAGGTGCGTGTTTGACCGGGATCCAAGTCAAAGCTGCTGAAGACCACGCTGGTCGTCCCGTCGCCGTTGACCGTTGTGGTCGGGGTCACTGATGATCCGGCCGCGGTGGCCGAAACGAACGTCAGGCCGTCGGGCAACAAGTCCGTCAGGACCACGCCGGTTGCACGACTTGGGCTGGTCTCGGCACCTGCCGTGTCATGGAACACATCGATCTGGAACGTGACTTGGTTGCCGGGGTTCAAACTGGCGGTCCCCGAAACGGTCTTGTCGACGGTCAGGTCGAAGTCGGGCGTCAGCGTCGTGGTGACCGTGTTGCTGGTCACCGGATTGATATCGTCGGCGTCGACCACCGCATTGTTGACGATGTCGCCCGTCGCAGCCGCCGGGATTTCCGCACTGATCGTGAACGACCGTGTTTCGCCCGCGGGAATCGTGCCGAACGAGACGGTCGGCGTGCTGTCCGGGTTGGTGACCGTGAACGCTCCGGCGTCGACGGTGACCGTGGTGATTTGCCCGTTGACGTTCAATTCGTCGTTGATGTCGTCGGACACGACCACGTTGAAAGCATCCGAGGTGCCGTTGTTGGTGACTTCGATCGTCCAAACCAACGCGGGGTTGCCTGCGGTGATTTCACCGGGAACCAAAGTCGTTTCGTTGACCGCTTTGGTGATCGCCAAGTCGACGTCACGGCTGATCGTGACGCTTTCGGTGTCCGTGTTGTTGGCCGCAACGGTATCGGTGCTGGTGGTGGAAACGACCGCGGTATTGTCCAGCGTTCCGGTGGCCGCCGCGTCCAAGGTGACGTCAAAGCTGAACGTGACCGCGTTGGCCGCACCGGGTGACAGACTGCCGATGTCAAAGTTCAACAGCGTCGGGTCGGTTCCGTCTTGTGTGAATGTGATGCCGCTGCCGTTGTCGTTGAAGCTGGCGGCGACATAGGAAAGAAGGTCATCCAGGTCGTCGTCGACTTCCACGTTCTCAGCGATGCTGGGTCCATTGTTCTGAACCGTGATTGTGTACGTGAACGCGGATCCGCCGGCGACGGGCGTTTGCGTGCTGATCTGCTTGTCGATTTGCACATCGACTTCGCGGGTCACCGTGGTTTGTTCATCGTCGTCGTTGTCGTTGCCCGCAGGAATGGTGTTGGGCGTGGCGGTGACGGTCGCGGTATTGTTGATTGTCGTGCTGGCATCGATCGCGACATCCACGGTGATCGTCACGGTGGCCGATTCGCCCGGTGCCAGGTTGCCGATCGTGCCGCGGACCAGGGCGGCGTTGTTGCCGTCCGGGTTGGACTGGACCAAGTTGGCGTTGGTGCTGCCGTCGGGCAGGGTGACCAGACCACTGCTGAACGTCAGGCCGGTCGGCAACACGTCTTCGACTTGGACACCGTTGGCCGTGTCGGTCGTGCTGGTGTTGGTGACCGTGATTTCGTAGCTGAATTGACCGCCGGCGACGACAGGGTCGGTCAAATCGACTTTGGTGATCGTCAGCGGGGTGCTACGCAGATCCAGCGTCGCGGTGGAACTGTTGTTGTTGGGATCGATGTCCACTTGGTCGGCTGTATCGACGGTTGCCGTGTTGACGATATCGTCGGTTTGGTTGGCATCGATGTCGGCGACGATTTGGAAAGTAAAGCTTCCGCCGCTGGTGATGTCACCCAGGTCGATCGTGATGGTCGAACCGTTGACCGTGGCCGTGGCGGAACCTTCATTCGCCAAGCTGTTGAAAGTCAATCCGGCCGGGATGATGTCTTCCACTTCGACGTTGGTCGCCGTCAGCGGACCGTTGTTGGTCACCGCGATGTCGAACACCGCCTGATCGTCTTCGTCGTCGCCGCTAAGTGCCGCGTTGACGGTCTTGCTGATCGTCAGGTCCACCACCGGGATGACGCCAAAGTCCAGCGTCAGGTTGCGATTGCTGTTCAAACCGTCCGCGTCGCTGTCGTCCGCTTCGGTGGTCGGTTCGCTGTTGCTTTCCAGCGTGATCGTGCCGCTGACGATGCCGAACCCGGCAACCAACGAACCGTTATCGTCGTCGTCGGTGTTGTCATCGGGATCGGGGGCCGGATCGTTGCCCGTGCTGGTTTGGTGCCCGAACAGTGGCTCGGTCGCACCGAATTCGGCGTTCGGAATCACGACAACGTAGTGACCGGGATCCAGGTCGGTGAACAGGTAATCGCCGCCGGGGCCGGTTTGCACCGAATCGATCGGCGTGTCGGTGGCGGTGTTGATTGTTCCCCCGGCCGTGGCCACTTCGTACAATTCGACGACGACGTTTTCCACGCCCGCTTCGGTGCCCTGCTGGATGCCGTCGTTCTGTTCGCCTGCGTTGGGCCCGTTGTCGATAAAGACCGTTCCGCCCAGTTGAACCAGTTGAGTGTTCGACAGGTTTGCCGTGACCGGATCGGGACCACGTGATTCGACGACAGAAAAGAAGATGTCGTTGTCCGCCAGCGTGACTTCCGCTTGGGCGCGGACGGCCACGATGCTGTTGAAGTCGGCCGGTCCGGCGATTCCCGCATCACCGCTTTGGGCAAAGCTGGCAAAGTCAACGAACACCGATTGCAGCGTCGCGTTGACGGGAATGGTGATCGTGGCTTCGGACGCTTCGGTGGCCGACGAATAGACGATCAGCCGCAGTGTTTCATCTTGGTTTTCCGCACGAGCCAAGACTTCCAAACCGGTGTTGGTCGGTGCCGCTTCGCCCGCCGTTGCACCGGCCAAGGACTGCGTGGCGAAACCCGGTGGCAGGTTCAACCCGAACGCGCCGTCGGCACCGTCGTATTCGACGGTTCCGATCGCCGTCGCGCCGCCACCGGTCGACAGGCTTAACAGTTCCGTTCCCGTGTCGACTTGCAGGTTGGTGTTCCCGGCACCATTGGTGTGGATCAGCTGCATGTCCCGCTGGCCACCCAGTGCCGATCCGGCGGCGACCGATCCGGTCTGCGTCGCTCCGCCGGTGGCCGTCACCAATTGGTCCCCGGTGGTGAATTCGTCGATCGTGACGATGGTCTCACCGTCCGCGTTGTCTGCGGTGACGGTGACCAGGGTCGGATCGGGAGCGGTCAGGGTGCCGCTGGTCGCCTGGACGACGAAGTAGTCGCCGGCCGGCAAGTCGTTGAATTCATACTGGCCGGGATTGGGATCAGCAGCAGCGTCGGTGAAAACGGTCCCCTGCAACGTGTCCACGCCGCTGTCGAAGACGCCGTTTCCGTTGTCCAGGTACAGTTGGACTTGGACGTTTCCCAATCGCGGGTCGTCCCCGGTCAATCCGTCGCCGGTCTGGTCGGTGAAGGCCACGCCGACGATCTGGCCGATGTTGGCGGCCAGCACTTCACGTCGATCCAAACGCTCCAGCAGCATGCGTCGACGAGCCATTCGGCGGCGTCCGGTCGATCGGTCGCGGCGGTCCGAAGCGGTCAAACGATGGAACAATCGATGCAAGACCATGGGGATGATTCCGTATCAAAAACTGTGTCGCCTAGGTTCACGGCCGATCGGTGGCAGACCGGCCGCGGTAAAGACGCACGTTCAGCCGAAACGGCAACTGTCGTGCGCAAGTAGTGATGGGTATCGGGTCGGGCAATTCAGGCGATTGATTTGGGTCAGGCGATTGGTGCCTGTCAGGCAAAACCCGCTCGCCCAATCGCCACGGTCGGCATAACCGGCCGTTTCGATCCGAAAGGGTGGATCACCAGCGATATTCGCCGCCGACGCTGATGCCTTGTGCCCAGTAGTCGGTCGTGTCGAAGGCGAACGACGGTCGCAGAACGCCGGTGAATGGATCCGATTCGGGCGGCAACAACGCGGGGTTCAGGTCGGTATCGATGTGTTCACCGGGTCGCACCACGTTGGACCAGTAGATGAACGTGTAGCCGACGGTCAGTCGCAGGTTGTCCGTCAATTGGTATCCCAACTTGGCATTCAGTTCCGGGACGACCGCAAATTCGTCTTGCGTGTAGCTGCCGATGTTCGACCGCTGTGCCAGCAAGCCGCCTTGGAACGTTTGCGGCGTGGACGGCGTACCAGCCGGATCGGTGATCACACTGCTGCCGGCGATCGTGACGGTTTGACGGTTGGTTCCCAGTGCCAAACGTACACCGGTGTCCAGCGTCCAGTAGCCTCGGACCAATCGCTGGGTCCAACCCAGGTCGAATCCATTGAACTGGTTGCGGGTGGTGAACGAATCGGAGATCACAAACTGTTCACCAGCGGTGCCGGTCAGACGTTCTTGGATCGCAACGCTTTCGTCCAACTGCAGGCCGCGGTAGCCGAACAGGCCTTCGGTGCGACGACAAAAGTGTTGGGGACATCCACACAGGAAGCCGCCGGTGCAGCCTTCGTCGGCACAGCGCAGTCGCTTGAAATGAACGCCCCAGCCCTGGAATTCGCTGGTCGCGTCGACAGTGACCCGGCCGCTGACCACGCCGGGAAAGGCAACCAGTTCGCTGTCTTCCAGACCGGTCGCTGTGTTGAAGAACGGGCGTGCCAGAATGGGGCTGCCGTCGCTGCTGTTTTCGTATCGTGTGCTGATTTCGCCGACGTTGAACATGTCCGCGCCGATGCCCCACGTGTGGCAGTTGTCCAGCCAGATTCCGAACCCGATTCGCACGCCTTCGATTTCGCTGTCCAGGATTTCATCGTCGCCGAACAAAGTCGTATAGCCGGGCGAACCGATCACGCCAGCCTGGGGACGCGTGACGGTGGTCGTGTTGCTGCTGACCAGCGGCGGCAACGACATGCCGTCTTGGTACCAGCCCAGGTATTCGGCACTGAACCAGCCGTCTTGAGGCAAGCACAGGGTCAAACAGGGTCGCCAAGTGTTGTTGCCGATCAGTTCGCCGCAACCCGCCGGTCCGCAACTGTTGCAGCCCATCGAATCACAGGCGAAGCCGTCACAGCCGGCGTCGCCGCAACCGCAGCCGCCGGAAACCATCGCAGGGTCGCCCATGACGATCTCATGGTGGCCTTCATGGACCACGATTTGGCCGTCCATCGGGACCGCGCCGGCGTCGACGATCGGTGCCGGCATGATTTCTTCTTGAGCCGAAGCTTGACGGACCACCGAGACGCGAGCGGCATTGGACGCGGGCGTTGCCGAGCCGGTCGCCAGGTCAGGTGCCGAAGCGCCGCGAACAGGACGCCAGGAGGCGCGAGCCGCCGATTCGGTGCTCTGGCCGGGGCCTGCCGCCGCAGCGGAGTTGCCGTGAAACGTAAACCAGGCTTGGCATAACACCAAAGCCATCGTGAAACCGAGGTTGCCGCGAGAGAGAGTCACTGGCTTTCCCCATTAATTGAATTGGATCGGAAGGGGGGGCGTGACGCAATCAACAGCCGGTTCCCCGGCCGCCGATTCGTCGTTCACCAGCGATATCGACCAGAATGTGCAGCTTCATCGATTCAAATTCGGAAAAATCCGAAAAATCGTCAAAAGCCACCTAACCCGCAAAGTTTGACATCGGGCTAGATCCGAACCGGCGTCGGATTTTTATTCACCTTCACTCCGGGAGGGCGCGGTGGCGGGAAGAACCCTCCCCGGGATCTCGTTCCTCGATCCCGACCCTCCCGCGGGGCGGGAAGGTGAAGCCGAGGTAGGATTTCCTTCACCCTCCCTCCGGGAGGGTCGAGCCTAAGCGAGGGGAGGGCGCGAGCGCCGAAAAACCCTCCCCGGAATCTCGTCCCTCGATTCCGACCCTCCCGCGGAGCGGGAGGGTGAAGCCGAGTTAGGATATCCTTCACCCTCCCCCCGGGAGGGTCGAGCCAAAGCGAGGGGAGGGCGCGCTGGCAGAAGAACCCTCCCCGGGATCTCGTTCCTCGATCCCGACCCTCCCGCGGAGCGGGAGGGTGAAATCGAGTTAGGATTTCCTCCACCCTCCCTCCAGGAGGGTCGAGCCTAAGCGAGGGGAGGGCGCGGGCGCCGAAAAACCCTCCCCGGAATCTCGTCCCTCGATTCCGACCCTCCCGCGGAGCGGGAGGGTGAAGCCGAGTTAGGATTTCCTTCACCCTCCCTCCGGGAGGGTCGAGCCAAAGGGAGGGGAGGGCGCGGGCGCCGAAAAACCCTCCCCGGAATCTCGTCCCTTGATTCCGACCCGCAGCCACAGACGGCTATTCCCCGCCCAGCCCGAAATCCTTGATCTTCTTGTGCAGCGTATTGCGATTGATCCCCAACCGGGCCGCCGCCTTCGTTTGCACGCCGTCACATTGCTGCAAGACCTGAGCGATCAACGCTCGTTCGACCTGTTCGACGACTTGAGCGTGGACGTTCTGTGATTCCGAACCCGATTCGTTCAACCCACGTTCGACGTACTGGTCGGTCAATGATTGCCAGTCCACGGTTTCCGGCGGCTCGCCCGACATCGACTGGAACGCCGCCGGCTGGCTGACACAGAACGGCAACAGATCCACGGTCAGCTCATCCGTTTCGGCCATGACGACGGCGCGTTCGATGTAATTTTGCAGCTCGCGGACGTTCCCCGGCCAGTGATAATCCTGCATCGCTTCGATCACGCCGTCGCCGATGTGCGCGACATAACGGTCGTTGATCTCGTTGTAGTAGTCCAAGAAATACGACACCAACGCGGGGATGTCGTCGCGACGTTCACGCAGCGGCGGGATCACAATCGGCACCACATTCAGACGCCAATAAAGGTCTTCGCGAAACCGATCCTCGCGGACCTCTTTCATCAGGTCACGGTTGCTGGCTGCGACGACACGGACATCGGTGTGCAGCGTGCTGGTGGACCCCACACGTTCGAATTCCTTTTCTTGCAGCACCCGCAACAGCTTCACCTGCAATGTTCCGGTGGTGCTGTTGATTTCGTCCAAGAAGATCGTTCCGCCGCCGGCCGCTTCGAAACGTCCGGCGCGATTGGCCACCGCGCCGGTGAACGCGCCACGGACGTGGCCGAACAATTCGCTTTCGAGCAAACTTTCGCTCAGCGCGCCACAGTTGACCTTCACAAACGGGCCGCCACTGCGATGGCTCAGCACGTGAATCGCGTTAGCGATCAGTTCCTTGCCGACACCGGTTTCGCCCAGGATCAGCACCGACGCGTTGCTGCCCGCCACCCGACGGGTGATCCGATACACCTGCAGCATTCCGGCGGATCGACCGATGATTCCCGGCAAAAGCGGTTCATCGGGTCCGGTCGTCGAGCTGCCGATCAGCGACATGAATGGCGGGTGCGTTCAAACAGGACAACAACGATCACGCTTTACCGACATGACCATACCGCGAAAGCCGCGATTGCGAAATGACTGATTCTGTGCCGATGACGATCGCACGCCCGTGTTGGTCTTTAAAGTGATTCGGTGGCCCAGCGACGGTACAGTTCGCGATCAACGGCCTCCAGCGAAACGACCGGTTGCCGCATTTCGATCTCTTGCAAAACGGGAATCAGCCCCGCTGTGCTGTAGGGACGTGCGATGACTCGGGTGATCGCCGGCCAGCGTGGGTATTCCAGCTGGTCCAAATCAAACGGGGTGGTCGTGTCGTCGACGAAAAACAGGATCGGCAAACGACGGCCCAGCGACGTTCGGCGAACTCGATCGGCCAGCTCGGTCTTCTGTGCATCCCACAACTGGGTCTTGCTGAGGATGAAACGGATGTCGCCGCCGGCAACGATTTCACTCAGTGCACCGGCCACCGTTCCCACGGTGCGAACTTGATAGCCCAGCTGGGTCAGTACGGTTTCCAATTCGGCTCGGACATTGGGACGCGTTTCGATCAGGATCGCGACCGGCCCTGGTGAAAGTTTCTGCATCGCAGCGATGGTCCGGTCGACTTGGCTGCGGCCGGCGAACGCGACACCTGGATCGATTTTGCGAATCGTCATGGCCGCGTCGTAACGGATCCGCGGCAATGAACTGGACGCCAGACGGACCAGCGTGGTGGGCGTCGCCGTGTGGCTGTCCAGCAGTTCGGAGGGAACGTCGATGACGCCCGAGCCGATGATGGCCAATCCGGCGGAGATGGCTTTGAAGTCGCTGCTGTCCCAAGCCTTGTCCAAAAAGTCGTTCATGCCGACCGCCGTCGAAAGCTCGGGATAGGCCGCCAGCATCGATTTGATTTGTTCGTTGTCACCGAAATCCGGATCCACCAAAACGCGATAGCCGGCATCGGCAATCGCGGCGTCTCGCATCAACGACGCGGGCACATCAGCGATACGACGCAAAATCGACGCCAGGTCGGTCGCGCGACGTCGTTCGGCAGCCAATGCATCGGTTTGCACCGGAGCCGCCACGCCTGTGTCGGGATCCAACGTCCAAGCCGTTGCGATGTCTTGGCCGGGGACGACGCGACTGATTCGGTCCGACTGCATGTCGATCGCTTTGCCGATAGCGGCAACGGTCGCATTCTTTGACGGCAGCCCCTTTCCGTGACGTGCCAACAGGCTTGCCGCCGTCTCGCGTGTTTCCTGTGAAGTGTTTTGACCGTGAAGCGCCGATGCGGCCAGCAAGTCCGACCAAGGACTTCGCAGCCCGGCCAACGCGGTCAGCGCGACTTGTTGGGCCGACGCGTCGCCATAGATGGCGTGCTGGATCAGCGATCGGGCGCCGCCCTTACCCAGTCGTCGAAGCAGCGCGATCAAGTCGCGATTGGATGCCAATTCAGGCTGTTCCAACATGCGACCGATGATTTGTTGAATCGATGCGTTGCCGCCACGCAACAGCACGCGGTTGCCGCCCAGGCGGCGGTCAATGGAATCGCTCAGCACGTCGTCGATCGCGGCGGACAATCGTTCGTCCGATTGGTTTTGATCGGCCAACGCGGATTGAGCTTTCCGCAGGATGTCTCGCGACGCGTCGGACAACTCCTCTCGACCGCCCGCTCGCAAGATCAGTGCGGGCCCCATTTCGACGGCGATTCGGCGCAGCGTCGCATCATCAGGCTCGTCCAATCCCGCCAGCAGTTGTTCGACCGCCGCCCACTGGCCGATCGTCGCCATCGACTTCACCGCCGTTGGAATCGTCGACGGCTTTCGTGATGCCAGGTCCAGCGTCTGTCGCACCAGCGGCGTGTCGGCGATCGCTGGCGGGGCATCCGGATCTTCTTCCGTGCCGCTTTGGCCGTCACCGGTGGCGTCCGGTTGATCGTCATCGAAACCCGGATTTCCAAAGTCATCACCACCGAAATCCATATCGCCAAAACCGCCGTCTCCAAAATCGCTGTCGCCAAAACCGGCGTCATCCATTGCCGGGGCGTCAAAGGGAGATTGGGCCTTCAGAACGCCGCCCAGGGTCATCACACAGCAGACGGCGATGGCAAAACACACATGCGCCGGAAATTTCGGGCACGGCTTGGGGAAAAGCAATTGCATGGACGTTCGATTCGGATCGGCGTGGTCACGAAGGCCGTGGCGGACAAGAACGGCAAACACAGCATAGTCGCTGGTCGGGGAATTCCATCGCCGCAAACGGTCGGCCGCTGGCGAAGGGGCTTCCGAGGCGACCGCAATGGCGATCGAATCAGTCGCGCAGACTTTCACGGTCGGATGAATTAAGCGCCGGGTCGGCCTTCAGTTCCTTCAACCGCTCTCGGACGTCCCAGCCGATGGATCCGGGAACAGGATTGCGAAACGCTTTGACCTGCTTCTCCAAGTTTTCGACTTCCCGTTTCCAAGACTCGTGGACCTCATAGGTCCCGGGCTGATTTCTTCGTCGCTGTTCGCGTAATCGATACGACCGGCGCCACATCAGGTTTTCGTCGATTCGAGCGGCCTCGCGGCGCAGGGCCTCCACCTTTTCGGAACGTGACAGTCGGTCAAACTCCGGATCACCGGGTGAATACGAAACATCCCGTGCGTCCACCTCGTTCGATTGGTGATCCACGATCCGCGACGAAAGGCTGACGATCCACATCAAACTGCCGAGCGTCACGACAGCAGACACCACAAAGCCGAGCAGCTTTTTGTGCGTCAGCCCTGCCTTGCGTTGGCGGTCATCGGACGGGGATTGATTGGGCGTCATCAAACGGAAAATTCTCTACATCCGGAATCACCCGCCGCGCTGAAATCGGCGGCGAAGTGCACAAGGATTAGTTTCTGGTCGATCAAGCAACGTTCGCAAAGCGGACGTGCTGACAGGTGCTTGCAGCGGAGCTGAAATGACAAACTCCACCGGTCGAGGCAATCGACCCGATGGAGTCTAGCTTTCAAAATGTCGTCATGACGACGACGTTGAACGAAAAACGTCAAATCAGATGGACGTCCGGATCGTTCCGGGGGCTGTCTTTGATGACGCGTCTTATTCGGTCAACAGCGTCGGCAAATTGTTCGCGATCTCTTGAAAAACCTCGATCAACTGTTCGCCGCTCTCGGCGTGATAGTGTTTACCGTTACAGGCCGCAGCCACGTCGTGCATGTCGGATTGGTTGGCATCCGATCCGAACGTCACCGTGTGTATGGTCATGTTGTAGGTCGACGCAAATTCACGAGCCACGTCCAGAGGGTCTTCGCCTGTGTTGTGGTTCCCGTCGGTCATCACCACCATCGTTTTCGATGCGAAGGGGCGTGCATTGGCATGTTGAAAATGTTTGATGCCTTCACGCATGCCGCGGCCGATTCCTGTTCCACCGCCGGTGTTCAGGTTGTCAACGGCATTCATCGCGACGTCAAAGTCCGGGTCCAACCAAGAATCACGCGATCCGGTGCTGGCATAGCTGGCGATCGCCGCTTGTTCGCTTTGTGGGGTGTCGTCCAAGACATCAAAAAATGCTTCGACGGCATCGACCAGGCTATTCCACTTCACCGCCGGTGGGACGTCGTAATCGAAGTAGTTGTCCCAGGCCCAGCGTTCGAACGACGCCTGGTCTTCGCCGCGACTGTAGTAGTAACCGCCTCGGCTGCGATACAGGATTCCCGCGTCGGCAGCTTCGGCATAGACGTCATAGTTCCACGGCGAATCGCCATCGGGCCATGTCAGCCATTCCATCGATCCGCTGCGGTCCAGCACCAGACTGATGTCTCGGTCCACCTGCATGGCGACCGAACGTTGGGTGGGTTCAAAGTATTCGCGTGAAAAGAATTTGGGGAACACCAGCGGAATCACGCCGCCCAGCGAACTGGCATCGCGGCGTCCATTGACGCGTACGGCGCTGGCGATGACTTGGTTGGCGGCGACGTCGGCGGTGGAAACCTTGGTGAAGTAGTATCGGCTGCCCAGGCCACCGGGCTGCGACGTGCTGCCGAATTCGATCTCATTGGCGGCATCTTCACGACGCAACTGCAACGGCATCCCGTCGACGCTGTTCAGCAATGCGGTGGCAACCGCGGCATCTTTGGCCGCGTCGACCGTCTGTTCTTCGCTGAACGCACGGCCCCCGGCGCGAGCGGCCGCGTCGGTCGCGACAATCAGCTCGGTCCGCGTCAATTGCATGTGTGCCAGGTTCACACAGAAAGCCGCCATCAAAGCCAGCAACGGCAGGATGAAGGCCATCAGAGCCATCACGCTTCCCCGTCGTCGGCCTCGTGGCATCCGTTGAACTCTCCGGTGCAACGCGTTGACGGTGGTTCCGGAGTGTTTTTCGTTCGAAGCGGTAATGCGGAGCGTCTCGTTCATGTCGGCGGTCTCGATGGTGGGCTGGTCGGCGAACGAAAATGGCAAAGGAGATCAATCAAGTTGGCTTGGCATGTTTCGGCGTTTCGGCCGATCAATCCGGCTGGTAGAAACCGGCGTAGCGTTCGGTTCGCATCCGAGCGGTCGACTCGATCGTCGCACTGGGCATGAACATGGACGTAAAGAACGCGACTTCGTCCAAGTCCACGCTGACGGTCACGCTGACTTCTTCACTGTTTTCACCCAGTTCCGCCACGTTCACGGTGTAGCCTTCGCCGACCATCGATGACATCAACCGTTCGGCTTCGACTTCCGCGTCGGCGGCCGTCGCGCCCGGCACGATGGCTTGGCGGGCGGCAAAGTAGGCGGCGTCCTGGGTCAGGTTGCGGACCATGTTCATGCGGGCAAATTCACAGCAGGTGAAGATGACCAGGAACAGGACGTTGGCCACGACGGCGAATTCCACCATCGCGGCACCGCGACGATCGGCGGGACGACGCGTGCGGATTCGACGCGGGCGATTGATTTTTGGTTGCCGCATGTTGATCAATCCTGGTTGGCGTATTCTTTGCGCATCGTGACGCTGGACGAAACGGTCCAGCCGTCATAGATCGATCCCGGCAGCAACAGATTGCCGCTGACCGGCACGGTGACGGTCAGCGTGACGTTTTCCAGAGTGTCCGCACCGTCGAATCCGGGGGCCGCGATCGACACCGCGTTGCCGCCGGTTTCCACGTCGCGTTGACTCAGGAATTCGTTGACTCGTGCGATCGCATCGCCGTTGGTCGCCTCGGATCCCACGCCGGCTCGGGCACCTTCATAGGCGGCCAAGGTGACGGTTTCGCGAAGGAAAAACAGCGAACACAAATCCATCGTGCCCAGTGTCAAAGTCAACAGCACGGGCAACACGATGGCGGCTTCCACCGTGGCAGTCCCCCGGCGCTGCTGACGCGATCGACGCGGCACGGTTCTGGCAATCGTTCCGGACATGACGGTTCTTCGGGACAAGTGGACGAGCGAAAAAGGGCGGGATCGGCCCACGATGACGCGGGACTGATCCTCTTTGGGAAACCTAGCTCGCGTTTGCACGGCATGACGGGCCGATCGCCAAAATTTTTTGTCGCACGATTTGACGGTCACCGGTTTGTGTGCCGTCACCGCGTCATGCCTCCCCTTCGCAGGCGACTTTTTCTATCATCCGTGGCTCGATGACGGCGCCGGTGGCCCCCGGCGGGTCGCCGTCGATTCCGTCTGTGCGTCCATCTCCACCGCCTCCGTTCCGCTTAACACCCAACACAGCGACATGCTTGTTTCCTGGAAATGGCTTTCCCGCTACGTCAATCTGGACATGCCACAGAAGGAATTGGAGGACCGATTCAGCTTTTCCGGATTGAATCACGAGTCCAGTGAAACGGTTGGTGACGACGTCGTGATCGACTTGGAAGTCACCAGCAATCGCGGCGACTGTTTGGGGCATCTGGGCGTGGCCCGTGAAGTCGGCGTGCTGTTCGATCAACAGGTTTGCGTGCCCAAGGTCGAATTGACCGAAGGCGATACGGCGGTGAAATCACTGTTAAGCGTGGAGAACCGGTTTCCCGACGCTTGCCCCCGCTACACCGCCCGCGTCATCCAGGGGGTCAAGATTGGCCCAAGCCCGGCGGAGATCGCGGACGTCTTGGAAAGCGTCGGCATCGGCCTGGTCAACAATGTCGTCGACATCACCAACTTTGTGATGTTGGAATGCGGCCAACCGTTGCACGCATTCGACTATGACAAGATCGCCGGCCAGAAGATCGTCGTCCGTCCGGCCGACAAAGACGAAACCATCGAAGCGATCGATCACCGCCAGTACGCACTGGACCCGTCGATGTGCGTCATCGCCGATGCCGAAAAAGCGTCGGCGGTCGCCGGCGTGATGGGCGGTGCTGATTCGGAGATCAACGAAGCGTCAACGAACTTGGTGATCGAAGCCGCCGACTTCACGCCGCTTTCCGTTCGACGGACCGCGCGGGCGTTGAAGCTGCACAGTCCGTCGTCGTACCGGTTCGAACGACGCGTCGACCCGGCCGGGATCGATTGGGCCAGCCGCCGGGCATGCCAACTGATCGCCCAACACGCCGGCGGCACGGTTTGCAACGGCGTTCTAGACACTGCACCGGAGATACCCGCGCGTCCGCCGATCGTTTTGCGTTTGTCACAGGTCGAACGAATCTTGGGGATCCGCATTGCCCAAACGGAAATTCAGCGGATCTTGACCGCCCTGGGCTGTAAGGAAGACAAGTCGACCGTCGGAGAAAGTCACGCGTTCGTTCCGCCGACGTGGCGTCATGATCTGACACGTGAAGCCGACTTGATCGAAGAAGTCGCGCGGATCCATGGCTATGACAAGATCCCCGAAAACGCATCCATTCCGGTCGCCCCCAGTCGGGCTCGCCCGTTCGATACGGCCGTTTCGAAAGTCCGCCGTGTGTTGACGTCGGCGGGGATTTCCGAAGCGATGACCCCCAGCGTCGTGACCCGAAAGCTGGACGAATCGATCAGCCCCTGGACCGATCGACCCGCGATGCAAACGCAAACGGCAATGTTGGAAGGATCGCGTCGGCTGCGGCGTTCGCTGATCCCCAGCCTGCTTTCCAGTCGTGCGGGGAATTGGTCGGCCTCCAGCCTGCACGCGGACCTGTTTGAAATCGCACACATCTATCTGCCATCGGAGGACGATGACGGGCTGCCCGAAGAGACCTACGCGTTGGGTCTGGTTCGCGGCGGCGATTTCTTCCAGCTCAAGGGGATCGTGGAATCACTGTGCAGTCGCCTCGGGGTGCACGGACGTTTGACGGTCGACGTCGTGGATTGCCAGGGGATTCAATCTGGTACCGCGTCAAAGTTGATGATTCAAGTGGACGGCCAGTCGTACGAGATCGGATACATGGGGACGGTGGATGCGGCCACGCTGAAGTCGTGGAAGTTGCCCGATCCGGTCCAGGTTGCGGAATTGTCGCTGCCGGTCGTTTTCGAATTGGCCAACCTGGTGCCACAGCAACAGTCGATCAGCCCGTTCCCGTCGATCCAACGCGATTTGAATTTCGTTCTGGCCGAATCCGTCCGTTGGGGTGAACTGGAAACCGTGGTGCGATCGGCCGTCGATGAAAACCTGGCCGGCGTGCGGTATGTCGAAACGTATCGCGATGCCGACAAGGACGGGCCAGATACGAAACGCGTGTTGTTGTCGGTCGAATTGCAAAGCGCCACCGAAACGCTGAGCGGCCAGCAAGCCGACACGATGATCCAATCGATCGTCGACGCATGCGATCAAAAGCTCAGTGCCAAGTTGCTCCAGTAATCCGAACCGGTTGAGGCATCGCCGCATTTCGCTTCGCGACAGCGTTTCGCTTTGCGGCGGTCAGGGGCACGCACCCGCACCGCGCCCCGCCTTACATGGCCTACGCTTCGAATTCCCGGCGCAACTGTTTCATTCCCCGGTGCAACAAGCCGGCGATTGAACCATTGGACTTCCCCATCCGCTGTGCCACCTCGGCCAATTTCAAGCCATCCAAATAGTGCAGACGCACGGCATCACGCTGGTCGTCCGGCAGCTTTTCGATCGCCGTCGCCAGCCGAATCACACTCTCGCCGACCGCCATGTGCTGGCTGGGCGTGGCCATGTCGCCGGCCAGCAATTGTTCCAGACGCATCGACGATTGATGCACCGCTTGCTGCATCGATTGTTCCCTGGATACATCGCGTTTGTCACGGTGCATGTCGCGATCCAGGTGACACAGATGATTCGCCAAGATTTGTCTTAGCCAGCCCCGCAGTTCGGCTTCGGTCTTACCGCGAAAACCGTCGAATCCCTGCACGGCCTGCAACATCACCTGTTGGACCATGTCGCTGGCACCGACCTTCGCCTGGTACGCACGACGCGATTGAGTCCGGGCCAGCATTCGCAGATACGGCTCATATCGGGCGATCACCGAAGGGTCGGTCAAGTCGATGTCCGGTTCGGTTTCGTCGTTCATGATATCCTGGCCGTGAAAACGCAGCCGTTGTCTTCGCCGGGGGCAACGCCGCGACAAACCGCCGACACGATTTTGCGTCTGGGAGACATACCGCCAAATGAGTCACCGTATTGTAGTGCGAACCACGCCTGATTGGTTCCGCCGCCCGCATCCGATTTCTTTTGCGCTGGTGGTTTTGATGCTGTTGTCCGTGGACGTCCCGGCCGTCTGGTCGCAAACCGTCACGGCAACCGTTCCGGTCGGCATGCCGTTCGGCGTGGAAGTCGACGGCGATGACGTTTGGGTCACCAGCATCACCGATGAAAGCGTTGGATTGATTTCCCCCGATGATCGTTATCGCCCGCTGATCGGTGGCGCCGAAGCCGGTGTGTTTCAGTGGCCGCATGAAGTCCGCGTCGGTGACGCCAAACAGTTGTACATCGCCGACACTCGGAACCACCGAATCATTCGCGTCGATACCGACGGCGGCAGTGCCGAACAAACCGATCCGGCGGACCATCGCTACCAAGTCATCGCGGGAACGGGCAAAGCCGGCTTTGCCGATGGTCCCGGCGGATCAGCCTTGTTTAACCAGCCACACAGCGTCGTGGTGCTGGACGCCAAGACGTTGTTGATTGCCGACACCAAGAATCACCGCATTCGCAAGTTGGATTTGAAGTCCGGTGTTGTCTCGCCATTCTGCGGCGACGGTTCACCCGAACTTCCAAAGGACGGCCAAGCTCGCCAACAGGCTTCTCTGTTCGGTCCACGTTCACTTGCCGTTGATGACGCATCGATTTGGATCGCCTTGCGTGAAGGCAACAGCATCTGGCGTTTAGATCGCGCGACCGATACGCTGCATCACATCGCCGGCAACGGCCAGAAAGGCTATGACGGTGACGGCGGATCCGCCAAAGCCGCGACGATGAACGGTCCCAAGGGGCTGGACATTGATGCCGAAGGCGGTGTGCTGGTCGTCGACACCGAAAACCACTGCGTGCGCCGTGTTGACGTCGCCGCGGACCGTATCGAAACCGTGTTGGGCGGCAATCAGGCTGCGAAGACGACCGAATTGAAGCGACCGCACGGGATCGCCGCGACGGGGCAGGGCCGATCGTTCTGGCTGGCGGATTCGGAGAACGATCGAATGTTGCTGTTCGAAGATCAGTGACAAACCGGCGGCTACGAATCACACGGCATTTCATTTTCCACATCTGTCCATCGGCAACCCCGTCGTCCGTTGAACCAAGACACCGATCCCGCTTCGCTGATTCACTGGCCCACCGATTCGGCGATACGCCGTGCCGCGGCCGCATTGGCCGCGGGCGATCTGGTGGGCGTTCCCACCGAAACGGTCTACGGCTTGGCCGCCGATGCCACCCGCGATGACGCGGTGTCAAAGATCTATCAAGCCAAGGGACGGCCCAGTACCAATCCGTTGATCGTGCATGCCGCTGACGCGACCGCCGCGCGACGGTACACGTCATTGTTTGTGGGTGACCGACACAACGCAGGCTCGGACCCGACGCTGATCGACCAATGGAAGATTGCATCCGCGTTTTGGCCCGGACCATTGACGGTTGTGGTCCCACGATCGTCATCGATTCCCGACATCGTCACCGCCGGTCGAGACACCGTTGCGATTCGTGTGCCCGATCATCCCGTGATGCGAAAACTGTTGAAACAGTGCCCCTTTCCTTTGGCCGCGCCCAGTGCCAACGTGTCCAACTACGTCAGCCCGACGATCGCCCGGCACGTCGCCGATGGTTTGGGGCAATCCGTGGCGATGGTCTTGGACGGAGGCCGTTGTGACTGGGGGGTCGAATCAACAATCATCCAGTTGGATGCCGACGGCCCACGCCTGCTGCGACCCGGTGGCATCACGGCGGAACAGCTTCGCAGCGTCTTTGGCCGGATCGACGTTCCCGAACAAGGTGTCAATCACTCCAAGGCTCAGGTCGCGCCCGGTCAACTGCCAACGCACTATTCACCCGACAAGTCGCTGGTGTTCGTGGACCGGTATGAAACGCTGCTTGGCGAACCGTCATTTCAAGCACCGCAAAGAATCGGACGCATCGCATTCAGCAGACTGGATGATGCCCAGCGGTCGCAGTTTGACCAAGTCTGGATCGTCGATGAAACGGGCGACCTGCGCCGAATCGCGTCACGTTTGTTTGCCGTCTTGCGTGAAGCCGACCAGAGCGATTGTGATCTGTTGGTGATCGATCGCTGTGAAGAAATCGGTATCGGCCGCGCGATCATGGACCGACTGCGTCGTGCGACGCGGTCGGTCGATCAAAGCCAATAGGTCTTACGCGGCATCCGCGTCATCGGCGTTGACGATGCGGCTGACCACACCAGCCAACGCGGCACCGGCAAGCGGCGCGACCCAGAACAACCACAGTTGGCCGATTGCGGATCCACCGACAAAGACGGCCGGCCCGGTGCTACGTGCCGGGTTCACACTGCAATTGGTCAGCGGGATGTCGACCAGGTGAATCAGAGTCAGCGTCAAACCGATGGCAATGCCTGCGGCGGCTGGTGAAGCGTGTTTGGATGTCGCCCCCAGGATCACGATCAAGAAGATGAACGTGCAAACGATTTCGGCGACCAAAGCGGCCAGCATGCTGTAACCGCTGGGCGAAAATTCCCCGTATCCATTTGCCGCCAATCGGCCCTCGGTGATCACATAACCATCGGGGCCCTGTTGCAACAGAAAATACAGCAAGCCCGACGCGGCGATCGCACCGACGACTTGGGCGATCACATAGCCGGGAAGCTCCGCCGGCTTGAACCGACCCGCCGCCGTTAGGCCGACCGTCACCGCGGGATTCAGGTGACAACCCGAAACACCACCAAAGGCGTACGCACATCCCAGGACGGTCAGACCAAACGCGAAACTGACGCCCAAGTATCCGAATCCCATGTTGGTAGCCAATGCGGCGGATTCTTCGTTGGGAATGTTGGCCGCGAAGACCGCTGCACCGCAGCCGCCGAAAACCAGAATGAACGTGCCGATCATCTCGGCCAATAACTTGCGATGCATCTGCGACATCCTTCGCCAGAAATCAAAGTGTGGGGTGTTGGGGACACACTCTTTCGCGGCTTCGCCTGGTCCCGACCGCACCGCAAATGTCGCACACGCGGGATTCTCAACCCGGTTTCAATCGTCACCCCACGACTTTCCGGTCGTCGGGGTTAAAAGGATCGATCGGGGCAGGTTTCGCTTGAGGGCTGCGCGTGGCCGTAGTTTTCCGGGTTTTTTACCGACTGCGTTTGGTTTGTCGGCAAGAACCTATTGTCTAACCATTGCGCTTTCAGGCGGCTGAAAGCTTCCAAGGCAGTACGGAAAACGAAACGAACCATGCCCAGCGAACGCCCCACCACCGACCGGAAAGCTCTGCAAGTCAATCTGGATTCCCGCCGCTATGGATCGTTCGCCGAGATCGGTGCCGGCCAGGAAGTCGTTCGGTGGTTCTTTCGCGTCGGTGCCGCCGCCGGCACGATCGCCAAGAGCATGTCCGCCTATGACATGTCCGTCAGCGACGCGATCTATGGCAAATGCGACCGCTACGTTTGTCGCCAGCGGTTGGAAGACATGCTGGATCGCGAACACAAATTGAACTTGGAACGGTTGCGTGAAAGCCGTGGGGATTCGACCGCCTTCTTTGCGTTTGCCGACACCGTTTCGGCCCGCAATTATCACGGCACCAACGAATGTCACGGATGGATGGGGATTCGTTTCCAGGCACACCCGCGGGACGAAGACAGCCAGATCATCATTCACGTCCGGATGCTGGACAAGAACATGGAGGCGCAGCAGGAAGCGCTCGGCATCGTCGGCGTGAACTTGTTGTACGGTGCGTTCTTCATGCACCACGAACCCGAACAATTGCTCGAATCGTTGCTGGATAATCTGTCAACGCAGCGGATCGAGATCGACATGATCGAGTTTTCCGGCATCGCATTCCGCCATGTCGACAACCGCGTGATGAGTCTGCGACTGGTGCAGCTGGGACTCAGCAGCGCCGCGATGTTCTCGGCATCGGGCGACGTACTGCAGCCGTCGGAGGTCCTTTACAAGCGACCAATTCTGGTCGAACGCGGCAGTTTCCGTCCGGTCACGCACGTCAACTTGGACATGTTGTCGGCCGCACGTGAAAGCTTCAAGAAAGAAGCCGATGTGGAAGAGGACCGCATCGTCCAGTTGGCCGAAATCACCATGCGGAACTTGCAAGCCAACGGCGACATTGATCTGCGTGACTTCTTGGCCCGCGCCGACACGCTGGCTGCTTGTGGCATGACGGTGTTGATCTCCGACTACTTCGAGTTTTATCGCTTGGCCGCCTACCTTTCGCGGTACACGAAAGAGCGGATCGGGATCACGCTGGGCGCCGGCAGCCTGGCCGAGTTGTTCAACGAAAAGTATTACACCGGCCTAGAAGGCGGCATCTTGGAATCGTTCGGACGCATGTTCAAAAACGATCTGAAGCTGTACATCTACCCGCTGTTGGATCGCGAAACGGGCACCCTGACGACGGTCGACAACCTTTCGGTTTCGCCCGATTTGGACAAGCTGTACCACTACTTGGTCGACACGGGGTGCATCGAACAGCTGGACGCGTACAACCCGGAACACCTTTCGACGTTCTCTCGCGAAGTGTTGAAGATGATCGACGCGGGCGACCCGGCTTGGGAAGACCATGTTCCGGCGGAAGTGGCCAGCGTGATCAAGCGACGCGGATTCTTCGGCCACAAAGCGGGCGTGACGGAATCTCGACTGGCCGCGATGTTGCCCCCGACCCCCAGCATCGGCATGCCGGCGAACATCTGACGCTCCCGCATCGGCACCCGGGCCCGCATCGGCACTCGGGCGCAGCGTGAAACTGGATCGCTGTGGCGGCGAGAGGGCGTTTTGGCGTATGGACAACCGGTCCGTCCTGAATTGGCGGCAAAGAATCCGGCTTTTCCTGCCGCCAACTCGACTTTCAGGCTGCGGTTTCGATGCGCCCCTCACTGATCACCTTTTCATCCGGCTTTTCGCCTCGGCCGTGGCCGCACACGAATATCGGGCCCCGATTGCGGCGGATTCCGGCGTCCGGCCACGCATTGGCGTTGGGAATCATCGTCGCGTTGCTTCCCGGATTGTCGACGGCTCAACAGATCATCGTCCACGGTCCGGTCGCGCCGCCGCTGCACGGCCAGGTCATCTCGTCGACACCCGTCGGCCGGCCGGTCATCGTTTCGGAACGCGTCATTTCCGAACGTCCGGTGCGATCTTCGTCATCCGCATCGGTGACTCGCAGCACCCAGCCGACGTCCGGTTCGACGATCGTAACGCGGCCGATCCGCAACACAACGTCGACCGAGGCCAACGGAAAATCCACCTTTGCCAACACGCGATCCAACACGACGTCGCGTTTCGGTTCGCCCCGTTCGTCTCGATCGTCGGCCGATTCGGGCGTCAAAGCCAATCCGGCGTCGGTCAACGCTGACCCGGCCAGTTATCCGCTGTTGCCCCGAGACCATCGGGAACCTGACGATTGGGCGTCATCGGTCTATGCGGACCAACATCTGCGATCGGCCCGAGACTCCATCGACCGGTTCGATTCGATCCATCGATCGGGGGCACCGGTCATCGCAGACGTCGCCTACGAGAACGCACAGTATGTCAGGCAATGGATCGAAGCGGCGCGATCGTACCTGCGGCTGTCCGATCAGGTTCACGATGCGGATCGCAACCGCCGATCCACGCTGCATGATTTCCAAGAAGTTCAACAGAAACTGGAACACCACGGGCTGACGCCGACCGTCGGATTACTGCTGCGGCACAAGAAAGAACAACTGGACCAGTGGCAGGTCGAACACGGCCAAGCGACGTTCGTCAATCAAGCCTTGTCCGACGCCCGCCAACAGCAGTTGAAGCTGGACTTGGTCGAATTCGACGGTTCCGACCCGATCGCTCAAGCGTCACGTTTGCTGGCCAAAGCCGGCTATCGCGATGTCCCCGATCACGACCCGCTGCGGCGACAAGTCGAAGAATTGTTGGACCAGCGGTACGCTTGGTTGGATTCGCTTCGCACGGCCTATGGCGACTATCAAAACAAACTGAGCGAACTGGATTCGGTGACCAATGCGTCGCGTGACTTGGCCGACGAATATCGCGCGCTGATTGATCGGCATGTGGCATGGATTCGCAGCGACGATCCGATCAGTTTGGCCGACCTGCAGAACTTTAAGAGCGGGATGGGCGCGCTGTTCGACGCCCAACGAAGCGCCGATTTCGGACCGACCGTTGAACGAAAATTGCGTGACAATCCCGTGGCGGGGATCAGCACGTTGGCCTGGATCATTGTCGCATTAGCCGTCCGCTGGCTGGCCAAGTCATGGCTGATCGGTATCGGCAATAAAAAGCGTCTTCGCAAAACGCATCCGATGCGGCGAAAGCTGTACGCCGGCCTTTTGACCGTGGTCGTCGCGACGGGAATCCCATCGTGCTTCTTTTTGATTTCGCGATGGTTGGGCGACGGCATCGTTTCCGAAGCCACGCTGTATGCGTCCAGCGCTTTTGCGGCCGGCAGTCTGGTCGCTCTGTTGATCGAAGTTCCCCGGCAATGGTTGCGTGCCGGCGGGTACTTGGACCAACACGTCGACATCGAACTGGAACGCCGGCCTCGGGCGATGACCTACCTGACCATCGTGGGCACCGGTTTGGTCATTGCCGCCTATGCCGTGACGCTGATGGGGTTGATGAACCAGGGAATGTGGCGTGGGTCGGTGTCGCGAATCGGTTTCATTACCGCCATGTTGTTGGTCGCCTGGACACTGCACCGTTCGTTCAAACCGACCGGCGGATTCTTGGAACCGCTGATCGAAAGATACTGTGGCAGCGTGATTCACCACGCACGATTGTTGCTTTACATCGCCGCCCTGGCCTTTCCGTTCGCGATGATCGGGCTGTCTTTACTAGGATACGGATTCACGACAGCGGAGATCATTCGACGTGCAATTTGGACATCCGTGATCGCGATGTCGGCCGCCATGATCTGGCCGGGTTTGAAATACGCGTCGGAAGAACTGTGGGAACGCATCACCGGAATGGCGGGCGACCAAGCGGACGGTGACGTGATCGGTGGCTATGCGGAAACCGGCAAGGTGTCCGGGGCCTTGGGCGAACACTTTCTGGAACTGAAACACCACTTGGCGTTCCTGTGCCAGTGTGGCTTGGTCTTGGTCGCGGTGTTCGGATTCGGATGGCTTTGGATCGATGTCTTTCCCAATGCACAAGTCGGCAATCCGGTCGTCTGGACCGTCGATGACGTGGTGACCCAAACGGTGATCGATGCGGACGGCACCAGCAGCCTTCAGTCAACGACCGAACCGCGCCCGGTCACCGCGTTTCATTTGGTGCTGGCAGCGGCCACCCTGTTTGTGGCCTTTCAACTGGCAAAGCTATTGCCAGCGCTATTCGATGCGTTGGTTCTGCAGCGTGTTTCCTTTGACGAAGGCATGGAACATTTCACCTTCATCCTTGGACGCGTGTTGATATTCGGTGTCGGATGTCTGGTTGCTGGACGATTCATCGGTTTGCGTTGGCAGACGATCCAGTGGTTGGCGGTCGGGTTGACCATCGGGCTGGGATTCGGGTTGCAAGACATGGTCCGCAACCTGTTCGGTGGCATGATCGTGTTGTTCGAAAAGCCAGCCAGACTGGGCGATCGCATCACGGTGGGCAAGGTCACCGGTCGCGTGGCGGCGCAGCGATTGCGGACCACGGTGTTGGCCGACGATGACGGACGCGAAGTCATCGTTCCCAACAAGAACTTCGTCAGTACCGATGTCGTGAACTGGATGGGGGCGGGACGGCTGAGTGTGGTGGCGATGGAGGTGTCGACCACCCGCGACCAGCGACCAGCCGACCTGTGCCGCATGTTACAGGAATTGATGATCGATCAACCGGACGTTCTGTTGACCCCGGCCCCACAAGCGACGCTTGTGTGCGTGGGCCAGCGGTCACAGCGAATCGAAGTCCGGCTTTGGGTGGAAGAGACCAAGAGCGTCTCCCGATATCGTGACGAAATGCTGCGGTTGATCCGCACCTTCTTAAGCGAACGGGACCTGCTGGCCGGCAATCAGCCGTCGCAACCCGAACTCGCCGACGTCATGCCCGGCGGCGACGAACTTGACAACCTTTTCGACGACGATTTCGACACCCCCAACCTCTCCAAACCCGCCCGTCGACGCCGCCGCGCCTGAATAAGGGGTCAGGCGTCTTTGTTTGCCTTTGCGGTCGACTTTGGGTGCCGTGGATGCTTGGGTCAGGTGACCGTGATATAGTCTTCGCTTGGCGGCCGAGCGCTTGGCCACCCTGTGGTCGTCGGGGTATAGAATGAGATTGCGTTGAGATTTCTGCAGATATTCATCCCCGAGAACGCCGACGGTAACTTCGACGATTTGTTGGAGGGCCAGAAGGTTCTTGGTACTTGGCGTGACGATACTTCCGATCAACGGATTGTATTGCACTTGCTGGTGCCCGCCGAAGCCACCGAGCCGATCATGGACCGGTTCGAGGAAGCGTTTGGGAAATACGAAGGCTTCTGTATTGTTGTGCTGCCGGTCGAGGCGGTTCTGCCACGCCCCGACGTCACCAAGGAAACGGATCAAAACACTGACGCAGACGATGGCTCGGATCAGGAAGGCACCAGCGACAGCGGTCGGGTCAGCCGCGAAGAGTTGTACAGTGAAATCACCGAAACGCTGGGCATCGATCGAGTCTTTCTGGCGATGACAATCCTGTCGTCGGTCGTCGCAGCGGTCGGACTGTTGCGAGACGACGTCGCGGTGATCATCGGTGCCATGGTGATCGCGCCGCTGTTGGGGCCGAATGTGGCCATGTCGTTGGCGACGACCCTGGGCGATCTTGCGTTGTTGCGTCGGGCTTTGCTGACCAACGTGGTCGGGGTGACCGTGACACTGTTGGTCGCGTTGGGCATTGGAATCATGCTGGAAGTTGATCCGACCATTCCTGCGATTCAGTCACGGACCGAAGTCAATCTTGGCGACCTGACTTTGGCATTGGCCGCCGGTGCCGCGGGAACGTTTGCCTTCACCCGTGGCATGTCCAGCGCGGTGATCGGAGTGATGGTGGCGGTTGCATTGATGCCGCCGCTGGTCACATTCGGCATGTTATTCGCCGAAGGAGCCTATCGATCTGCCGCCGGGGCGATGATGCTGGTAATGGCCAACGTGGTCAGCGTCAATTTGACGGGCGTCGCAACCTTCATTGCTCAAGGCGTACGGCCACGATCGTGGTGGGAAGAGGAGCAGGCCAGACGATCGACTCGGATTGCGATCGCCATCTGGGTCACGTTGTTGATCGCACTGATTGCCATCCTGTTGGTCTATCAGAACAACGAGACGCTGATCGACTGACCAGCACGCCACATCGAAAAACCAAGGGACTTGCCGCTATTGCGGCACATTAATCTTCAGCACGATCGCGTCCTCGAACGGCGGATCAACGATCGATTCAATCGTCAGGCCCTCACCAGATAATCGCCATTTCAAGGTTTGGTCTGAACCGAGCACAGTGATGGAATCAATCTGCTTTAGTCTTGGGTGTTCGTTGGCGTTCAATGATTGAATCAGCACTTCGCCTTGAGGAGCCTGCAAGATCGTTGCGTAGATGGTGCCGGGTTTTGCCGTGAATCGAATGTCAGCGCTAGTGAAGTCGGCGTTTTTACCTTCGCTGAGGTGGCCAGTCGCGACTTTGGTGGGGCCTTCGCCGAAGACTTTCCAGGGCCGCGTGCCATAGATGGCTTCGCCGTTGACCGCCAGCCAGCGACCGATCTCCCGCAACACATCGGCCTGTTGATCTGGGATGCGACCGCTGCCATCCGGCCCGATATTCAGTAGCAAGCAGCCGTTCTTGCTGACGATGTCGACTAAATCATCGATCAAGGAATTGGCGGATCTGGATTGCCAGTCCTCACAGTAGAACCATGAATTGCTGCCCACCGATGTGTCAGTCTGCCATAGTTCGTTCAACATTTCGTCTGATTTGCTGCGTTCCAGATCCAGCATATGCGTTCCCTTGGGATACGAAGGGAATCGCAGGTTCTTGGTTTGCAAGACCGTGGTCACGCCACGTGCCCGGCCATGGTTGTAGTAATAGGCGGCTAGCTTTGGATGGTACGGAGCAAACTCAGGGGAATCGAGCCCGAAGTCGAACCACAAGATGTCCGGCTGGTAGTTGTCGATGATCTCTTTGGTGCGAACCCACCACATCTCCAAGAATTCTTTGCTCGCAGGCGCGCCAAGATCGTGGAGCGGCGCGTACAGGTCCGAGTACGCGGGGTTCCCCGTGTCATAAGCGGGATCTTGCGGATAGTACCGCCAATTAAACGCATAGTGCGATGACGCGCCAAAGATCAATCCTTGTCGCCGAATTTCATCACGCAGCTCGGCCAACAGATCACGCTTGGGACCAATCTGAACCGAATTCCAGCGTGTATGGGACGAATCATACATCGCGTAGCCATCGTGGTGCTCGGCCACCGGAATGACATACTTCGCACCGGCCTCGACAAATAGATCCACCCATTCTTTCGCGTCAAAGTTCTCCGCTTTGAACATGGGGATCAGATCCTTGTAACCCACCTCGGACGGATCGCCGTAAGTCCTCACGTGATACAGGTACGCCGGATGAGGTTGATGGACTTTGATTTCACCGGTCACGTGATGTCGCTGGACCGTATCCTCATACATCCAACGCGGATACCAATCGGTCTCGTGTTCGGAAACGCACGACGGACCCCAGTGGACGAAGATTCCGAACTTGGCGTCGGCCATCCAGTCAGGAATTTGATACTTCTGCAGCGATTCCCAGTTGGGCTCGTAGTGCGATTCTTCCTGGGCCGTCGCCTGCACAACCGTCACCAGGAAGACGGCGAGCATTGCGAATGCGGGCGAGAACGTGGAAGCGGTCTTGCTGAGTCGAGACATGGGTAAATGGACGCGTGAGCGTCTCCTTAGGTGCTTTTCGCCTCTTTCAGATCACAGGTTGCCCCGGGAACGTCGGGCGTGCGGTAGATGCCTGCGTCGACATCCGCCGGGTGGACGAAATGGTCGCGAAGGTGTGGAATATATTCCAGGAAGACACGTTCATGCCCCAACGAAATATGGTTAAACAACACTAAATGCTGGTGCAGTTGTCCCATGTCGCCGACGTGCGGAACAACCTTCAGGCCTTTTTGCCGAGCAAGCATGCTGATCGCAATGAATTCGCTAACCCCAGCGACACGAACCGCGTCAACTTGGACAAATTGCATGGCACCGGCAAGTATGAAGTTCTTGAACATGACGCGATTGGGAACGTGCTCACCCAACGCGATCGCTGATGGGGCGATGGCTTTGGAAAGCTTTTGATGGCCCAAAACGTCGTCCGGATGAGTCGGCTCTTCGATCCAAAACGCTTTCAAGTCCGCCAGTTTCTGACACATGTCCATCGCTCGCGGAAGATTCCACGCTTGGTTGGCGTCAAACATCAGACGCGTCGACTCGCCGACCACGTCGCGGACGAGTTCGGCGCGACGAAGATCACGTGCACTGTCCGCCGACCCGACTTTTAGCTTCATCGCGGTGAATCCTGCGTCGAGTGCCTTTTTCGCGTTGGCGACGATCACATCATCAGCGTACGTAAACCACCCGACCGATGTATCGTATCCGGGGTATCCGTTCCGGACGACTTGCATTCGATCTTCACGCCCGGGACGATTGACATTTAACAACTCGATCGCTTGTTCACGCGATAGCACTTCCTCCAAATAGGTCAAGTCCAATGTGTCGACGATGGCTTCTGGCGACAAATCAATCAACAACTTCCACAGCGGGACTTGCCGAGCCTTCGCCCACAAGTCAAAGCATGCGTTGGCGATCGACGAAAGCGCCAGATGCACGACGCCTTTGTGCGGCCCGAGCCAACGCAGTTGCGGATGGTCGGCCAACTCACGCGACACGACGCCCCAACGACTCATCAGGTCTTCGATATCCTGGCCAATCAGTCGATCCGTGAGTAACTCGATCGCTTCACAAACCAATCGATTTCCACCACCCAAGGTGAACGCAATGCCCGTCCCTGCGTCGTTGGTGTCGGTCCTCAAATGCGTGACGGCATAGGAGTAAACCGGTTCACTGTGAACCGCATCAACCCCTTCGCCCGGTTTCAACGGAAAACGGGCGTCGCGTGTTTCGATCATCTTGATGGTGGGCATATTGAGTCGTTTTGCTTGTCCCCGTTTTCCACGATATTGTTAGAAAACAAATTGGGAGATCTCACGATGAACTGCGATGAACGGTGCCATGCCACAGCGGGCAAGCAGTCCCCATTCAATCTCTTTTATTATCAAGCTTGCGATTCTAACGTCTCCGATGTCAGCAAAACAAAAAGCGTCAGACATGTCCTCCCTATCATATCGCACTGATTGAACTTCACCTGCCACTGCGTCAATGTGTTCCAATTCGGCGCGTCATCTTCGCCGCGCTGACCAATCCACTCCGGAACAGCCAGGCTTCCCACACAACCGAAACATATAGAATTGGCGATAGGATAATCGCAGCAGATCGTTTCACACGATTCGCCACCAAACGATCTCGACGTGATTGAAACAGCAACCTCACGCAGCGATGTTTCTCCGAGACATCACCCCAAAGTCTTTGCTATCCGCCAAGGAAAGGTTGACCTACTTGATCACTCGACATTCTTGCCAAACGGAGGATCGCCGGCGGATCATGAACACCGTTGTCATACGGCGACGCTTTGACCCGCAGTATTTCGCCATGAAAAGTGATGCTGCCGTTCTCCGACGTGACGACTACCAACCCATTGTCGCCTTATCAATCGTCACACCAAGCATCAATGGTGAACTAGGTTCAACGCGACCGGCACACGAATCGCAATGAACACCGCATTCATTGATCGCTTTCCTTTTGGTAATAGCGAACCCAATCGACCTTCATGCTGGTCCCGTCGATTTGGTCGGAAACGGTGCCGGCCCATCGGATGATGGCTTCACTGAGCCAGATCGGGCATTCGCTTTTGCAAAATTCGTTGGGCATGCGGCGTAGTTCCTTGCGGTCCTGGTAGAAGACCAATTCGTCTTCGGTCCACAGCAGACCGTAGGTGTGATAGTTGGCACCAAAGTCGGCTTCGTCCTTGGAATTCATCGTGGCCACATCATGCCACGTTTTACCGTCATGGGCTTGGATCTTGTAATCGCTGACTTGGCCCCATCCGGTCCAATGTCCATCCTTTTGCCAACCATTGATGAACTGGATGCAGCCAATGGTGATCGGCTCGGGCCATCGCAGTTCGATCCATTTTTCGCCTTCGTCGGGCGATGTCCAACTGGTGAGTGTCGTTCCGTCGACCGCATGTTCGGGACGTGTGTTTGGGTTGTGCATACCACTGGCGGTGACTCGGACGGATGGGTCGGTGGCGTGATTGACCAAGCCGTTGATGTCTTGATCGGCCGTTTCCGAAAGTGGGTCCGGGTAACGGTCGCCGACACCAAAGACGCGAAGTTCGCGGATGTGGAAATGAGGACTGGTGTTGGAGGTCAAACGCAGACGTGTCGTCGTGATGGGGATTTCCAGCGGCAGCGAATAGTCTGGACGCATGCCAAAAGCGAAACCTTTGTGGGCCGACGGATGAGTCTTCTTTCCATCATCACCGACCACCACGTCGGACCAATTGTGAATGTTGGTGTTCACTTCATTGGGATAGTGACCTTCGTTGATGTCGATTTCAAATCGCTTGCCTTCGTCCGGATCGGCGCCTCGTGTCATTAGCCAGAATGAATTGTTTGTCCCCGTGGCTTCGGCATAGCGATAGCGGCATTCGAAATAGCCGTACTTGAATTTCTTTCGCGTCCAGATGCTGCCGGACGTCCAGTCTTGGCCGCCGCGTTGCTGTTTCCGATTGACCAGGTGCAGGATTCCGTCTTTGACCACCACGTTTTCACGCCATCGGCTGCACAAGATGTGATGGCTGGGGGCGTTCTGGGATTCCCAGTGTTTGTCCAATTCTTCGTCGGGGTAATCAAACTCGTCCTGCCACACGAGTTTCCAATCTGACAAATCCATCTGCGGCTGAGTGGCAGACGGCGAAGGATCGCCGGGAGTTTCCGCATAAGACGATGGAACGACGGCGCCCAGGACGATGGTCAGCATGCCGATCGTTACAAGGCAAGGACAAGGGTGAAGGCGAGACATTGGGTGATGGTGGGGCGGAAGGAATGAGGTTGGGATTTAGAAGCAGACTACTTCGCGTCGGTCGAAGTCAGCGGGATATGGACGTTGAACGAATGCAGTTGCTGGTCGGTTTCTTCGCCGGCGCAGAACAGCACGGCGGGCTTTCCGTTTTCCATCCATAGTTGCGGACGTTCCAAACGGTTCAGCTTTTGATGAGTCCCGTCGGCCCACGTCAGTTCGCGGGCGGTGACCAGCGGGTTGGCGGCGACTTCCCAATCCAGTCCGTTTTTGGATGTGAACAGTGCCAGTGAATCGGTGTTCAAGCCGTTGAATGCGCCGTGGTGGTCGTTGACGATCGCCAAACAGGTTTCGCCCTGCGACCAGATGAAGGGATCTTCGGCGGAGAAGTTTTCGCCCGGGACCGTGAACAGCGGTTTCATGTGCTTTTCAAACGGACCGGTCGGCGAATCGCTGGTCGCCGCCAAGTGAACAACGGGACCTCCGAAAGGCCGCTCGCGTTTCAGACCCACCGCTTTGTAGATCAACACGAACGTTCCATCGGACCGCCGAAGGATCGACGGGTTGCTGGTCATCAACGCGTCCGGGGCCGATTCATCAGGCGTGATGTCGATCAGCGGTTGATCAAAACGCTTCCACGGACCTTCCGGATGATCGGCAACGGCGACGCCGATCCGTTGGTTGTTACGATGCGTCCAATTCAAACGCTCGGTTGGTTTCCGATCGCCCGTATTGCCCATGTAGTACAGGTAATACTTTCCATCGAACTCATGCACCGTGGGGTTGTGAGTGCAAAGCCCGTCCCAGTATTCGGCACCACGTTCGGGCAACGCGACGTCCACGTGCCTGTACGGCCCCAACGGATGATCGGCGACGGCATGTGCGATTTCCGAATGAGTCACCCAGGCACCGTGTTTCAAATCACGCGGCCAGCGGCTGTACAACAGGTGGCATTTTCCGTCGGCGTCACGCACCATACTGCCACCCCAAATGTAATAGCCTTCGTCGATGAACTTTGCCGATGCGGGAACCGGTCCCAACATTGCGTGAAGGTTCATCTGGGCCGGATCATCGGACTGTGGGCTTTCAGCGTGAACGAAACTCGTGATGCCGATCGAAGCGATGCAGCACAGGATCAGCGTTGAAACAACGGGCTTGATGACTGTCATGAGGGTGGGCTTGTGGGGTAAGGATTCAAAACGTGTGGAAGGATGGCGGGAAATCATTCGGCAAAGACGTCTTCGGTGGCGGTCACGATGTTCGACCACCCGCTTTCTTTGCCCGATGCGATTCGTTTCATGCGAAGCGAAACTGACTTGGCACCGTCGACATCGACTGACAACATGCCTCGCAGATCGGTTTGCAGTTCACCGGACAGATTCGATGCGTCTTCCCCGTACTGAACGACATAGGTCGCATCATCCGGCTGGGCGGAGTATCCAACGACCAGCCGCCCGTCATGAACGAAAGCGTGCCAGATGACTGGCGGCAAGATTGTGCCGTCGGTGGTCACATCGATCGGTTGCGACGTCTCACTGTCGCCTTTCGTGTTGGACGCAATCACACGGACTTGATAGTCGACGCCGCTTGTCAGTCCGCTCAGATCGACGTAGGGATCGATTGTCCGTTTGCTGTCGGTGGTCGTTCCGTCGGGACCAATGCAGCGAACAAACCACTCGTCGGCTGACGCGGGCCGGTCAAAGAAAACGCGAATGGAATCATCGATTGCGATCGCCTTTGCCCCGGTCGGCTTGGGCGGTACGGCAAACCGCTGGACCGTTTCGTAGCGTGTGAATCCGTTGGGTGTCACCAAGCGAGCGACCAAGTCAAACGCGTCGACCGGGATGGTTTGCCACTGGATGGTTCCCGTCCACGGTGCATCTCCGGGCTGTAGCGTTGGCAAATCGATCGACTCGGTCAGCAGCGTGTTGCCATCGGAATCGCGAAACTGCCACACCAGGTCATAGTCTCGCATGGTGAAACAGGGATAGTCATCGCGACCGCGAATCGGAATCGTCACCGACGCACGGTTTCGATTGGGATCGATTGCGTCGATTTGAATGTCCAGAACGGGGCTGTTTTCCGCTTGGCACTGCGTGAACAGTCGTCGTTTCTGTCGCCAAACATTGACCAAGCCCCACGCACGATTTTCGTCTTCCAGGGTTTGTGCATACCCGCTGCGGTAATCGTTGTAGGTCCACAGTGATGCACCGATGACAAATGGAAAATTGCCGCGGATGCACGCGTTCCACTGATCCAGTTCGGGCAGAAAACCGTCCAAGCTGGCTTCGGTGAATTTGCCCAAGCCAAATTCGGAAAAGAAGATCGGCTTGTTCGGCCATTTCCGATGCAGGGCTTCGATCATCGTCGTCGGCCGCTGCATGTAACAGTTCTGCAGCATCACATCGGATTCGCCAAGCGGATCGGTTTCCGGGGTTTCGTGATCGCGATAGCCCGTGTTGCTGACACAACTGACCAAGCGGTGCGGGTCCAGTTCGCGTCGCACGTAGTCGATCATCTTGGCGACGTACGTGTAGTGGTTGCTCAGTTCATTGCCGACGCTCCATCCGATGATGGACGGATGGTTCACGTCACGCTCGATCATCTCCCGCAACCATTGACGCGTCAGCGGATAATCGGGCGGTGTGAATTCCGGATTGGTTAGTTCGCGAACGTTGACCTCTTCGAACAACAGGATGCCGTTTTCATCGCACAGTTCGATCAGCCGCTTGTTTTGTGTGCCGTGCATGATCCGCATGAAGTTCGCGTTGGCGTTCTTCATCAGCCGAACGTCGTGTTGCAGCACATGCTCGGGTTCTGAACTGCCCCAGTAACGATGGTCGCTGACGCGGTTGTATCCCGCCAAGCGGACCTTTTCGCCGTTCAGCCACAAGCCCTCGGGTTTGATCTGAACTTTACGAATGCCAAATCGATCGCTGCGTGAATGTTGTGGCGAACCTTTTTCGCGAAGCGTTGTTTTGGCGCGATACAGGTGAGGGCGGTCGAAATGCCAAAGGTGCACGTCGGCGGGCTTTAAGTCGAAGTCGATCGAAACTTCACGATCGTTCATCGCTGGCACCGTGACGGTGGCCGCGGCGGAACCCAGCAACCGATCACCGTCGTAGAAATCCGTTCGCAAATCGACGGTGCGTTGTCGCGTGCTGTCGTTGGTCGCGCGGACTCTTGTTTGGATTGCCGCAGTCCCAGCGTCCAAATCGGGTTCCGCATGAACGTACTGGTAAGACACACGGACGTCGCTGGTCTGAACCAACGACACGTCGCGGATGATGCCGCCCCAATTCCAGGTGGCACCGACCAAGAAGTCATTGTCGGCCTGGACCGCAAGCACATTTGTGCCGTCGAAATTCAATTGGTCCGTGACATCAAACTCGAACGGGGTCAGCCCACCTTGATGACGTCCAATGTAGCGACCGTTCAAGAAGACGCGAGCCACGTGATAGACGGCTTCGAAACGCAAGCGGATGCGTCGACTCTCATCTCTTTGCCATGTTTCGGGCAAGGTGAACGATCGTCGATACCAACCTTTTCCGTTGTAATTGCTGTACTTGTTCCGCATCCCCCAGTGACCCGGCACCGGGATCGCATCCCATTCGGAATCATCCAATTCGGGCGACGGTGCGTTGCGGGTATCGGCACGTGACGCCATCCACTGTGCATCGGAAACGGGACGCAACATCACTGCGTCAGCGGCAACACCACCGGGCGTGATGGCGGACATTTCAAGGAAATGATCGCCGCCGGGATGCAATCGATAGACGCCCAGGCTGACCCATTGTCCGCATCGAACACGCTGGCTGATGTGTTGTGTGTCGGTTCCGTCGGCGTGAGCAATCCGCACTCGCGTGGTCAAGTGATGACCAAAGGGATAGTAGACGAAGTGTTCGAACAGCCCGGCCGTTGGTGGCGTGGTGTCGAATCGTACGGCCGGCAATGATTTTCCGGGAATGAAGTCTTCGTCGGTATAGAACCGTGTCCGATAGTCATCGCCCCAATGTTTCGTGTCACGATCGCCTTCGGTTTTGCGGCCCCACTTTCCAATGACCTCGACGCGATCGTTGTTGGCATTGTCGATCACCATGTCATCGGGACCGGCCTGAATGCGACGCGGATCAGAACCTTCGCCGAAGAACGTTTTGAATTTCCACTCGCCGCCAAGCGAGACGACTTGTTCGCCTTCGCCGGATGGCTGTTGGGCAAAAGCCAGCGGAGTCGAAAGAATCCAAGCAACAACGAAACAGATTCGAACCATGTTGAAGCGCGACAGATCAATGGGGCGGGACATCGGTGGGAATTGATTGAGGTGGGAAGACTGGAGTCAGTCGGCTGAAGTCAAGTTGGCGGTCAATCAAACAGTCGGTCACTCGAACACGCGGACGCGAAACACGCTGACGGGAATGCCGTTGTCGGTTCCGCTGACTTCGATCTTCAGCCCGCGGGTTTGCGTCGCGGGAAACGTCAGCTCGCAACGTGTTTGGTGGTTGTCGTAACGCTCGGCCAAGCAACGCCCCGAGTCATCCATCACACGAATGTTCGCTGCACAAAACGGCATGCGTGATTCGGGATGTCCCATCAGCACCGTTTCCATCGGGTGATCCAGATCGGTGTCCAGCGCAACGACAACGCGCCGAATCGTGACCGGGTGATCCCAGGTCAAATTCAAACTCGGCGATGAATCATCCGGCGATGCCACCCAAGCGTTGATGCCCGACGTGGGACGTTCGGGCCCGGTGATGACATTGCCGGGGCCGAACCCGGACAGCGGCGGTGTGATCTGCATGGCCAGATTCTTGCCGGCGGGCCTTCGCTGCGGCAGCCAAAATTCAAAGCGTTCGACGCCGATGTCGTCCGGCGGATCTTGGACCGCCGAATTGCTGACTTTGCGTTCCAGCGTGTGGTGTACCGACAACACACCGGTCATCCGACGATCGCTGAGTGACACGGCGACATTGGGATTGGCCATCAAGCAGACAAACAGATAACGCTGCGAAGCGATCGTGATGTCAAAGTCGACTTCCACCGATTGGCGTCCAGCGTCCACCGGCAAGATGCGACTTGCCAGGACTTCGTCGGGCGTGAAGGAGTCTTCACGAGTGCAGCCGCGTAGTTCAAAGTGAATCTTGGTGGCTGTCTTCGCATCCACATGGAACTGGAATCGCGGAAGCTTGCCGGGCACGATCGGCAACAGCATCCCGATGGGACTTTCCATTGGGATCGAGTCGTCGCCTGCGGGCAAACTTTGCAATTGCAGTTCACTGCTGGCCGACACCGTCGCCTTGGTGGCCAAGTCGTCTTCATCGTCAATCTGGACGTGTGGAATGTGTTGACCGGTCCGCAGCAGTTCCTTCTGCAGCCCCCGCATCCGATCGCCATCCAGCAAATCCCTGGGAACCAAGTTGTCTCGATGGCAGATCGCCGCCGCCATACCGACGGCTTGGGCGTTGTGAGCACAGGTGGCCATGACGCGAGTCGATCCGAAAGCCAAGTGGCTGGCACTGATGATCCGGCCGGCCAGGAACAAGTTGCGAATGTTGCGGCTGTACATCGCACGGAAAGGAATCGGATAGACGCCTTTGCTGTGCCACTGATTGCAGCCCGGCAGGTCGCTGTAGACGCCATCGGACGGGTGCAGATCGACGGCCCAGCCGCCAAAACTGACCGCGTCGTCACATCGTCGTTGTTCGATGACGTCTTGCTGGATCATCATCGTGTCGCCTTCGAAACGACGACTTTCGCGTTTGCCGGGGATCTGTCCAACCCATTCCAGCGTCAACGTTTCGGCCTCGGGGAATTTGCCCGAGTTCTTCATGTAGTCCCAGACGCCGTAAACGATCTTCCACAATTCCCATTTGATCGTTTCGGTTTCGTGGACGGTATCCAGGCGTCCGCCGTACTCGATCCACCACAGCCGACAACCGTCTTGGCCGACCGCAAAGTTTCGCCAACGCGGGATGGCCGTGATGTCTTTGATCGCAAAGCTGGGCGGTACGAATCGAACCGGTCGTCCTGTGTCTTTGGTGTAGAAGTAAATCGAATGGCCCAGCAGTTGGCCGTAACTTTCGTCCGGCGCGAACTGTTCACCAAACTCTTCTTTCGTTTCCGCTCCCATGCGGAACGCGGCACCCGACATGAATCCGACGATGCCGTCACCCGACGCGTCACAGAACAACCGCGACGACACTTCGTACATCGTGCTGTTTTGGCTACAGAACGCTCGCACTGACTGAATCGTGTCGGGATCGCTCTTGGTGACATCGAACGCGGCCGTGTTCAACAGCAACGTGATGTTGGGTTCTTCGACGACCTTTTCCAACAGAATCGTGTCCAAGATCAACGGGTTTCCGTCCCTGTTGCGATACGTGTTTTCGACAAAGATCTCGTCGATCACACCGCCTTCGCGGGCCCAGCGGTTGTTGTTGCCCATGTGCGACGTCGCGCCCAACGCCCACAAGCGGACTTCGCTTGATGCGTTGCCGCCCAGCACCGGTCGGTCCTGGATCAAGACCACTTGGATACCGGCGCGTGCCGCGGTGATGGCGGCGCACACACCGGCCAATCCGCCGCCGACAACGACAAGGTCAGTTTGAATTTGCTTAACCAGAGGCGATCTGGTTTCGGCGACGGGGCCATCGGTAATCATGATGATGTGGAAATCCGTGAAAGGTGCGTGCGAGATTTGCGATGGGCGGCGTAACCGATTCCGGCAGACAAGACGATCAGTGCGCTGGCAAACCAGCCGATCGTCGCCAAGTTCTGCGTATTGACGAACAACAACGCGAACATCATCAAGCCACAGACCATCAACGCGCCCGACACGATGAAGGCGGGTGTGGGATCAAACGTCTTTTGAACGGCTTGGGGGTCGGTGTTTGCGTCGAGAGAAACGAGGGACGATTGGTGAACTCGTGACCAACCGTCCGACGTGCCCTTGGACAGCATCTGCACGACGGTCAAAACCGTGACGGGCAAGATCACGCCCACGACCACGTCGGGGTACTTGCCATAGGCGGCAAAAACTTCAGGCCAGCCGAACTTCACTGCCGCACCGGCCAAGAAACAAACGCCTGCGGTGCACCAAACGGCGGTCTGTGAAATGCGTCGGCTGAACAATCCCCAAATCGTCGGCGCCAGTAGCGGACCGACCATCAAACTTGTGATTGTCACGATCACGTCTTCGGCACCGCCCATTGCGGGAACGGCAATCGCCAACGCAATCAGGATCGCTCCCAGAACGAAGCTCATCCCGCGGCCGACACGCAACAAGTGCGGCTGATCGGATTGCGGACGCACACGTTTGTAGATGTCTTCGGTCAATACGCCGGCGAAGACGTTCAATTGCGAACTGACCATGCTGGCCGTCGCCGAAAACATGGCCGCGATCATCAAGCCCAACATGCCGATCGGCAAAACATGCTGGCACGACAACACGTACGCTTGTTCGGGATCCGCATCGGGATTGATCACGCGATAAGCCAGCGGCGGCAACAGCCACAACATCGGGCTGACCAAGTACAGAATGCCGAACAGGTATGCACTCTTTTTCGCATCACCCGCACTCGGCACGCACAAGAACCGTTGCACGAACGCCCATTCGGCACCGACCATGAAGAAGTGGATCGCCACCCATCCGGCCAGGAAGAACCACGTGTAATCGCCCGAAACAGGATTGAAAAATCCCGGCGGTGCGCGATCGATCAGCGAGCTGATTCCGCCCGCGTCCGCCACGATCAGCGGGATCATGAACAGCACGGCCAAGTTCAACACGATGAACTGTAAGACGTCGGTCATCAGGACGGCCCACAACCCACCGACCATCGTGTACAGAACGACGATGCCACCGAACACCAGGATCGCCCAAGTGATCGACAGGTTGCCGGTCGCCGGATCACGCAGCGGGTTGCCTTCGGCCAGCGGCATCAGCGCGACCAACAATACCGACAACGAATACAACGCCACCGCCACACCGACCATGCGATAGATCATCATCGACCAGGTGTAAAAATGTAGCGGGCCGACGCCGTAACGTTTTTCGATAAACTCCGCCGGTGTGCGAATCCCGATCCGCTGCCAGTGACCGGCGACGAAGTATCCGACCAGCACCGCGGCGACGCCGTAACAAAGGTTGATCATCACCGCGACGATCCCAAGCCGATACGCGATGCCACCCCAGACGACGAACGTCCCGGCGGAAAACATCGTCATGAAAGCGCTCAACCCCGACGCCCACCACGGCGATTGACCGCCTGCGGAAAACAGGTCACCGGTGTTCTTCACCTTCGCGCTCAACCCAACCCCCACGGCAAAGATGCCAAGCAGGTAGGTCAGCAGCACCAGATAATCGGTCAGTGTCATGGCGGGGATGGATCCGCTGGCGTGGCCCCGATCGGCGTGCCGCAGCACGCTGGTGATTGCGCGTCTGGACGGCTCGGGTCAACCGGTGGGCGGCAACGGGGCGGGGTGGTGGAGGCGGGAAGAATAGAAATCGTGACTGATATTGTTCCCGACGTGGTATCAAAGTCCAGGAAAAGAAAGCGCAAGAAAACTTAGAATTTGCGTCAGGTGATGTGGTAGTCTGGGCGGGGTAATGTTCCGCGTCGCTTCGCCGGCCGACACGATGCCCAAGACGAAACAAGAGAAACAGATTGCCGTGCTGGTCGATACCGCGACGGGTTGGGGCCGACGCATGGTTCGGGGCATCATCCGGTACGCTCACCAGCGTTCACACTGGCATCTTTGGATCGAAGCCCGTGGCCAAGATGAAACGCTGCACCTGCCGCCCGGTTGGTCCGGCGACGGCATTCTGGCACGCGTCGCAACGACGAAACTGGCCAGAGAACTGCAAGCCGCCAAAGTGCCGATCGTCAACGTTTCATCCATCCAGCTGGGCAGCGTCGACTTGCCGCGGGTGACCAACGACGTGGTCGGATCCGCCGAATTGGCGGTGACCCATTTCGTCGATCGAGGCCTCAAGCACTTCGGTTACTGTGGCCCGCACCGGATAGCGTGGGTTGGTCTGCACTGCGACACGTTCGTCGACAGCGTGCAGCGATCGGGCAACGATTGTCTGGTTTATCGGCCCAAGCGTGGGACGGGTACCAGTTGGGAAGCCAGGCGATCCGACATGTCGCGGTGGGTCCGGGCATTGCCAAAACCCATCGGGATACTGACTTGGGCCAACCGCATCGGACGCGAATTGATTGAGGTGTGCCGAGAATCGGGGATCTTGGTGCCCGAACAAGTCGCCGTTCTGGCCGGTGACGACGATGACTTGCTTTGCGAAACGTGCAGCCCGCCGCTGTCGGGGATCCAGGTGGATTCGGAACAGATCGGTTATCGCGCCGCTGAGGTTCTGGATCGAATGATTGACGGTCGCAAGCCGCCCAAGCGTGCGTTGCGGGTCCCGCCGCTGGGCATCCACGCACGACGATCGACGGAAGTGTTGGCGATCGATCAACCCGACTTGGCGTTGGCCGTTCGCTTCATCCGCGATCACGCTTCCGAACCGATCACCGTTGCGGATATTTTGCAAGCGGTTCCGATGTCGCGGCGTGAATTGGAACGCGAGTTTCAACGCGTGCTTGCACGCTCGCCGGCCGCAGAGATTCGTCGCGTGCATCTGGAGCGGGCCAAGGCGTTGTTGGTCGATACAGACCGCACCATCCCCGAGATCGCCGATCGTGCCGGCTTCGGTTCACCCGAATACCTGTCCCAAGTCTTCCGACGCGAATTCGGCATCACGCCACTTAAATACCGAATGCAGATCCGCGGCGGCTAGCAATCCTCTATTAAGGGGACGGGGGGAGTTTTGGGATCGTTGGGTGCGGGACGCTACTTTCGCGGAGCGAAAGGCGACGATGGACGTCCATTAAGGGGACGGGGGGAATTTTGGGACGTCCAATAAGGGGACGGGGGAAATTTTGGGATCGTTGGGTGCGGGACGCTACTTTCGCGGAGCGAAAGACGACGATGAGGCCATCGGCAATGACAGATTGGGGGTTCAGCCTTGCAGGCACGTCAAGTATGGATGCCGCAACGTCCGGCAACGTCGTATGATTCGTTTCGAAATCGTGTCCTTCCGATAGCGATGCCAGTCGCCTCTGCTACCTCTCAATGTTCGTTGTCGGGCCACTGCAATTCAAAACGTTCCAGATAAGGCAATTGATTGCCCTGGTGTTTTCCAATTTCGATTCCCCAGCTGATTCTCTCGGCCTTCAGGCTGCCAGTGAATGCATCGGGACGATACGAGCCTGCGGCACGAGGACCATCGATGACGTTGTGAGTTTTGGCGAAATGGACTCCGTCTTCGGAATGCTGAACCGAGTTTCTCAGATCTTCGGGACCCGTCACACCAATCATCGCCGCAACACCCTTGCCTTGCGGCCAGTTTAGAATTGCATGATTACCTTGAATGACCGGATTCGACTCATGCTTCTGGTAGGGACCTTGAGGCGACCGAGCGACTGCCAATCCCATTTTTGTCTCGTGAGGTGATTTCCCGAATTGGCGACCCTTGTAATAGAGGAAGATTTTTCCGTTTCGGATCATCGCGCAGGAATCGTCAATCAACAGGCTGTCAAAGTCGTCTTTATTATCGCTGTTGCGTAGAATCGGATTGTTGCCCAGTTTCTGCCAAGGTCCATCGGGCGAATCGGCAACGGCCAAGCCAATTTTCGAATCGGGCATTCCTTGCTGAAACGGATGCGAGGTGCCCGTGTAGAACAGCCAATAGCGATCTTCGGCGATTAGGATTCCAGGTGTGAACACACTGCCATAGTCCCAGGCTCCCGCTTCTCCTTTGCCGATCGCTTGTCCTTGCTCCGTCCAATCGATTCCATCGGATGAGGTCGCATACCAGACCGTTGCGTTATAGCCCGATTTGATCGGGCCTTTGGAGTACCAAATGTAGTAGCGTTCATTCACTCGGATGATGTCGCTAGGGTCGCGGCGACAAACGCCCTCCTGCATGCCGATACCCGAAACTGGGGTTCGTTTGACGGTCACTGTAGGGAAATCTTGAGCACTGGCGAGCGAGGTGCAAAAGGCGCACAACAAAAGTGAAATGAGAGTGATGGGATTCACTTTGTTTCCTGCAGATCTGAGCGATTCAAGACTGTTGCATTCTTGTCCATGGCGGGCGCTACTTTCGCGGGCGAAAAGGCGACGGATGACGAAGCGCTGGTTTGCTGTTGATCGATCAGTGTACCGGTGTTTGCTGGCCCAGGTAGTTGCCGTAGGTGATGACGAGCGTCGATGCGACGATGATCAGCATCCCGATGTGCAGGATCCGTTTGGAGAGCTTGCCGGCGTTTTCCCATTCACGGAACACCGTGCCGAAAATGTTGCTGAATAAAATCAGCATCGACATGTGCAGCCCCCAACTGGTGAACCCGTACGTATCGCCCATGTTGGCATGCCCCATGCCATAAAAGAAGAACTGGAAATACCAGAACGTCCCGCTCAGTAGTGCCATCAAGTAATAGAACGCCAGCTTGCCGCTACCTTGGTCGGGCAAGCGGAACAACTGGGACCCGGTGCGGTTACGGCGAAACAAAAACACGCACCAAACGAAGTTGGTCAAGAACGCGCCGCCGTTGGAGAACGGATAGATTGCGTTCATCTTCATCAAGTCGTTGGCTCCGGCGTCCAACGCGGCTTTTTCGATCGGCTGGCCGGCGAGCAGCGCGAAGTTGAACACCGCCGACAGCGTTCCCGCGATGATTGCCAACGGAACGCCCGTCTTGAAAGAGAACTGTGATGGCACGTCGCCTTGCGATTTTTCACGAAGCGCACCGGCCCAACCACAAAAGAAGATTCCGACCAATGACAAAAGGATGCCCGCCAGAACAATCTGCCCGGGCAGGGTCGAAAACTTGTCAAAGATCAACCACACGAATCCTTCGTTTGGCGTCCAGATCAGTGGAAAGATCGTGCCCAAGCCAGCCGAGATGCCGATCGCGATCGCGTAATTCAATGAAAACCCGATGTAGCGAATGCCCAGTCCGAACGTCAGCCCGCCGACGCCATAGAACGCGCCCAGTGTGAACGATTTCAGCATCGCGTCGGTGGGGCTGGCCGCCAGCACGTCCATATAATTTGGGATCGTCAGGAAAGCGCCGACGACGGGCAAGATCAGCCAGGCAAAGGTGGCCTGCGAAATCCAATAGCTTTCCCACGCCCAAAGCTTGGTCTTTTTTTGTGGGGTGTAACAACTGGACGACGAAAGAGCGCCGATGCTGTGCAGAGCGGCGCCGATGACCGGGTCAGCCATTCTCGGTCGCCTTCTTGCTGACGATCAAAAGATGGTCGCACACCAGAACGGTTTCGCCGTGCTGGTTCTGTACGTCCAGGTGTTCGGTCACGATGCCAACGTTGTCGCGTTTCTTGTGGTCCTTCTTTTCGGAAATCGTGACCACCGTATGTAGCGTGTCACCGATGAAAACCGGTTTGATGAACCGCAGTCGGTCATAGCCATAGCTCATGCCGTGCGGGTTGACGACCACGGCGGTCAGTCCGACGCCAACGGAAAACGTCAGCGTGCCGTGCACGATACGTTGCCCAAAGTCCTGGGTCTCGCACCACTGGGCGTCCATGTGATGGGGAAAGAAGTCGCCGGTCTGGCCCGCGTGCAACACGATGTCGGCTTCGGTGATGGTGCGTCCCAGCGTCGTCCGGGAATCACCCACCTGGTAGTCTTCGTAAAAGATCTCCTGGAACACGTCACATGCCTTTCAAAAGGGTGGTGATTTGGGATGCCGCATCTTGGATGGTGGGCAGCAAATCGGTTTTGATTTCGGTCTTGCTTCGTTTCTGGATGCAGGGAACGGCCAAGACCGCGTTTTCACCCAGCCAAGCGTCTTCCAGCAAAACGTCGACGCCCAAGACGCCGGGTGTCAGACGGCTGGGGACGGTCATGAACTTCTTTCGCTGGAGCGACAGCAATTGCTGCTTGAGTTCGGTTTGTTGTGTCTTGTTCAGAGCTTGGAAATCGCTCAGCCCTGTCAGCCAGCCGTCGCGGATAGACGCCGGCAAATGAGCCAACAGCATCTTGCCGGCGGTCGTGTCGATCAGGCTGTAAGTCGTGTCTTCGCTGACGTTCAGCGAATGCATGTGTGGGCTGGGTTGGTTGTAAATCACACGCACACGATCGCCTTCGCGGATCGACAGGTGGCATGATTCACCGACCCGTCGAGCCAACGCTTGCATCGGAGCCATGGCTAGTTCGCGAAACCGCACATGAGCCGGGCAAGTGTGGGCCAAGCGGTACAACCGCATGGTCGGGCTGTAGCCGCTGGTTTCGGGATCCCGTTGGACATAGCCACGTTGTTCCAAGCAGTTCAGTAGCCGAAAGACCGAGCTGACCGGACGCTGCATGCGGCCCGCGATGGTCTTCTGCGACAGCGGCAGGGGCGAATCCATCAGCAGTTCCAACAGGTCCAAACCCTGTTCGAACGCGGGCACGCTGTACTTGGCCGGTTCCGGCTTGGCGGCGGTGGGAGGGGCGGATTCCTGCACGTTCTGGGTTTCCCTAGGTGAATCAAAGATTCACAGTTTAAAAACGTGTCTTGACCGGCGTCAACGGACCGGCTTCAATATACGGAAATAAAATTCCACCCAAGGAAAAGGGGTTCGGGGCTGCGAGAAGGCAATCCGGGCCCGCAAAGCCAACAACTGAGACTGTCACGGTCATGTCTGAGTCGCCGATTCTGTTGAAAGGGATCACCTGGAACCACACTCGTGGTTTTGTGCCGATGATCGCCGCGGCGCAGCGGTTCGGTGAACTGAATCCGGGGGTGACGATCCAGTGGCAGAAGCGTTCGTTACAAGAATTCGCTGACCAGCCGCTGGGAGACTTGGCCGCACGGTTTGATCTGTTGGTGATCGATCACCCTTGGGCGGGCTTCGCCGCACGGCACGGAATCCTGACGTCGCTGGAAGACGTCATGCCGGCGGACTTCTTGGTCGATCAAGCCGCCAATTCGGTCGGGGTGTCACACGGCAGTTATCGTTACGCCGATCGCCAGTGGGCTTTGGCAATCGACGCTGCCACGCCGGTAGCTTCGTGGCGACCGGATCTGCTGCAGCGGCACGATTCGTCGGTACCTCGGACGTGGGACGACTTGCTTGATTTGGCCAAACGTGGCTTGGTCGCCATGCCGGGTATTCCGCAAGACACGTTGATGAACTTTTACATGCTGTGTTGTGTACCGGGATCCGATCTGTGTGAATCACCGGATGTGGTGGTCAACGAAGACTTGGGCGTGCGAGCACTTGAACAGTTGCGTGAGTTGGCGTCGTTGATGCCGTCGGTGACCTTCGATTGGAATCCCATCCAAGTCTACGAAGCGATGACGCAAGGCGACGACATCGCCTATTGTCCGTTCGCGTACGGGTACAGCAACTACAGTCGTGCCGGTTACGCCCGCCGGTTGTTGCATTTCGGCGACGTCGTTTCGATGGACGGCGATCCGTTGCGGACAACGTTGGGCGGTACGGGTTTGGCGATTTCCAGCCAATGCCGACACATGGACGTCGCTGCGCTGTTTGCACAGATGGTTGCCGAGCCGGATTACCAACGGACACAGTACGTCGAAAACGGCGGGCAACCGGGGCATCGCAGTGCTTGGACCGATCCGGAAAACAACCGACGCACATGCGACTACTTTGCCAACACGTTGCCCTGCTTGGATCGGGCGTATTTGCGTCCTCGATTCTACGGCAGCCTTCGTTTCCAAGACCGCGATGGTGGCGGGGCGCCAATCCGACGGTACTTGATCGACGGTGGTGACCCGAAGGCCGTATTGCAGACGTTGAACGAAATGTATCGCGACTGCAGAGAGGTTGTGGCGTCATGATGCGTCCATTGGAAGGGCTGGTTGTCTTGGAGTTTTGCCAGTACCTGGCGGGGCCGTGGGCCGGGCTAAGGCTGGCCGACATGGGAGCCCAGGTGATCAAGGTCGAACGACCGGGAACCGGCGAAGCGTGCCGCAGTTTGGCGACCAAAAACTTGATGGTCGGCGGTGACAGCCTGGTCTTTCACACGATCAATCGCGGAAAGCAATCCTTTGCGGCCAACTTGAAAGACCCTGATGATTTGCAGCAGGTGAAGCAGTTGGTCAAGCGGGCCGACGTGATGACGCACAACTTCCGACCCGGCGTGATGAATAAGTTGGGCTTGGATTATGACGTCGTCCGGCAGTTGAACCCGCGGATTGTTTATGGCGAGGTGTCGGGGTACGGCAAAGAAGGGCCGTGGCGAGACAAGCCGGGTCAGGATTTGTTGGCTCAATCGATGACGGGGCTGATGTATTTGAACGGTCGTCGTGACAGTCCGCCGGTTCCGATTGGCGTTGCCGCAGCCGACGCGATTTGCGGCGTGCATTTCGCACAAGGGTTGCTGGCCGCGTTGGTGCGGCGGGGGAAAACGGGGCAGGGTGCTTTGGTCGAAGTCAGCTTGGTGGAATCGACCATCGACATGCAGTTCGAAGCGTTGACGACGTACCTGAACGATGGCCACCGTTTGCCAAACCGCAGCCACGGGTTTGCCGCGCATCCGTACCAGGGGCCGCCTTATGGTGTGTACCCGACCGCCGATGGTTACCTGGCATTAGCGATGGGATCGCTGCCAAAGTTGGCCGTTCAGTTGCAATTGCCACAGCTGAAGCAGTTTGTCGACAGCAGGTCGGGTTTTCAGCATGCCGACGCGATCCGTGACTTGATCGCCGATCGGCTTGCCCGGCACTGTACCGATGACTGGTTGGAACAATTGGAAGCGGCGGACGTTTGGTGCGCCGAGGTGTTGACCTACGAACAACTGCGGCAGCGTGACGGGTACCGTGTTCTGCAGATGGAACAGCAGGTTCAGCGGGACAACGCATCGGTGCGGACGCTGCGATGTCCGATCCGAATCGACGGCCAGCGATTGTTCTGTGGTTCGGCGGCGCCTGTTGTGGGTGCCGACAACGACACGCTGACCCGGGAATTGCAAGATGCCTGAATCAACGCCTGTCGCCGTCCATCATCAGATCCCCATGCACCACGTGGAGGACTGGATGTATGAAGATTTCCAGGTCGGCGACAAACGTCGCTCGATCTCGCGGACGATCTCCGAAGGCGAGGCGATGATGTTCAACGCGATGGTGTTGGACATGCATCCCTACGTCGCCGACCAACCGTTCGCCGAATCGGACGGCAACTTTGGAAAACGCTTGGTGGCCGGGTCGCAGGTCTTCAGCTATGGGCTGGGGCTGATGGCCAACAACAACGTCCACACCTTCAGCTACGGCTATGACAAACTGCGGTTCATCAAGCCCGTCTTTATCGGCGACACGATTTACACCATCCGCACGCACCTTTCGAAACGTCCCAAGTACGAATCGATGGGATTGGTGGTGGTCAGCTATGAGAATTTCAAGACGCCGGGCGATGGTGTGTCGGGCGACTTGGTTTTGTACGCCGAGCATTTGCAGACCGTGAAGTATCGTGATCCATCCCAGTGGACAGACCAAATCGAAAAGAAGTGATATGAAGACGTTAGTGACGACTTTGTCGATCTCCGTTGTGACGGTTCTGGCATTCCTGTCGATGTCGCCGGCCACTGCGGACGAACCGGCCGGCGGACCGTTCCAGCCGACTTGGGAATCACTGGAAGCTTACGAGTGTCCGGAGTGGTTTCGTGATGCAAAGTTCGGCATCTATGCACACTGGGGTGTCTATTCTGCACCCAGCGGCAAGACCAACACCGATTGGTATGGCCGCAACATGTACAAGACCGGACACCCGAACAACGTTGAACATCTGGAACGATTCGGTGACCTGAAGGAGTTTGGGTACAAGGATTTCGTTCCAATGCTGACGGCGGAAAAGTTCGACGCCGACCAGTGGGTGGACCTGTACGTCCAGGCCGGTGCACGGTTCGCCGGACCGGTGGGCGAGCATGCCGACGGGTTTTCGATGTGGGATTCCAAGGTGAATCCATGGAACGCGGCACAGATGGGACCACACCGTGACGTGGTGGCGGAGATGAAGGCGGCGGTGGAGAAACGCGACTTGAAATTCTTGGTCAGTATGCACCATTCATGGCACTGGGGTTGGTTCCCGACGTGGGATCAAAACACTGACGCATCGGATCCGAAGTTCGCTTCGTTGTATGGCCCGAAAATGAACTCGATCGAGGTCCAGGCTCGGTCGTTGCCATACGGATCGGATTCCAATAAGTCGACCTATCCGATGCCGTCGGACGTGTTCGAACGCACTTGGTTGGAAAAGGTCAATGAAGTCGTCACGGGTTATTCACCGGACATGTTGTGGTTCGACAACCGCATGCAGATCCTTTCGGAATCGGTGCGACAAAAGATGGTTGCCTGCTTTTACAACCATGCGCTGTCCCAAGGCCAGCAGCCCGTACTGACCTATAAACGTCCCGACTTGGCAATCGGGACTGCCACGGTCGATTTGGAACGCAGCCGGATGCCCGATGTCTATCCTGATCCCTGGCTGACTGACACTTCGATTTCACCATCGACTTGGTCGTACGCGTCGGACATGAAATTGTATTCGGCCGATCGGATCGTCGACGACCTGGTCGATATCGTCAGCAAGAATGGATGCATGTTGCTGAACATCGCGCCCGCACCGGATGGCACGATCCCGTCGGATCAACAACAGGTGTTGCGCGACATTGGCGATTGGTTGCGAATCAACGGCGAAGCGATTTATGGATCGCGGCCGTGGTTGATGTTTGGCGAAGGCCCAACGTCGACGCCGGTGGGGCACCTGGCTGACGTGAAGTTCAACGGTTTCGGCAGCAAGGACATTCGCTACACGACCAACCATGGCAATCTTTATGCCATCGCGTTGGATCGACCGGCCGAAGGTGAAAAGGTGCAGATCGTATGGCTGGGGTCATCGACCTATCGTGGGGAAATCACCGACGTCACCTTGGTGGGACATGAGGGAAAAATCCAGTGGGAACGCACCAAGGACGGACTGAAGATTCAGATCCCCGAGAAGACCGAATGCAAGTACGCCTATGTCTTCAAAATCGGACGTGAATCATGAGGCCGTTGGAAGACATTCTGGTCATTGATCTCAGTCAGTTCTTGTCCGGTCCGTCGGCAAGTTTGCGGCTGGCGGATTTGGGTGCTCGGGTGATCAAAGTCGAACGTCCGGCGACCGGCGACATCTGCCGTCACCTGTACGTTTCTGACTGTGAGATTGATGGCGAATCGACGATCTTTCATGCGATCAATCGTAACAAGGAAGGCTACGTTGCGGATCTGAAAGACGCCGGAGATCTTGCCAAGGTCCGGCAACTGATTTCGAAAGCCGATGTGGTGCTGCACAACTTTCGGCCCGGTGTGATCGACCGACTTGGGTTGGACTACGCCAGCGTGAAAGCCATCAATCCCGGCATCGTCTATGGCGAAATCAGCGGCTATGGCAAAGAAGGGCCATGGAAATCCAAACCGGGGCAGGACTTGCTGGCCCAATCCTTATCCGGCATGACGTGGCTTAGCGGTAACGCCGACGACGGCCCGGTTCCGGTCGGTGTTGCGATTGCGGACATCTGGGCCGGCGCGTTGTTGGTGACCGGTGTTTTGGCTTGTCTGGTCCGGCGATCGATTCGTGGCGAAGGTGGTTTGGTGGAAGTCAACATGCTGGAAGCGATGTTGGATTATCAATTCGAACCGCTGACCGTGCATCTTCAAGACGGTTCGCAACCCGAACGGACCGCCACGAACAACGCACACGCGTTGCTGGGGGCACCGTACGGCGTCTACCAAACCGCGGACGGATACTTGGCGTTGGCGATGGGCAGCATCGTTCAGTTGGGTGAACTGTTGGATTGCCAAGAGCTGACACGGTACACCGATCCGAAAAGCTGGTATGACCAGCGGGACGAGATCAAACAAATCTTGGTCGACCGCCTGGTCACACGACGGACCGCGGATTGGTTGGCGATCCTTGAACCGGCAGACATCTGGTGTGCCGAGGTGTTGAACTGGGATCGTCTGATGCACTCCGAAGGTTTCCAGGTTTTGGACATGACCCAGCAAGTCACCCGCGGCAACGGAACCGGTTATCAAACCACGTGCTGTCCGATTCGCATTGATGGCCAGCGTCTCAAGGCGGCACGCGGGTCCTGTGATCTGGGCGAACACAACGAATCCATCGATCGCGAACTTGCGATTGCCGGTGGATGATCGCCGGCTGAACGAATTTTCCGATCCCCACCGGACATTCCAGGCAAAGCAAGTGACTTCGGAACGACAAGACGTGTTGCGAATTGCGGTTCGACGCTTCGAACCCTTTGAGCGTTCGATCGCGCAGATGTGGTCCGCGTTCTGTGCATCGACCGGATGTACCATGCGGATCGAAGCGGTGCCGTTGGACTTGCATCCACTGTACGAGGCGACGCTGGGCGGTGGCGGGCTATCAAACGGCGACTGGGACATCGCCCAGATGACGACCGACTGGATTGCCGAAGCGCAGGCGGCCGGCGCGTTGATGAACCTGCGGCCGATGATCGAAGCGAACCCGCCGGAAGATTTTCCCGATGGCTGGTCAACGTCGATGTTGGGCTTTCAAGACTTTGGCGATTCCATCGTCGGATTGCCGTTTCATGACGGTCCGGAATGCTTGATCTATCGCAAGGACTTGTTTGAAGACGACGGCAACCGTGATCGCTATTTCAAGCGGACCGGTCGCGAATTGGCGGTGCCGGCGACGTGGGACGACTTTCACCAAGTCGCACGTTTTCTGACCGATCCAAAGCGGAATCAGTACGGAACCGTGGTGGCAGGATTCCCCGATGGTCATAACACGGTATTTGATTTCGCGCTTCACGTTTGGACACGTGGCGGTGAACTGGTGGATCCGGCGACCAACCGAGTGATCGTGGATTCGCCGGCGGCCCATCGTGGGATGCGTTTCTATCGCGAACTGTTGCAGGATACGACCGCCATTCATCCCGATTGCCGGGACCTCGATTCGGTGAAATCGGGGCTGGCCTTCGCACGGGGCGAAGTCGCGATGATGGTGAATTGGTTTGGCTTCGCATCGATGAGCGAAGTCGTGGATGAAAGCGTGGTCAAAGGAAAGGTCGACTTGGCCCCAATCCCACACGATCCTGATGGTTCGTCGGCTTCATTGAACTGTTATTGGCTGCACACGATCCGGGCGGGGTCAATGCATGCATCGGTTGCCTACGATTTCATTCGGTTCATGGTCAATCGTAAAAACGACAAACGGTTGACGTTGAATGGTGGAACGGGATGTCGCAGGAGCACTTGGTGTGATGCAGACGTGAATGGCCAAGTCCCGTATTACCATCGTCTGGAATCGCTGCATGAATTTGCCCGCACATTGCCGCGATTGGCCAACTGGTCGCAATTGGCCGCCGTCATCGATGACTTGGTCATTCAAGCAATGAATTCGGAAAAGCCGGTCGAGCAAATCACGGCTCTCGCACAGTCTCGCATCGATGAAATTCAAGGATCATGATGATGGACATTCAATACAAGCCCGAACTGCCCGAAAGCGGACGTCCGATCATCATTCTTGGCGCCGGTGGGATCGTCAAAGACGCCCATTTGCCCGCGTACCGCCAAGCCGGTTTTCAAGTACACGGCATCTACAATCGAACCATCGCGAAGGCGCAAGACTTGGCGGATCAATATGGGATCCCCAATGTCTACACGTCGGTGCAACAAGCGGTCGCCGACGCGCCGGAATCGGTCGTCTGGGATCTGGCCCTGATGCCGCCGCAATTTGTCGACGTGATGAATCAGTTGCCCGATGGGTCACACGTGTTGATCCAGAAACCGATGGGCGATTCGTGGGAACAGACCCAAGCGATTCGCGATGTCTGTCAGCGCAAAGGGCACAACGCGGCGATCAATTGCCAGTTGCGGTTTGCACCGTTCGTGCTGGCGACGCGTTGGTTGATGCAGCAAGGATTGCTGGGGGAACTGCATCACATGGAAGTGCATGTGGAGGTTTTCACGCCCTGGCACCTGTTCCCCCACATTCATCCGTTGCCGCGTGTGGAGATCCAGCAGCACAGCATTCACTATGTCGATTTGATTCGGTCGTTTTTTGGGGACCCCGAAAAGGTGTACGCGCGGACGGTGAAGCATCCCAAGCAGCGCGAATTGGCGTCGACTCGCAGCACGATCATGATGGACTATGGTGACGAAATCCAAGCCACGATTTTGACCAATCACGGTTACGATTTCGGACTGCACAATCAACAAAGCTATATCAAATGGGAGGGAACCCGCGGGGCGGTCAAAGCGAAGATGGGATTGCTGATGAACTATCCTGACGGCGTACCGGATCAGTTCGAAATCTGTTTGTTGAAAGACGATCAGCCGCCGAAATGGGAGACCATTGCTTTGGAAGGATCTTGGTTTCCGGAGGCCTTCATCGGAACCATGGCATCGGTCCAGCGTCACGCCGAAGGCAGTTGCGATGTCATGCCCACGGGGATCGACGATGTCATGCGCACCAGGGCCTGTGTCGAAGCCGCCTATGAATCGAACGACACCGGCGGATGCGTCGTCGACTACGCCGCGGCAAAATGATCCACTTTTTGGCGGTGGTTGACGCTCATTGCTGGATCAGAACGGCCGCGAAGGTGTTGAGGTTTCATCTGGGGACACGACTCTCTTCAGCGACTCAACAGCACAACTTTCGACATGCCTTATCTCCTGTCATCGGATATTCAGTAAGATCGTGTGCTCCCACGAGACCGCGAAGCTAAGCCGAAACCGTTTCGCGCAACGACTGAAACATTTTCCCTTTGAGATCAAGAACACTGATGCCATCAACCATACGACTGACGGGAATTCTGATCCTCTTGCCGCTCTTCCCGTTGCTCTCGCACGTGCAAGCACAAGAAACGCAAAGCGACTCCGTCGTTGCTGAGGGCGCGACGCTGAAGCTGATTGGCGACGGTTACAAATTCACCGAGGGACCGACCGCCGATGATGCTGGAAACGTCTACTTCACCGACCAACCGAATGACCGAATCGTTCGGTGGGACGCCAAGACCGGAGAACTTTCGGACTGGCTTTCACCCTGCGGACGCAGCAACGGTCTCTACTTTGTGGCACCGCAAAGCTTGATCGCGTGCGCGGATGAAAACAACGAACTCTGGCGTATCGACTTGAAAACGAAAGAGCACGAGTTGCTGGTCGGCCAGTTTGAAAACCGTCGTTTCTCCGGTCCCAACGATTGTTGGGTCGATCAAGACGGCGCGATCTATTTCACTGACCCGCTTTACAAGCGACCGTACTGGAAGCACTCCATTGCCGACGATCACCCGCGTGGCGTCTATCGGCTTTCAACGGATGGATCGATCACGCAAGTCGCCAGTGACTTGGTCCAACCCAACGGCATCATCGGTGATGCAGAGAAGCGTCATCTATATGTCGCGGATATTGGTGATAAGAAGATGTATCGATATGTGATCAATCCAGACGGCAAGCTGACCGAACGAGAGCTCTTCTGTGCGTCGGGCAGCGATGGTGTGACGCTGGACGTCGATCGTAATCTTTATCTGACCGGCCGTGAGGGGGTTATGGTCTTTGACAAGACTGGGAAGCGAATCGACACCATTGCGGTGCCCAAGGGCTGGACCGCGAACGTGACTTTCGCGGGGCCAAAGTTCGACCAGTTGTTCATCACCGCCGGTGACAGCGTCTTTACGATTCCGATGGCGACGACGGGACTTCGATAGACACGTCGCGGCCATTCGCTTATCGCTCGCTCAGACGGTTTGAAAATTCAAACGTCCGATGCTTCCGGTGATGTCCACGTAGTACGTGAATCCATCGACGCCGGTGTGCATGTCGACGATGAATCCGACGTTACCCGAGACGACTTCGACGCCCAGGAATTCACCGCTGTCGCTGAAAGTCGCCGCTCGCAGGATTTGGTCACCGATGTCGGTGAACAGCAGCGTCCCGGTACCCGAAGCGTTTTGGGGACCGACAAAGTCGCCCATGACGATCGCGCGGGCGCCCTGGCTGTGAAGTCGCGCCCACATGGGTGCGGTCACGTCGGGATTGGTTGCGTAGTAGGCCTGCACCTCAGCCAAGTCACGGTATCGTCCGGTTTGTAGGCTCTCGCCATCGCCGCCTTCGAAAGCCGGCCAACCAAAGTTCTCGCCGCCAACGCCTCGATTGACTTCTTCCCACTGAGTCCATCCGACATCGCCGACGAAGATCTCAGGGTTGCTGGCTGTACCACCCACCGCGAATCGGAACGGATTCCGCAGGCCATACGCAAAGACCTTTGATTCGTTGGCGTCGGGGTCGCCGTTGAAAAGTGGATTGTCGCTGGGGGCTTGGCCGGTGATCGGATCAATGCGAAGGATCTTGCCCGCCAATGAGTCGACATCCAAAGCACGCAGGTTGATCGGGTCGACACGACCAAAGGAACCGCCGTCCCCGCTAGCGGCATACAACATGCCGTCGGGACCGAATTCCAGTTCCCCAATCGTGTGACTGGTTTCATCCGCCGGGATGCAGTCTTCGATCGGGTTGCCGCCGGCGTCGACGCAACTGTGTGGACCCTCCAGTCCCACTCTGGAATCTGGATCACCGATGTTGTCGAAAGTGCTGTTGTTGCCGACCAATACAACGTTGGTCGCTGGGTCAGCCGTTAGGACCCCGTTGTTTTCCGTGACGGTGAAGCGCGAGATGCGGGAGACGCGTGATCCGTTTCCGTCGACGCCGCCCAAACCACCACCGGTGATCTCTGGCGGATCGTAGGTGTACGACGCATAGATGTATGGATTGTTGGCCAGATCCGGATGGACGGCGAAACCGATCATTCCGCGATCTTTGGTGCCAGAGTTGACGATCGATCGAATGTCTAGCACGGGCGTCGACTGAACCGATCCATCTGGATTGACCAAGCGAACGACACCATCTTGTTCGGCAACCAGAAAGCGGCCATCGGCCAGTTGTTCCACCTCAATCGGTGTATCAAATCCCGCGGCTAGTTGGCTGGTCACGTACTGTCCATTGGACAGCGGCACAGACGGTACATCGGCACCATCGATCAGGGTGGCCACCTCCGCAGCGGTCAGAGCGCGGTTGTAAATCCGCACGTCGTCGACAGCACCGGAAAAGTAATTGTCGACACGTCCAATGTTGACGCGTGTTTCAGCGGTCGGTGTGCGTCCGGCGTACTGATCGGTCGAGTAAACCTCCGCGGAATTCACGTAGACTCGATAGTTCGTACCGTCGAAAGTCGTCGCGACATGGTTCCACTCATTCAGCGTCAAGACTTCTCCGGTACTCAAACTGTTCCAGTTGCTTCCGTCACCAAAGCCGGCATGCACTTGTGTGTCATTCTGAACCCAGATCCCCGGATACCGCCCGGCGACTCCGCCACTGCCTTGGAAGCCAAGAACGCCCTGATACGTGCGTCCCGTTGCGGTGGGACGAACCCAAACGGACTGCGTGAACTGACCGTCGCTGAGATCCAGCGACGGATCACCTGCGATGCTGACGAAATCGTTGTCGCCGTCGAACAGCAGTGCACCGGCATTGGCGGAATCAAAATTGACGCCGTTTGCGGTGGGACCGGCGGGCGCGGCAATGTTCGTATGCGTTCCCGAGTTGCCGTTGCCCGAGGAGTCGGCCACGTTTTGACCGATCGCCGATTCATCCAGTCGCCAGTGGCCGACCAGCCCGAGTCCAGATTCATCGTCGACGATGGTCACGATTGCGGTTCGCGGTTCGGCCAGTTCTGCACCCTCGCTTCGGAACAGCGACACACTGAACGACTCGACGCTTTCGAATTCTTCGTCGTTGATCAGATCGACGGTGATGAATGCGGACGATTGACCATCAGCAAAATCGACTCGTCCAGAATCGGTGCCGACAAAATCGCTGCCCGATTCGGCTTCGACGCCAAAGGTTTGATAGAAGACTGATGCCGGACCATCGGTTCCATCAAACCGGTCGATCCCAATTTGTGCCGTACCGTCGGACTCATTGACGGTCACCTGCGTGACAGCCAAACCAACGAAGCCGGCCTGCACGTCGTCGCTTGCGTATTGAAAATAACCGTCGGTGTGCAACGTTTCGTTTTGACGGTTGCCAGGGACGATGCCGTCAGAGGGCAACCAAGTGCCGGTTGAGAAAACACTCGGATCTTCGGTCTCGTACGTCACACCGTCGATTTGAATGTTGTCGACGCGCAGGTTGTAATCGATGCCGACATCCGGTTCGTAGCGATCATTGGTGAACGCGACGCGGACTTGGTCGGCCGAAACGGTCTGTGCCGCCACGAATGAATAGGTCTGTGTCGTCGTGCCGACGTCCCAGTTGGCAACGGTTTCCCCATCGATCAACAGCGACATGTTCTCGTTGCCCGTGCTGCCGTCAGCGGTGACGACAATCAGCGATCCGGTGGGATTGCCGGCCAGATCGTACTGAAAGAAGCCGTCGGCGTGCAGGTATTCGCTTTGCCGGTTACCCGGCGTGATTCCATCCTCGGCCAGCCAAGTTCCCGTTGAAAAGACGTTGGGTGATTCCGTTTCATAGCCAACCCCGTCAACCTCGATACGGTCGACTCGAACGTTTCGGTCGATGCCAAGCTGAGGCTCATAGACATCGTTGATGAATTCGATCCGGATCTGCGAAGGCGTCGAGGCACCGGTGTCGGCGTCCAGCCGAACGAACTGTCCGCTGTCGGCGCCGCTGCCCAAGTCGCTGTAAGTGCCCACCAGTTCATCGTCGGCGTACAGACGGATGGTTTCGTCGCCCGTCGTGCCGGCGGCTAGCACTGAGATCGCCGACAGCATGTGCCTTTCCTCCAGCGGACCGCACGTCCAAGGCTGGGCTTGGTGCGATGATTGACGGCGCTGGCGGAATCGGTTTGGGACGAGTCTTTTGAGAGCGGCGAACATGGCGCGGGAGCAAGAAGGGGCACTGACGGGCTATCTGAGTCCCCGAGTCTCTTTGCGGCGCGCCGATTTTACAAGCTTCAATTCGGCACCTGATCGGACTTGCCCGGGTATCGCGACGTCCGTCCCGAACAAAAGAGGCCGGCCCTCTCGCAAGCAAGCGGGCGGCTATCAATCACAGCAGACCGAAAACGCAGCATCAAAAGGCGGTTGCGATTCCGCACCCACCAAGATCGACGATGTGATACATGCCGCGGCCTGGGTCGCCTGTTTTGGTGATTCGTGGATGTGCGAGCACCGCGATCGGACTGGTTTTGCGTGTCGCTGGACGTAGGAAATGCTTTCGCTGGCGCATGGGCATAAGTAAACTTTTGCCCTGAAAGATGACGCAAAATGCGTCGCGATTTGGGACGAGAAGTGCTTCGCAGAACGCGCCATCGAGTTGCGATGAATGTTTCTGCTGCCTCAATAAATCTGTAGCCTCGCTACAACGTTTCGCTCAGCTTGCTTTAACAACTGGTTCATAATGTTGATTGATCGGTCCAAGCAGCGCAATAGCCGTAGGCGTCGTCTGGCTTTGGAAAAGCTGGATGCGCGTCGTGTTCTGGCCGCTTTTCTTTGGAGCAGCGATGGGGACGGGGCCTGGTCGGATGCCGGTAATTGGCAGGTCACCGAAGGGACATCGGTCACCGGTGTTCCCGGGTCGGGCGATACGGTGGTCATCGATCGTCCCGGGGCCGATCCGGTGATCACGATCGATTCGGTGACCACGGTGGATGAAATCGTTACGGCGGAGACGCTGGCCGTGACCAACAAATTGACCGTCAATCGAACGCTGGATGTTGCCGGTACGCTGCGATGGTCCAACGGCGACCTGTTCACCAACGGATTGTCGATCGAACCCGAAGGACGCTTTGAAATCACTGGGACGCCTGGATCGCTGTCGTCGAGCATCCGCAACGAAGGGACCGTGGATCAATCGGTATCGTTCGTACGGACGGCGCGGTCCATCGTGATCGAAAACGCCGCCAGCGGAACCTGGACAACGACCAGCAGTTTGGCCAGCGAAGCGGGCTTCGCGATGACGTTCAATAACCGTGGGGTATTTGAGAAGACCGGTGACGCCAACGCCTTCTTTCCCAATACCAGCAGTAAATTCACGCACTTTGAAGGCAGCCAGATAGTCGTCAACGGCGGAACCCTGTCGCTGCCGACCTCGGGCACGGGCAGCGAACCGTCGACCGGTGCAACGTTCAACGTGGCGGCGGGCGCGACCTTGGATTTGCTGGAGGGAATCGGGCACTACACGGGCACTTACACCGGAGTCGGAGACGGGCGAGTTGAGATCGCGAGCGGTGCATCGTTTCAAACCGGTTTCTCACCGACGCTTTTTGACTTTCCCGAGGACATGCTGCACTGGACCGGTGGGCTGGTTCAAGCCGACAACGGCACCATCGAAAACCAGGGGTTCATGCATTGGTCGGGCGATGATGGGGCTCGCAGCCTGCGCGGGCGGATGTTCGTCAACTCTGGAAAGATCGTCCACGAAGGAAGCAGCGAAAGCTTGTTGGATGCCGGTGGCCAGGGAACGCTGCTGACCAATGCGTCCGGCGCGGTGATTCAACTTCGTGACACCGGATCGCTTGTCGGCGGCACGCTTGCCAACGAAGGCGTGATTGAATCGACCGGCGACACGACCGAACTGAATTCGGCGCTCTTGGCCGAAGAAGGCAGCCGCGTCGAAGTAAGTTCGGGCACGTTGCGTCTTACCGGAGGTGGATCGTTCGCGTCGACGGAACTGATGGTCGCGAATGCCGCGGAACTGGTTTTCGACGCGTCAGCTTTTCATGACCCCGTGATCCTTCGTGATGGGGCGGTCGTTTCGGGTTCGGGCGATGGCAAAATCGAGTTTCGTAATGGACGATTTGATTCCACATCGAATAGCGCCGCGATCGATTTTCAACCCGGTTTGTTCCAGTGGTCCGGCGGTGAGTTCGTGCGCGACATCCGAAACTTGGGTGAAGTCACCGTCATCACAACTGACTCGCCTGATGCGGGACCGCTCGAGATCGACAACACGTTCACCAACGAGGGCGTCGTCATTCAATCGGCCGGAACGGTCATCACGGTTACCGGCGGCATCGTGAACCCGTCGGGTTCGCAGTGGCAACTAGTCGACGATGCGTCGCTGGCGGGCGTCGGCTTGGTGATTCCCACGTTCCAAAACGCGGGGCTGTTACACAAGACCGGCGGTGGGACGTCGCGAATCGAAGAACTGGGAGTCGCACTGCAACACTTGGGTGGAACCGTTCGCGTCGACGGAGGAACGTTGCGAGCGAATCACTCCAGCAGCTTTGTCAGTAGCGATGCCCAGTTAGAGATCGCTACCGGTGCGACCTTCATTGCGTCAGGTTATCTGGTGTCATCTGGCACGCTGACGGGAACGGGCGGTGGCGAAGTCATCATCGAAGGGCGACTGAGCGGAGATGGCCGAGATTTCACGTTGGACTTCCCCGAAGGCATGCTGACGCTCGGGACGTTGGGCGAGCAGCTGATGGGAGGTGTCATCACCAACGCCGGATTCATGACAATCGATTCACCCGACTTCATTCGTTCGGCCGCCACGTTGGTGAACGAAGGAACGATTGTGCAAGCGGCGGGGACTCAGTTGCAGTTTGGAAATTTGGTCACCGTCATTAATGAAGGCGACTGGATTGTCGAAGACAGCGGTTTGATCCAGCTTGCCAGTGCTCGTGGGTCCGGTGCCGGATTGTTCAACTTCGGACGGATCGAAAAACGTGGCGATGGAGTCCTTCGTATCGAAGAGATCGTGTCCAACCCGCGATTGATCAATGCCGGCCGAATCTCGGTGCTTGGCGGAACGTTGGAAATCGATGCCGATGCGGTTGGCCTCAATGGGAACCCGAACGTATTGCGGGGCGGGATCTGGGAAGTCGCGGATTCGGCGACGCTGAAGTTCTACGACAATTCGCAGGACGAGCTTGATGTCCCGGTTAAGATCAACGAGGCGGACATTCGGCTGCTTGGAACGCAAGCGACGTTTGATTCCATCAACGAGTTGAATACCAACGCGGGCGTGTTGGAACTGCGTGGAAGCCGAACACTCGATTTGCCGGGCGACTTACAAAATGGCGACCAAACAGCGCGGGTCACACCTCGTTCGCTGATCAAAACGTTTGGCGGCACGCTGGTGGGACTAGCGAAAGCGGCCGACGGTACGGTGATCACTCATGGCCGCAGCGAAAGTAACGAATCCGGCCAGGGAATCTTTCGACGGTTCAGCGAAACGAGCATCGGCTTTCAGGTCGGCGATCCAATTGTGGCACCCGGATCGAGGGTGACCACCAGCGGCCTGGACGTGACCGAATCCGAAATGGTTCTATCGGGCACCACGATTCCTGCCGGGTCACTGTTGTACGTTGGTTTTGGCGAAGGCGACCAATCAGAAACACCGGTCGTCTATGCCATCGATCTTGCCAATGGAAATGTGCTCGCGTCACTGTCGCTCGGCACGCTTGATCGTGACCATTCCGGTATCGCGTATCATCCGGTCCGTGAAAGCCTGTTCTTGCTTGGCCGCGACGGTCAGATTCGCGAGATCGATCCTGACGATGGATCCGTGCTTGCTGAGTTTCCGGCCAGACCAACCGGTGGTCCGTTCTTCAGTGTCGACTTTGGCGGAATCGATGTCATCGAGTCGACGGGCGAGTTGCTGATTGCGGCGGAAAACAATGCTCGGCTGCGAATGATGACGGCCACCGGAACGTTCATTCAAGATGTTGATCTGCAACGCACCGGCGTTTCACTTGGTCGAGTATCGGATGTTTCGATCGATTCTGATACCGGCGAAATACTGATCGGTGATACCAGTGGGTCTATCTATCGATTGTCGCCGATCGTTGACCAAACCGTCGGAACACTTCGCTTGGACGGTGACGTCGACGTTCGCGTCGCGGGTGATTTTGAAACGATCGGAACGGTTCAGCTTTCCGTTGGCGATCGGCCTGCCAGCGGAGACTTTGCAACGATCGTTGCCGATGGTGCCGTGACGATTGACGGCGACTTGCAGATTTACGCATCGACAACGTTGGCATCGGAGGTCGGCGATTCGTATCGCGTGATCTCCGGGGACACGCTTTCGGGTGAATTCGATAACTTGATCGCAACCGACTTTGAAACGATCGTCGACGACCAAGCCGTGTTCGCGTTCTTCCAGCGTGCTCCTCGAGTGGATTTGGTGCCTTCGTTCATCAGTGGCCCCGCCAACGTCATCTCAGGCGACGAGATCGAGGTTCAGTGGACGATCGGAAACTTTGGCAGCGATCCCGCCGTCGGTCCGTGGTTCGATGAATTCTCGTTGTTCAAAGAAGAAGTCACGACCGCTAACGGGATTATGATCGAACCGGCCACCGAAACGATCATCGGTGGAGTGCGAGTCGGCGAAGGCGTCGAGCTTGCACCAGGCCAGTCGATCACGTTTGACGCCGTGCTGCGGGTTCCGGGATTGCTGCCCGGTGACTATCAACTGGTGGTCGAAACCAATCGTCAAAGTGATGTGTTGGAGGCGGATGGCAAGTTCAACAACAGCCTGACCGACGACGCCTCTATCTCAGTCGACTTGCCGGAACTTTCAGTCAACGGAACGGGGGTATCGTCGCAGTTCGCTGGCGAGGACCAACCGCTGTGGTTCAAGGTTGCGGTCGACGCCGCGGCCAGCGTGGGCATCGAGTTAAACGTCGACGCCGATGAAGGCACTGATTTGTCGTCGGTCGTCAACGAGCTGTTTGTGGCTCGCGGGGCGATCGCTGACCGATTCAATTTTGATCAGCAGCAAGCCGAGCGCGGCGCGGCCAACGTCACCTTGGCGGTTGCGTCTCAGGCGGATTCGTCCTTCGTGTATGTCACCGCGTTTCCAGCGTCGTTCGATCCGCAGTTTGCGTCGATCTCGATTTCCGCCGTCACATTGCCCGCCAGCGTCAACTCGGTCACGCCCGACGCGGTCGGTAATGATGGTACGGTAACGGTCACTGTCGCGGGCGACCGTTTGGCCAGCGACCTGGAGTATCGCTTGGTGCGAGACGGATCACAGGCGCTGTCGCCGATTCAGATGCGACAAGACGGCACGACCGAAGTCACGTTGGTATTCGAGTTCGACAACGTCGCTGAAGGCGCTTATCGCCTGGAAGCATTGCTGGACAGCGAAGTCGTCACGCAGCTTGACGATGCGGTCGTGATTGAATCGAACCGCTTGGAAGACGTTCGCATTGATTTGCTGGGCAGCAGCCGAGTCCGCAGCGGACGCACCGTTCGCTACACGGTGAACTACACCAACGATTCCAATGTCGACCGGACGCTTCCGTTCATCACCGCGCAGGTCAGCGGCGGTGGAACGCTGCGGCCGACGATTGGCAGCGTTAGCAGCGAGCGGTTGGTGATGCTGGCTCCGCCGGTCGTCCCTGGTTCGTCAAAGATCCCGGCCGGCGGGCAGGGACAGATTCAATTCTTTTACAACGTGCCGCTGGACGAAGGCGATTTTGATATCAGCGTCTGGGCCGATTCGATCGACGATCCCGACTTCGCCGCCACGCCGCTACCGTGGGACCAGTACGCGGTCACGCTGCGTCCAGAAACCGCGCTCGATGATGGTTGGAACAATTTCATTGCCGAGGAACGCGCTCGCTACGGAGAGACGTTTGAAAGCCTGTTCGGTTTTCTCGAAAACCAGATCCGCGATTTTGGCCAAGACGGGTACGAAGAGATTTTGTTCGTCAACGGCCAGTGGCAATTCGAAACCCCCGAGCGTCCACGGGGACCAATTCGGCTTCGCAGTGTCGATAGTGACTTCGATGACATTCAACTTCTGACCGCCGCAGTCTTCGACATTACCACAGAACGATTGCCGGTCGCCTTTTCTGAAGCCGAAGGTGAGAGCGGCGGCGATGGCAACCAAGAGGTCTATGCAGTTATCGTTGGCGACCCAGACTTTGATCTTCCAGGCTCTGTGGAGGACGCTCGACAGTGGGAACATTTCTTTACGAAAACACTAAATATTCCCGGACGATCGGAAGAAGGTGCGCGAGTCTTTGGCAGTGGTTCAGCATTTGAGACCGACGACGGCGAGCGTGATCTAACCGCTGGTGGTTTCCTACGGAACCTCGAAACGGCCCAAGCAGCCGCTGATGATGACGACCTACTATTCGTCGTTTACTCGGGCCACGGCAACGGATGCCGAATCAACGAGGATGGGACGCTCGACCCGGAATCCGGTAGCCTGCGATTCAACGATCGAGCGATTAACGGGTCCGAACTGCAGCAAAAACTGCAAAGCAATACACGAACCGTCGCTGTCTTCGATTCATGCTACAGCGGAGCGTTAATCGCACAGCTATCGGGTGACAACCTCACAACGATTTCTGCGACAGATTACTACCAGGTCGCACAGGACTCTCCTAGCTTCAGTAGCCAGTTGACGCCGCTGTTAAGCAATAATCCGAATATGAGCCTTGAACAGGCCGTCGCATCTGCCGCGAAAGCGCAGCGAAACGCGTACACGCAGGATGTGTCCGCTAGAGGGGCTCGGTTGATTCGTGAAAGTGACGCTTTTCAAAAGGCGCTACGTGGCGAAGGCATCGTGCGAAATGTTCCCATCGCCGACGTCATCGCAAAGGCACAAAAATTACGCGGTGATGCAACTGGCATTGACACCAGCGGAGATGGCGTCGTGGACTCCTTTGCGGTGGACCTGAACGCTGATGGCGTACCCGAAGCTGTCATCCCTGATTACAACGGCGACGGAAAACTGCGTCAGAACGACTTCGGCCGCGGAGAGTCTGTGGACGTCGAAGCTTTGACCGTCGCTCAAAGACAGCAGTACGAGGTGTATCAAGAGTTTGAAGACATTCAAAAAGGTTATCGAAGCGCGCTTCGGTTTCCCTTGCAAGATCCCGTGATTTCCGGCCAGTTAGATGATCTTTCCATTGATCAAGTCGATTCCAAAGGCAGTGGCGGCGCGACAACAACCGTCGGCGATGATCAAACGACAAAGCCTGAAAAAGGAAAAGTGCGAGGCGAGCGTGGTCGGTCGTTTGACCCTAATGAGAAAGTTGGACCCGCGGGATTCGGCGAACAAGGCTTCCTGCGAAACGGCATGCAACTGCCCTACACGATCTTCTTCGAGAATGATCCCGAGAAGGCGACCTTGCCGGCTCAAGAAGTCTTCATCACCGAAGTCTTAGACGAAGATTTCGACCTGACCACGTTCGAGCTCGGTGACATGATGGTCGGTGATCGTCTGATCGAAGTTCCGTCCGACCGAACTGCTTGGTCGACCGAGTTTCCGCTAGAAGATCCCGAGTTTGACCTAATCCTTTCGATCGAAGCCGAACTCGACTTCCCGACTCGAACCGTCACCTGGACCTTCGCAACGATCGATTCCGAAACCGGACTGCTGACCGCCGAGTTCGATGCCGGATTCCTGCCGGTCAACGATGAAACCGGGCGAGGTGAAGGACAAGTCAACTATTCGATTCGCCCCAAAGCCGATCTGGCCACCGGCACTGAGTTGACCGGCAGTGCGGAAATCGTCTTTGATGTCAACGATCCGCTGATCACCAACAGCACTCTGAATACGATCGACATCGACCCGCCACAGGCGACCGTCGACCAGTTACCCGAAACGTCGTTGTCGTTGTTCAAGGTTTCCTGGGACGGTATCGACGTTGATGGTTCGGGGATCGCAAACTACGACGTCTTCGTCGCGACCGATGACGGTCCTTTCGAGCAATGGCTTGACGGCGTCAGTGGAACGAGTCGTTTCTTCCGCGGCGAGGTCGGAAGCGAGTATGCGTTCTACGCAACGGCCACTGACAATGTTGGTCTCCGCGAATTGGCAACACCGGCGGTGGAAGCGACCACTCGCGTGGTTGCTAGCCCGTGGACCAACCCGACAAATCGCTATGATGTCAATGCGCGCGACGGCGTGACGGCGGCGGATGCTCTGGGCGTCATTAACGAGTTGTTGCGGCGGTCGTACAGCGATCCTGAGACATCGGTTTTGCCGTCGACAACACCCGACGGGTTTTCGGGTCCGTTTCTGGACGTGAACCAGGACGGTCAGGCAACCGCACTTGATGCTCTGCAAGTGATCAACTTTTTGATCCGTCGATCGCAAACGGGCGAACCCGAATCGCCGTCCACGTTGAATGCATCGATGCCTGCTCCGACGGCAACGTCCGTGGATCAGCTTAATTCAATAGAAGAACTGACACTGGACGTTCATGATGACCTGGCAACCAAAAGTTTGGGCACCAGTTCTAATCTTGACTCCGACCCATCGGTGTCGACCAGCCATGACGACTGGGACGTGGGGCTGTTGAGTGTCTTGGCGACCCCAAGCCCTAGCGATGCAGTGTCTGGTCCGTCAACGACGGAGTTGTTGGAAGACGAGAAACTGCTGGGTGAATGGCCGATCGACCAAAACAGCAGATAAGACTTCCGACTGAATGTGACCTGCAACCGAAAAACTGAGCCACTGGAAGTGAGAAAATCGGGTTCGAATTTGGCCATCATTTTGAAGAAGATGATGACCATGAAGAAGTCCCGTTTTACGAACGAGCAGATCGCATTTGCGCTCAAGCAGGCCGAGGTCAGATACGCTTGCGCAGATTTGCTAGATACCGCTCCGCCAGACTGCCGGTTACTCGTTGCGAGCTCTACCCTATAGACATCTATCGCCAGTGCGAACCAGGCTGGCCAAGTCATCAACGCTGCCGTGCTCCTTCGCGGCCTGAATCGCTTTGACAATTGCATCGCTGCTTCTACGGGCTTGTAATGTCGCCGGCGTAGGTAGAGCTCCACCGGCCAGTGCCCCAGTAGCGACCGCCGCCGAATTGTTGTCGCCGTTTGACATATCCAGTACATCCAGTAGCCAAAAAAAAGCCGACGTAGTTGTCGGCCCCTGCCTACTGGCAAGCTTTTTTAAGTTTCTTGTCCAGCCTGCGTTTTGTTGCGTCGCTTCGGTTTTTTTCAGCTTCGTCAAGCTTTTTGTACTGGCGATCAATCAGAAAGCCATCAAAAAACACAGCCACAATGCTCCCTAAAACAAGCGCAATACAAACGACAACCGTAACGCAGACGTTGATTAATTTGTCCAACAAGTAACTAACTCCTAGTCGATGGGTGGTGGTCAACATGGCTTCACCCTCGGCGATCTGTTCGGGCTTACGTCGCTTTCGTGCTTGTTTCATCTCGAGAGTCTCCTTTGCCGTTATTGGCCGGTACACTTTCATAACTCATGGACCAGTTTTTGGGGAGCACGCCAAGTGAACTCGCCGCCGGGATTAGTTCTAGTGGAGAGGGCTCACGCGAAGGCGCTAAGACGCGAAGTTAAGAAGATCCCAGCAACATCCTTAGCGAGCTTCGCGGCTTCGCGTGAGAATCACATGAACGAAAACGAATTTGGAAAAGTAGTCGTCGATTGTGCATTTCAAGTCCACAAGGCACTCGGACCAGGTCTGCTGGAGTCGGTCTACGAAGTGGCATTGCTTCACGACATACGCAAACGCGGACTGAATGCCGAGAGGCAGGTTCCGATTCCAGTTCAATACGACGGAGTTCAGTTTGAGGAAGGATTCCGAGCTGACATCATCGTCGAAGGACTCGTCATTCTCGAACTGAAGTCTGTTGAATCCGTTCACAAAGTCCACAAGAAGCAACTGCTCACTTACCTTCGTCTCGCCGATAAACGCCTCGGGTATCTCATCAACTTTGGTGAGGAGCTAATCAAAGACGGTATTTCACGAGTTGCAAATGGCGTGGATGACTGGGGCACGCGAAGACGCGAAGCCGCTAAGGATGGAAGGTCATGAGTAAGAAACTTCGCGTCTTAGCGCCTTCGCGTGAGCCCTTCCCGAAAACCGCCTCCGCATTCAAACCGAAACGTATTGATCTCACGCGAAGGCGCGAAGCCGCGAAGGAGGAGAGATCATGACTAAGAATCTTCGCGACTTAGCGCCTTCGCGTGAGAACTTCACTCATCGCACCGAACAAAAGCGGATCGTGTCGAAGGTGTCGGTCCTTTTGTCGCAGCTCGACGAGTTGTCCGCGCGATTGCGCTGCCGCCAGTCCACCACCGACGCCCTCCTCACCGCCCTCATCCATCAAATCTTGGAGGGCACCAAGTGACAACAAAGCGAAACAACCAAATCACAGGCAACGTCGGCATGTACTACGCCTGTTACCAACGTCAACAAACGCCAAGGGAGCCGAAGCTGATGCGAAACCTGCGGGCAACCCGGGAAGCCGAACTGCTGGCCCACTATCCGGCGAAAGATGTTTGCAGCTGGCTGGGCAGCAGCCCAAATGTGGCGAACAAGCACGACGCCATGACGATGCAGGCGTCGTTTGACCGTGCCGTGGCAGCAGACGCTGGCATCACAGGGGTGACTTGTGGGGTGCCTAGAAAAGTACCTCTGAAAGTACCCCAGACCATGCCAGAAAAGCCGGCCCAAAATCGAGACACGAAAAAAGCCGATCAAGAAAACCCCGCAAAAAACTGGGGATGTCTTCAATCGGCTTTGGCTGGCTTATCGATCAGCTACCCCGCTAGGACTCGAACCTAGAATGACTGAACCAAAATCAGTAGTGTTGCCGATTACACCACGGGGTAGGACGGAGCAGAGTGTAGCAGTCGATGTGGATTTGCTAAAGAGCACCTGCGGCATTGCGACCCAGATTTTTGCCCCCAACGGCCGTCGCTTTGCGTCCAAAATTTTGGGTCATCGATTGGCGTGAACGGCGAAGGCCAGTCGTTGCAGTTCGCGGGCCAGGTCGACGTTGATCACCGCCACCGACGACGGCAATTTGATCGTCATCGGCGTGAAATTCAAGATGCCGGTGACTCCGACACCCACCAATTTCGACGCGACCTCCGGGGCGGCATCGACGGGGACCGCCAGGATTCCCAGATCGGGCTGGATCGACGCGCACACGCCTTCGAGCATGTTGAAGTCGGCGACCCGGATCCCGCCCAGCTTGCGGCCGATTTTCGCCGGATCGATGTCGAAGGCGACCGCCAGGTGAAACCCCAATTGGTCGAAGCCGCGGTATCGCAGCAGGGCGTCGCCCAGCGATCCGACGCCCACCAGGATGACCTTCCACCGGACGCCGCTGCCCAGCAACATGCCGATGCGATCGGCCAAATCGGCAACGTCGTAACCCACCCCGCGGCGGCCCACGCTGCCCAGTGAACTGAGGTCACGTCGAACGACCGCGGGCGAAACGTCGACCAGTTTGCCCATTTCGCGGCTGTTGATCGACGTCGTTCCACCGGCCAGGACGCGGTGCAATTCGCGGTGGTACAGGGACAGGCGTCCGACGGCGGCGCGTGGCAGATCGGCGGCGATCTGCCGGAGGACTTCGGGTGACGGATCGTCGTCGCATGAATCGTTGGCCGCATCATTCATGCCGCCATTGTGTCACGAATGGGGCGAATCCGCACGAGTCAAGTCGGCAAAACCGCCGCCCTTTTGGGGGACACCAATGTCCAAATATCGTGGGCAGGTGGGATAAATCCCCTCGGGAAACCCCTTGGCTTATCCGCTGACCCGCACAACCGGTACAACCCGAAGCTTTGTCAGCAAAGGCCGACCCAAACGTCCCAAATTGCCTCGGTGGTGCGGTTTGCGTGGGCAACGTTTTCAACGTGGTCGATGTAGTCACTGCATCGGAACCAGTTTCGTTAGGGCATGGATTTTCCCTCAGCCCGATAGTTCTCCCAGGCCGCACTTCGTACCAGCGGACTACAGCACGGGGGAGCCGGCGAGGCGACTCGAGAGTATCGAGCGCCGGGGCCGCGAAATTCCGATTCAGACGCCGCGATCCGAGCAAGTTGCTCGGCGGCGTTCACGCTACGTCCTAGCGACACTCGCGTTGTTTCCTGTGGAGAAGTTAAAGATGAAAAGGCTGTGGTTGTTGCCTGCCTTGACGATGATCAGCATCGTCTCGGGCGCAAATTCCGCGAGCGCCGCTTATTGTGGCGCAATCAGCTATGAAGGCTGTAGCGGATGTGGTGGTTCGGTTGTCGAAGGTGGTGCGGTTGCCGATGGCGCCGTGGTTGCTGACGGCGGCGCGGCTGCCGGTGGTTCGTACACCGTGATGCGATCGGTTCAAGAAACCGTTTACGAGCAAGTCCAAGAGACTCGCTATCGCACGCGGACCGAAACGTACTACGAAGACAAGGAAGTTCAAGCGACTCGGATGGTCCAAGAACAACGGACCAAAGACGTCAATTACACCGTGATGGTGCCGACGTACGAAACCAAAACTCGTACGATCAACTACACGGTCAACAAGCCGGTGTACGAACAACACCAGCGCGTCATCAACTACACGGTCAAAAAGCCCGTGTACGAGACCAAGACTCGCACGATCAATTACACCGTGATGAAGCCCGTTTACGAGCAACATCAAAAGGTGATCAACTACACGGTCAAAAAGCCCGTGTACGAAACCAAGACTCGTACGATCAACTACACGGTCATGAAGCCCGTGCACGAGACTCGCACGAAGACCATCAACTACACCGTGATGGTCCCGACGTACGAAACCAAGACTCGTACGATCAACTACACGGTTTACAACACCGTGAAGGAAAACAAGGTTCGCACCGAGACGTACAGCGTCATGGTTCCGCAAACCTACACCAAGACGATCACCGTGAACACGGGATCGTGGGAAACCCAAACCGAAACCATCCCGGGTCCGGTCCAACGCCGCGTCGTTCGCGAACCCGGCACTTGGTCGTACGATCCTTGCAGCTGCAAGTGCGTCTACACCCCCGGTGAATGCCGCGTCGAGTGCGTGCAATGCCCGCCGAAGACGATCTGCAAGAAGGTCTGGGTCCCGAGCTGCGAGCAGCGTGAAGTGACCTGCACGAAGTACGTCAAGGAATGCCGCACCCGCGAAATTCCTTACACCGTGTGCCGCAAGGTTCCGGAATGCCGTACCAAGGTTTGCGAATACAAAGTTTGCAAGATGGTTCCCGAATGCCGCACCAAGACCTGCAACTACACCGTTTGCAAGATGGTCCCCGAGTGCCGCACGAAGACCTGCAACTACACCGTTTGCAGCTACGTTTGCGAGCAACGTCAAAAGGTTTGCAACTACACGACCTGCAAGATGGTCCCCGAGTGCCGAACCAAGACCTGCACCTACAAAGTTTGCAACTACGTTTGCGAACAACGTCAAAAGGTTTGCAACTACACGACCTGCAAGATGGTCCCCGAGTGCCGCACCAAGACCTGCACCTACAAGGTTTGCAAGATGGTCCCCGAGTGCCGCACCAAGCAAGTTTGCTACACCGTTTGCCGTCCTGAGTGCTACACGAAGATCGTCAAGGTCGCCAAGTGCCGTAAGGTTTGCGAACCTTACACCGTCACCAAGTGCGTGCCGCGAGTCGTGTGCAAGCAAGTCCCGGTCACCGTTTGCTGCCCCGCTCCGACCTGCTGCGGTTCGTCCGTCAGCAGCGCCAGCGACATGGGTGCATGCGGATGTGGCGACAGCAGCTGCGGTGGCGGCTGTGGCGCCGCTGCCGACTGCGGCTGCGACGCCGGTTGCGGTTGTGCCGCTCCGGCTCCCGCTTGCTGCCCGGCCAAGAAGAGCTGCATCGAAGGCCTGCTGAACAAGCTGTTCGGTGGCCGTAGCTGCAACAGCTGCTGCGACGTCGCTCCGGCTTGCGGATGCTAATCCGGAAGTTGGAAGTTTCGCCTTCGCGGCGAAGCAACCAAAATTAGGACGTTAGCTACGACGGCGGGTCGAGTCTTCGAAAGAAGATTCGATCCGCCTTTTTTCGTTGGTTCACCCGGCGATCCTGCCAAGCCGTGACACGCGGCGGCGATGCGTGAAGCAGCAAAAAACTTGACCCGCCCGGCCAGAGCGTTAACCTTACCCTTGGAGTGGTGCAAGGAGGGGCCCCTGTTGGTGCGGTCTGTGATGCTGGTGGTGGTTTCATTTTGCCACTTTCGGCCCTTTTTTTGCTCTCTTTCCCAATTTCACACTTCCGCCGCCCTACAGTTGGGTGTCAACAAGATCCATTCGCTCGGGGAATCACCATGAATTGCGGGCCTTTCACCTGTCTACTTTCCGTCGCCGCGGCGGCCGTCGTTTTCACCAGCCAAGCCGCCGCCAATTGGACGGACCAAGCATTTCAGGTGAAATCGCACAACTTCGGGACCGTCGCCGTCGGGGCGAAGACCGAATTTCGGTTTCCGATTTACAACCCGCTGAACCAGCCGATCCATATTCAAACGGTTCGTGCCAGCTGTGGTTGCACCACGCCGATCGTCGAGACGCCGTACATCGAACCCGGTCAATCGGGATCCATCTTGGCTCGGTTCAATACGCCGACCTTCCGTGGAAAGAAAGGTGCCACGCTGACGGTCGTGATTGACAAACCGTATTACACCGAAGTCCGTTTGCGTGTGGACGGTTACATCCGCAGCGATATGGTCTTCCACCCGGGCGAAATCGATTTCGGCATGATCAACCGTGGTGATTCGGTGGACCAGTCGACTCGCGTTCTGTACGCCGGACGTGGCGATTGGCAAATCGTCGACGTCCGCAGCAGCCAGCCGTGGATCCAAGCCAGCAAAGAAGAAGTCAAACGCAGCGGCGGATCGGTCGAATACAAAATCAACGTCGCGATTCGCGAAGACGCACCGATCGGGTTCTTCCAAAACGAAGTCGTTGTGACGACGAACGACCGTTCCATGCCGCGAGTCCCGCTGATCGTCAGCGGACGTGTCGACGCCGCGTTGACGATCGCCCCGCAGTCATTGGCGCTGGGACAACTGAAGATCGGTCAAGCCGTTGAGGAACGTTTGGTGATCCGCGGCCAGGAACCATTCACGATCGACGCGATCGAATGTGAAGGATGGGACATCGCTTTCGAACCCATCACGCAAGCCAAGAAGATGCACATCTTCACGGTCAAGTTCACCCCAACCGAATCTGCGACGTCTCAAAAACAGACGGTTGTTATCAAAACCGGTGGTGACAAACCGGTGACCGCCAAGGCGATGTTGACTGCCGACGTTCAATAACGACGCGTTCGCCGAGAGAATGCATACGGTGATCAAGACGATCGGTCAGCCAAACGTCACCTGACGATCCAATCGCCAAGCAAAGCCTTAGACATTTACAGCAAAAAGCCGAGTCAGTCCCACTGGATCGACTCGGTTTTTTTCGTGCGCCGACAAAGCCACGGTGCAACAACCGACATCAAATCTCAGATCAAATCGCGCAGCGAATCGATCGCCAATGGTTCCTTGGTTGCAAACGGTTCGCCGTATCGACGATTGATCAGTTTGCCCCAGTACGCCGCATCGTCGCGGACGCGATCGATCATTGTCGGTGGTTCGGTCGGCCGTCCGGTGATGAATTGGCTCTCGTACGCCATCACCGAGGCGATCTTTTGGTCCCAGTGGTCGCTGATGTCAACAATCCAGCTGGGTTGAACTGCCAATCGCAGGTGGATACAGAAGTAGTAATAGACTCGTTCGGGATGGAACCGATCGCCGGGCATGTCCGTCTTGCTTAGCTTTGCCCAAAACCTTGCCGCTTCAACCAGTTCTGTTGCCGCGACATGGTCCGGATGTGCGTCCATCCAATAGGGTGCGAACAGCCATCGCGGCCGCAGCATCCGAAAGAAACTGGCCAACAATTCGCGGGCTTCCAGGGTGGCTTGCAGTTTTCGATTGGTCAGGCCGGCATTGCCACGCCACGTCAAACGAAGGGCTTCGGTGGCTGACGCGGTTTCGGCTTGACGGATCGAATCGCTGCCGTGCGGGGTGGGTTCGCCGGAGGTCAAATCCAACACGCCGACACGCATGCCGGCATCAATCATCTTGGCGATGGTCCCGCCCATGCCCAATTCGGCATCGTCCGGATGCGGGGCGATGACCAGGAAATCCAGCGGTTCAACGTCAATGCTGCGTGGGTCAGTGATCACGGGTCATGGATCCCTAGAATCGGTGGTGGCGTCGTCTGTGGACTCGGGTGCAAGTTCTGGAAACCGAAAACAGATGGCGTGACGGTCGTTGCGAACGAGCAGGTATCGTCCGGCCACGGTGGGGATGTTCCATGTCTTGGATTCCAAGGCTGGCAAACGCAAAAGTTCGACAAACTCCCTCGGGTTGGCCTCGCACAGACTGATGGCACCGGGTTCGGTTTGCACGATCAGCACATCCTGGCACAGCAACAGTTGACCCTGGCCGCATCGATCGCGCCGCGGCTGGACCCAGCGTCGATCAGGCTCGGTCAAATCGACACATTCCAACATGCCGTTGCTGATGCCACAGGCGATGTCGCCGTCGATTGCCGCATGATTGAATTTGGTTTTCACCAGTCGAGAGCTGGCCCAGATTTCATCCGCCGACCATGCATTGCCGGTGTACGACAACTGCACCAGTGCGCTGCCGCCACCGTAGCCTTTGCCGATCAAGAAGCGATCCTGACCGACGGGAATGACCGAGGCACAGTTGGCACCGCCCGATGAATCGCCGTCCCACGGGAACGACCACAGGACCGTGCCGTCGGAAACCGCATGCCCGGTGATGGACGCCTCGTTGACGATCACAATCTGTCGCGAATCGGGTGCACCATTGGGCGCAAACTGGATCAGCTGGGCGGATGCGTAGCTGATTTGAGCGTCACCCGATTTCCAAACCACGTCGCCGGTGTCGGCATTCAATGCGATCAGGCTGCGCTGGTTTGCATCGTCGGACGATTCATCGGCACCGTAGGGCAGCACGCAAAGGTTGTCGACGATCAAAGGTGAACCGGAGCGTCCCCATTCGATTTCGGATTCCGATGCGGCTTGATCCCAGCCGGCCAGTTCCAATAAGTCGACCGACCAGTGGACATCGCCACGGTGTAGGTCGATGCAGTGGACACGTCCGCTGGCCCCCTGGGTGTAAACCTTATCGCCGACGATCGTTGGGGTGCTGCGTGGGCCTTCGCCGCCAAGCGCGTTGAAGTGATACGCGTCAGTGGTGACTTTCCAAATCAGATCGCCGGAAATCAATTCGTAAGCGGTGACCCATTCTTGCCGGTCGCGTTGTTCCAACGTCACGGCGAGCCCGTCGGAAACGGCAAAGGAGGCCCAGCCGCTTCCCACGCCGATTTTCCAAAGCTGATCGACTTCGCCGACCGAGGTGGGGATCGCGAATGAACGTTGGGGCAGAACGCCGTTTCGATGGGGGCCGAGAAACTGTGGGAATCGGGCGATCAAATGGTCAGGCACCGAATCGATCGCTTCGTCTTCGTCCATCGACTGGATCGGCGCGTCCGCGGCCGAGGTGCCTTTGGGATCGGATTGCATCGGTTGGATGCGGCCGGTTCCCGACCATCGCCAGGCAAAGGTGGGGACCATTTCACCGCTGAAGCCTTCGAAACGCAGACAGGCGATCGCCAGCAACAGGCCGGTCCCCAAAACCGCCGGCAACACCGGTCGGTATCCAAGGCGTCGCAAACCAATCTGGATCATCACCAATCCGGCCAATCCACCGATGCCGCCGGCGATCAGAGAGTGGATCAACGATTGTTGAAAATCCGTTTCGTGTGCACGGGTGTAGAACCAGTAGATCAACCCCGCGGTGACCGCCAAGACGGCCAGACCGATCACGATCAGGCGACCGGCCGTCGCGTCCGGGGTGGACGTCGCCTGGGGGGCATTGGATACATCGTTCATCAAGCTGGAAATTCCGTTGTTCGACCGTGTCGATGGGCACGTCGGTCAGCGACCAATGCGAAGGCCCCAGATCGTTTCGTCCAGCGGAGCATTGCCCAAACGCCCTTGCCGGTCAACGTCGGTCAGTTCGTCCATCGTGGTGGCAAGCCGAACATTCCAGTGACGTACGGCAATTTGCGACCAACGCTGCATGGATGAAACTTCCATGACCGAATCCTGGTCGTTTCCGCCTTCGACGGCGATGACGGCGGTGTTGATGGTCCGCGGCAAACGGTCCAGGTCGGCATCTCTCCCGGAAAGCGAGACTTCGGTTGCCTCGATACTGGCTCGGGACGATTCTTTGATCCGATTCTGTGCCAGCAGCGCGATGGACAATTCACTGCGTAACCAGCGGTCACGGGGATAGTCGCTGCAGGCGGCATACAAAGTCGCGACGGCAGCGTTGCGTTGTTCTTGCGACAGCTTGGGCCAGTCGATCGCAATCTCGGTGGCTTTGACGATCAGGTGGTCGGGGTTTCGCTGGACCACCGGTGCAATGACTTGTGACGCTTCGTCCAACCATGTCGACCAGTCCGTTTCATCCGAATCAACGGCCAGCGATTCTTTGCGAAAGCGCAGCAGCAGGGTTCGGGCCAGCACCAGATTGGCGGCATCGCGCAGCGAGAGTTCTGGCAGCGGCTGGATGACGCGATTGGAAACATCGCTTGAATCAGCCGTGTCGGTATCGGTGGTTGTTCCAGCCCTTGACGCCGCATCGATCTGGCCGGCCGCGAGGGCTTGGGCCTGTTCCAGTCCCCGCCGCGCCAACAATTCCGCTTTTTCCAGTGACTCGTTTTCAACAGCGACTTGCGCGCGGGCGATCGATAGTGACGCGGCGGCGACCGGTTCCTGAACCATTTGCATGATGTCACGCTGCAAATTGGCGGCTTCGTCCGCCGTCAGCCCGGTTCCCAGACGCAATAGCAGACGCCAAGCCAGCAAACAGTCCGGGTGGCGATCCAGCAGGCTGGTCAGTGGTCCGACGAGTGTGGATTCCGGACGTTGATTCGCGTGACGTTCGGCAAAGTCGGCCAAGAAAACGCGTTGTCGCATCTGATCCAGACAGCGACGTTGGGTATCGTTTTTGGCGACGACAACATTGATGGCATCAATGGCTTCGTCGAATCGGCTTTGCAGCATCAGACACTCGGCCATTCGCATGCCGGCGGCAAACGATTCTTTGGATTGCAGCCATGATGCGGCGAACGCTTCTTCGGCCTTTTGAAGTGCTTTGTCGGCGTCGTCGATGCGGCCCAGTTCGATCAGTGACCAGATCATCGGCAACCGCACGTCACCGCGGTCGTCGACGACGGTTTCCTGCAGATACACCGCTCCGTCCATTTTGCCGGTCGACGATTCCAAAACGGACAGGGCAACAATGGCGTCGATGTCACGCTGGTTGTTCTCGGGGTCGCCGGCGGCGGCGTTACGCAAGTGATGACGCAGTCGCGACATGCCTTCGCGGCTTTGGATGTGGTACTGCTTGTCGACCAGAAACTCCGCCAGCCAGTGGTTGGCGTAGTCCATCGCTTTGGTGATCGGTTCGCCTTCTTCCCAACGCGTCAGCTGATAGACGTCTTGGATTGATTTTTCGACGTCACCGCTGCGATAGACGGCCAGGGCAGCATCCATGGATTGCAACGATGTGTCGGGAGCCTCGGCGATCCGCGTGCCGGCAAAGTGTTCGACCGCGATGTAGCTGAGCCATCCGATCGCGGCGACACCGGAAACGCCGGCAAAAACCAGCCAGTACAGGTTTTCCTTGATCCAGCGTTTGCGATGGTGTTTCTTGTCGCGTTTTTGTCGCCGAAGCTGGGCTTCTTCCGCCGGAGAAAGCTGCTGTTTCGATCGCATCGTGTCGTACTATACGGTCACTGGGGGTGGAGCCGCCAAAGGCCGATCGGTCATCATCTGTGATGGCGGATGTGGTGGCCGGCTGGAACGATTCTAATGATTCGATCTTTGTAATGGGGCGACGCCGGGTGACTGGCACGGCATTGGCACCGAAGTCGTGGATACTCGACACGGAAGATTCCGATTGCCCCCACTTTGACGTCCCCCGAGTCGTCGCCTTGAAGTTTGACGCATTGAAGTTTGACGCATTGAAGTTTGACGCATTGAAGTTTGACGCATTGAAGTTTGACCATGATTAGCCACTGGACACAGCATCCGCTGACCCAGAATCGGCCGCTGCCGGCACGCGTCAGCTTTATCTCGGATCTGCATTTGTTCAGTTCCCGCTGTGTCGCCGATCAACATGCCCATGCCATCCGACAAGCGGTCCGGTGGAGTCAGGTGTGTGTGTGGGGCGGCGACTTGTTCGATTTTCGCTGGAGCCGCGTCGGTTCGACGCACCAAACCATTGATGCGGCCATCGAGTGGTTGGACCAGTGGTGCGTTGAATTCCCGGATCACATGTTCGTGTATCTGCGGGGCAACCATGACGCCCACCAACCGTTTGAAGATCGCATCGCCACGTGGTCCGATTCACGATCGAATTTGGCCAACGGGCTGGACGCGATGCGGATTGCCGACACCCTGTTTGTTCACGGCGACGTGATCGAAAAACAGGGTACCCAAGAATCGTTTGAAAAGTATCGGCACAAGTGGAGCCGCAAGCGGCCGGCCGGGAATTTGCACAATCGAGCCTACGATGCGGCGATCGCGTTTCGGTTGCACTGGGCGACCGCCAAGATGGTGCATCCGATCGACCGAACGTGCCGGCGATTGTTGCATTGGATGCGACATCAACATCCGACCGACGGACGCGGAGTCGACCGAATCGTGTTTGGCCACACGCACCAACGGATCGATGGTCGCGAGGTCGGCGGAGTGCGTTTTTACAACGGCGGCGCCGCCATCCGACACGTCGGATTCTTGCCGGTACGAATCGTGATGGATCCGCACCCGAGGTGAACCATGTCCGCGGACCCACACAGTCCAGGCACGTCGTACCCGGACCGGTCCGTGATCTGTGACGAGTGATTCTTGCCTACAGCGCCAGCAGCAAACGACTGGGGGCTTCCAGGTACGCGATCACGTCGTTCAAGAAACGTGCCGCCGCGGCACCGTCGACCAAGCGGTGGTCGTACGACAGGCTAAGCGGCATCATCAAGCGAGGCTGGATCGTTTCATCGGGCATGACGACCGGCAGCTTGCGACTGCGGCCCACCAGCAGAATCGCGACTTCGGGAACGTTGATGATCGGCGTACTGAATTGACCGCCGATCGCGCCCAAGTTGCTGATCGTGAATGTGCCGCCACGCAAATCGTTGACGGCGAACTGGCCGCTGCGGACTTGGCCGGCCATTTCAGCCAGGTTGCGTGTGATTTCCGGCACGCCCATTTGATCGGCGTTGTGCATCACCGGCACGACCAACCCGCGATCGGTGTCCACCGCGATGCCGACGTTGACGTAATCCTTGTAGATGACTTGGCCGTTTTCTTCGTCGACCACGGCGTTGATAACCGGATGGTGACGCAACGCGGTCGCGACGGCTTTGATCAAGAACGGCATCGTGGTCAGTTTCAGACCCTGTGCCGCGTAATCTTCTTTGCTGCTGGATCGCAACCGTTCCAAGTCGGTGACGTCGGCGTCGTCGAAGTTGGTCACGCGAGGCGCGGTGGTCCAAGAGTTGTGCATTTGAGCGGCGATCGTCTTACGGATCTTGCTCATCCGTTCCACACGGATCGGCCCAAAGTCATCCACGTCGGCGGTACCTGCCGGGGTGGGCGAAGTGGGGCTTGCCGACGGGGCCGCGGGGGCCGCCGCAGCGGTGGGAGCGGCGGCTTGTTGACGTGCCGCGCCACTGGTCGCACGCACGACGGCCAAGACGTCGTCACGGGTGATGCGTCCGCCTTCGCCGGAACCCTGGACACGCGACAGATCCACACCGACTTCGCGTGCGAAGCGTCGGATTGCCGGACCAGCGGCGATGACGGCGCCCGATGGCGGGGCGACCGGTGCAGCGACAGGCGGTTGCACCGGAGCAGCCGGCGCGGGAGTGGACGGCGGCGCGGCCGCTGGTGGCTGGGCAGCGGGTTGTTGCGCTGGTGCAGCAGGTTGTGCCGGAGCAGGCGGAGTCGCCGCGGCCGGCGGTTGTGGTGTGGGTTCCGGTTCGGGCGCTGCCGCGGGTTCAGGCGTCGCCGGAGCGGCGGGTTCTGGTTCCTTGGCTTCTGGTTGGGCGGCTTCCGGTTGGCTGGGGGCCGAATCGCCACCGCCGCTGGCACCGGCGGCTTCTTCGACTTCCAGCAAGACGGCGCCGATCGGCACCGTGTCGCCTTCGCTGATCGAGATCTTGGTCACCTTGCCGCCGACCGATGCCGGGACCGGAACGGTGGCTTTGTCGGTTTCCATTTCGACGATGTCGTCGCCGGCGTTGATGACGTCGCCGACGCTGACAAAGATTTCAAGGACATCGCCGGATTCGATGCCGTCACCCAACTCGGGAAGTTTGACTTCGGTCATGTTGCTAATGCGGGGGGATGGTGTTCGTGTTCGGAAAAGGTCGAAAGGTTCAAAAGATCATGGGGATCAGGCGTGGCCATGCGGATCGGCGTCCGGCCGATCATGCATAGTACGGATCCGCCTTTTCCGGGTCGTAGTCCAGTTCTTTGATTGCCGCGGCGACATCGTCGGCGGACAACACGTCGGCGTTTGCCAGTCGGCTGAGCGTTGCGATGGTGATGGATTCCGCGTCGACTTCGAAGTGACGTCGCAATGCTTCGCGTGTTTCACTGCGTCCCATGCCGTCGGTCCCCAGCACGCAATAGTCGCCCGGGATCCACGGTGTCAATTGTTCGCCCAGGGCACACACGTAATCGCTGGCCGAGATGAACGGACCTTCGACGCCATCGAGAATCGTTTCCAGATAGCTCTTACGCGGCGTTTCGGTCGGATGCAGCATGTTCCAGCGTGCACAGCTTTGGGCATCGCGACGCAGTTGCGTGTAACTGGTCACACTCCAGACGTCGCTGGCGATGCCGTACTTTTCGGCCAACAGTTCTTGTGCGGCCAAGGCGGAATTCAGGATCGCACCGCTGCCGAACAGTTGCACCCGAGCCTTCGCATTGTCGACGTCCTTGGATCGGAACTTGTACATCCCCTTGATAATGCCTTCTTCACAACCTTCGGGCATTTCCGGGTGGTTGTAAGGATCGTTTTCGGCGGTGATGTAATAGATGCACTGTTCGCCGTCGGCGTACATCCGTTGCAAGCCTTCTTGAATGATCACGACGACTTCATAAGCGAACGCCGGATCGTAGGCCCGAACGGTGGGGAACGCGATTGCGTTGAGCAGGCTGTGACCGTCCTGGTGTTGCAAACCTTCGCCGTTCAGCGTGGTGCGGCCGGCGGTACCACCGATCAGGAATCCCTTGGCCCGCATGTCGGCCGCTGCCCAGATCAGGTCACCGATCCGTTGGAATCCGAACATGCTGTAATAGATATAGAACGGAATCATGTTGATCCCGTGACAGCTGTACGCGGTTCCCGCGGCGTTGAAGCTGGCCATCGAACCGGCTTCGGTGATGCCTTCTTCCAGGATCTGGCCGTCTTGGGCTTCCTTGTAATAGGTCACCAAGTCTGAATCGACCGGTTCGTACAACTGGCCCGCGTGGGCATAGATGCCGAACTGGCGGAACATGCCTTCCATCCCGAACGTGCGTGATTCGTCGGGGACGATCGGAACGACGTTCTTGCCGATCCGTTTGTCGCGGCACATCGCGACCAGCGTTTGCACGACGGCAAACGTGGTGCTGATTTCTTTGTTTTCCAGCTTGGCGATCGTCTTGCGGAAATCGTCCAGTGATGGGACTTCCATCGTCGGATGTTCGGTCGGACGGCTGGGCAAGTATCCGCCCAGCGACTCGCGTCGTTGCCGCAAGTACTTGATTTCTTGGCTGGTTTCCGGCGGCTTGTAGAACGGTGCTTCGCCGACCTTTTCGTCGCTGATCGGGATGCCGAACCGGGTGCGGAACTCCAACAGTTCGTCTTCGTTCATCTTCTTTTGGTTGTGGGCCACATTGCGGCCCTCGCCGGCTTCGCCCAGCCCGTAACCCTTGACGGTCTTGGCCAAAATCACGGTCGGCTTGCCGTTATTCAGTTCGGTCGCCCGCTTGTAGGCGGCGTAAACCTTTTCCGGGTCGTGGCCACCACGACGGATCTTTTCCAGTTTTTCGTCGCTGAGGTGTTTGACCAGTTCCAGCAGTTCCGGGTACTTGCCGAAGAAGTGTTCGCGAATGTAGCTGCCCGGCATGCCGGTGTACTTTTGGTACTGGCCGTCGACGACTTCGTTCATCCGCTTGGCCAACAAGCCGGTCGTGTCTTTGGCCAGCAGTTCATCCCACTCGCCGCCCCAGATGACCTTGATGACGTTCCAGCCGGCACCGTTGAAGATCGATTCCAGTTCTTGGATCACCTTGCCGTTACCGCGGACCGGACCGTCCAGACGTTGCAAGTTGCAGTTGATCACGAAGACCAGGTTGTCCAGTTTTTCACGAGCCGCCAGACCGATCGCGCCCAGCGTTTCCGGTTCGTCGCATTCACCGTCGCCCAAGAACGCCCAAACCTTTTGACCGCTGGTGTCTTTCAAGCCGCGGTCACGCAGGTATTCGTTGAAGCGTGCTTGATAGATCGCCATGATCGGGCCCAGGCCCATACTGACCGTCGGGTATTCCCAGAAGTCGGGCATCAACCACGGGTGTGGGTAACTGCACAACCCGCCTTCGGGTTCCAATTCACGGCGGAAGTTTTCCAGCTTGGCTTCATCCAGCCGGCCTTCCAAGAAAGCACGCGAATACATCCCCGGCGAAGCGTGGCCTTGGAAATAAACCGAATCGCCGGAATAGCCGTCTTCGCCGCGACCGTTGAAGAAGTGGTTGAACGCGACTTCGTAAAGCGTCGCGCTGCTGGCAAACGTGCTGATGTGACCGCCCACGCCGCCGCCACGCTTGTTGGCACGCACGACCATCGCCATCGCGTTCCAGCGAACGATCGACTTGATGCGTCGTTCCAGTTCGCGGTTGCCCGGATACGCCGGTTGGTCCTTCAGCGGAATCGTGTTGACGTAAGGCGTCGCCGTGTCGGCCGACAACGGAACGCCTTCGGCCGCGGCACGATCGCGCAATTGATCGATCAAGAATCGAACACGGTCCGGCCCTTTGCTTTTGAGCACATAGTCCAGCGATGACAACCATTCCTGCGTTTCCGCTGCGTCGGTGTCAAACTTGGCGGCCTTTTGTAATTCGCCAAGCTGTTGGGCGACTTCGGCTTTCGCGACGGTTTTCGATTCCTGCATGACGCTAATATTTCCCGATGGTTGAAACGGCTTTATCGCGGCCGTGGGCGCGGGCATTCCAAGGCTAGAATAGTCCGCAAGCAATGGGGCGGAACGGGCGTTGCATCGTCTGGCTGGATGCCACACCGGAAAGGGATGTCCGATCGCTCGGGCGGTTGGAAACCGCCACGAAAGTCGGGCATCTTTCTGGTCGCCGTCGACGTCGTGTCCGACGGCCGATCGGTGCGACGAAAAAGCCTCCGCCTGGAACGTTTAGAGTAGCCAGACACGGTGATTCCCGGCAAGACGGCAGGCTGATAACGGCCACAAAGAAGACGCACCAAAATCATACCGGCGGATCGCCCATTGCCCCAAAGAAAAACGGCCCGGTGCCGTGGGGCCGGGCCGTGATGACAATGCTTGGGTTGGGGACGCCGAATCGGCAACGGATCACGCGGGCGTTGGTTGTGGGCGTTGATCGTGGACCAGGCGTCCCTTAACGGTGGTGAACGGTGGCCACCGGAGCGTTGATGGGGGCCGGCGGCGTCTGGGGGACCTCCGCACGGGCCAGCACCTGATCAACGCGTCGCATCAATTCTTCGGTGCTGCGGGGCTGATGACCGTCGCCGTCGCAATCGCTGGCGACAAATTCGCTGCCGCAGTGTTGGCAGGCCACAATGTGGCCCAGCAACGAGGCGCGAATCTCCACGCGTCGGCCGCAAGTTGGACAAGACTGACTAAACCGGATCGACATACTACTGTACCTCATGCGTCGCAGTGCAATTCCGAGTGAGCCGTAAAGTATCCTAAGCAATCGTTTAAAGCAATTTAGAATCCCCTTCGGAAGACTTATCGCCGTCAAACGATCGGTGCTCAGGGCTCGTTGGGTCCCTGCAAGATATGCGTGCGAATCCGCCCAGGAATCCCCTCAAATGGTACTGTAAGGCTTCGGTCTGCTACTGCCCGGCGGCTCAAAATGTGCACTTTCGGGCTTTTTGGGGGCCCTGGGGATTTAAAAACAAATTTCCAAGTTTGCGGGTGAAACTTGGGACGAACGGGACAAACGGTGCGAAATCGGGACGATTTGCCGCAGTCCAGCGGTTTGGCCGAAAGCTTTCATCGCCTAGGATTTGGGCACGTCACCGCCCCACACCGATGTTGATGACACGGACCGGGGCACCCTTGTTCGCTGCACTTTCAAAATAGAATTTCGTCCGATGACCAAACGTGTGCTGTTCGTCTGTATGGGGAACATCTGCCGTTCGCCGGCGGGCGAAGCGGTGATGAAACGTTTCGCCGAAGAATTCGGCCTGGATGTCGAAATCGACTCGGCCGGAACGCACGACTACCACGTGGGGAAACCGGCCGATCCACGGATGATGGCTGCGGCGGAGGCTCGTGGCTATTTGCTGACCAGCCGGGCCCGTCAGGTGACCACCGCCGATCTGCAGCCGGGACGATTCGATTTGGTGCTGGCGATGGACAGCGATAACCACTCGATCTTGCTGGCGATGGCGGACGAAGAAAAATCGCACATCCGTATGTTCGGCGACTATCTGGACGACAATTGGCCCAAGGATGTCCCGGATCCATACTACGGTGGCGAAGAAGGCTTCGACGAAGTCTTGGACATGCTGGAAGAAGGCTGTCCGGTCATCCTGCAAACGATGATGGGCGAAAGCATCTTTGACGCGGGTTTTAGCGACGAAGTCTGAACCGCCAATTCCAGACGCGATCTGATTCCACAGCGCAGGGGGCCGTCGGCGTTAGCCTAAGCCGCGTTTTATCGGTCCCCCGATGGTTCCAATCGCCAGGTCCGAACCCAGTCGTACATCGTGGTGCGGTCGGCCCGCGATCCGCTTTCGACCAGACCACCATCGGCCGGCAACGGATTCCAGTCGTACGTTTCAATGGCCAACTGAATGAACGCGGGGATGTCATAGTCCACCGGCGTCTTGATGGTGTAGGTGTGTTTGCCGTCCAAGAAGAACATGATTTCTTGCGGCGTTTTCCACCAAGCGCCGTAAACGAAAAAGCGATCGCTGTTTTTGACGTCGGTCGGAACGCTGGCTTGAACCTGGACCTTGTCGGGGTTGTTCTGGTTGGCCCGGTGGATGGCATTGCTGTGAAAGATCTGGTCCCAGTTCTTGGCCCAAGAATCGGTCAATTCGCTGGTGCGTCCGACGCATTCCTGGATGTCCAGTTCCAGTTTCTTGGCGTGCTTGCCTTTGGTCATCAACCAAAACGTCGACGACATTTCCGTCCGGTTGGCCTTCATGCGGCATTCAAAGTACTGGCCGGGTTGTCCCTGATGCAGCGACCGAACGATCGCGCCTTGATGCGTGTACGTTTCGCCGTGACGCTTGATCGGCTTTTCCAGCTTGCCGACGGTGACTTGCATCATGCCATCGGCGACCGAAACGTTTTCGGCGCGAAACAGCCCCGGCGCACGCCCGTCCCAACGCCAACCGTTGCCGATCGGGTTGGATTGCCATTTCGTGGCGTCCAGTTCCGTGCCGTCGAAGTCGTCGGACAATTCGACGACCGGTTGCCATGCTTGGCCCGCCGGTGCGGGGTCTTGCCCGTCCTGAAAAAATGGCTGTTGTGAAAAAGCGATTGGCGACCAAAGGGCCAACGCAAGGACGGTGCCGGGGAAGCGAAACATGATGTTGAACCGGAGAATGCAAAGGCACGAGAGATGCTTAAACGGCGATGCCGCGAAGTGCCCATCCGACGATGTAAGCCAAGACGGCTGCGGAACCACCCAGGACCAACGTTTCCAAACCGGACCAGACCCACCACTGTTCGACAAAGCGTGATTTGATCGCGCCGACTAAGAAAAACGCACAGCCTGTCATCACGCTACTGACGACGTAGGGTGCCGACAACTCCAGCGGCGTCAACCAAACGGCGACAAATGGAAGCAGCGGGATCAAGCCGACGATTAAGAATGCGACCATCGTGGTCAGTCCCGCGATCCACGGGGACCGGTACGTCAGGCTGATGCCCATTTCTTCGGCGACCATGGTGTCGATCCACCGCTGTCGGTCGGATGTGATCACATCGACCGCTCGGTCCAAATCGTTACCGGTGAATCCCTTTTGTGCATAGATTTGACGGATCTCTTCGCGTTCACCGTCTGGATACGCGTCGATCTCCAAACCTTCGCGAATGCGGGCGCGGTCACGCAACTGGCCTTCGACACGCGTGCCCATGTAATTGCTGGCCGCCATGCTGAATCCGTCACCGATCAAGTTGGCCAAGCCCAGGATGATCACGATCGTCGACGACAGTTCCGCGCCGGCGACGCCCGACACGACGGCGAACGTGGTCACGGTGCCGTCGATCGCGCCATAGATAAAGTCGGGCAGATAGTCCGGCTTGTGTCCCGCACGCAAACGTTTGCCGATCAGCTCGGACGTGTGGGTGGCGGCCAAGTGTTCGGGCGACAACGATGGTTTGGCCGGCGGCTGGTTCATGATTGCTAGACCTTCACGACGATCTTTCCGGTCAGATTGCCTTTTCCGTGAAGCGTGGCTTCTTCTTGCAATCGATGGGCGTCAGCGGCCTGCTGCAGCGGGAACGTGGCACCGATGTTGGCTTTCAGACGACCGTCGTCCATCCATTGATTGATCTGGTCGGCCGCTTTGCGCAGCTCCAGCGGCGTGCCTTTGAACATCACAAATCCGTGCAGGCTGCATTCCTTGACGTAAAACGGACCGACGGGAAACTCCGGTCGCGCGTCACGGCCGGCCATCAAGACCATCCGGCCTCGTTCAGCCAGCATGCCGACGGCGGCATCAAAGTCGGGCTCGCGGCGGGTTTCCCACATCACGTTCACACCGGCGGGGGCGGCCTGCATCACCGCTTCGGTGATCGATTGTTTCTGATAGTTGATCACCACGTCGGCACCGTAGTCGGCCGCACGCTGTGCTTTTTCGTCCGATCCCGCGGTGGTGATCACCGTGGCCCCGGCGATCTTGGCCATTTGCACGACCATCGAACCGACACCACCGCTGCCGCCGATGACCAACACGGTTTCTCCGGGTTCCAAGTGGGCTTCGCGAAACAATCCCAAGTGGGCGGTGATGCCGACCAGGGCGACCGATGCGATTTCGTCACTGGTGACCGAATCGGGTGTGGGGTAGCACCACTGTGCGTCCACGGCGATCTGCTGGGCGAAAGTGCCCTGGCGTCCGACCAGACCTTGGTTGGTGCACCAGACGCGGTCGCCGACGTTGAAGTCCTTGACTCCGTCGCCCAGTGCGGCGACCGTCCCGGCGGCATCGCATCCGGGAAAGTAAGGGTCGGGCAGCTCGGCGGCGATCACTCCGGACCGCACGTAGGTGTCGATCGGATTCACACTGGCCGCTTCGACATCGATCACGATTTGGCCGGGGGCGGCCTGTGGCGATGGGACGTCTTCGATCTGAATGACATCAGGGGCACCGGTCCGTCGGACGCAAGCGGCTTTCATGGAGCAGACTTTCGTGTCGTGGGGTTTTCAGGGAACAATGCGATCGGCAACTTGGGTTGGGCCAACAGTATCGCCGAACAGGATGGTTTCATGTTCGGCGAATCGCATCGGAAAGAAAACCCCGCGACAAGTCGACCGCCAGACGGCCGGCGCAGGTGATCTAAAGCGGTCGAGGCGGCGGGAAAAAGCAGCAGCCCGTCGATCACCGCATCAGTCGATCGAATCGCGTTGTTCGTCCTTTGGTGGCGGAGGCGGCATGGGACCGCCGCGACCTGGACCACCACCACCGCCGCTGCCACGGCGTCCACCACCGAAGCTGCGTCGACGCTGGGTACGTGAGATTTCTTCTTGAATCTTCTCGGGTTCAGAAAGATCCAAACGCATCCGTTGATAGTCGCTCATCATCTGGTAGCGCTGCAGCGGCGTGGATCGTCCGTCGTCCATCGATCGACGTAGCGCCGATTCGGCCCACAGCAATAGCACCGACGCACGCAGCATCGGATCGTCGCCGGCCAAGATGTCCAGGTTTTCCGCATCCTTGGTCGGGATCCAAAACTCCAGCATCTCGAATTCTTGGTCGGTCAACTTCGGCGCGCCGTCGTTGCGTTCGAATCCGGGCGGAGCATCGCTGACGATTTCCCACAACAGGATTCGATCGATGTGTTCTCGCACGAACGGTGGCAGATCATCGGCTTGCAATCGGCGGTCGCGGTACAACGATGTGGCGCTTTCAGGATCGCTCAGGCGTTCTTCCAAGATGATCGAAAGCCCCGTGTTCAAGATGTCCACGGTTTCTTCGTTCAACATCCACGCACTTTGTCGTTGAATGCGTTGGTTGCTGTACGCGATGGCTTCATCGATTGCGTCGCGGCGTTTGGATTCGATTTCAACGGCGTCGCCGGGATCCGAAACTTCGGGCGATTCGATCGCATCGATCTGTGACGGCGGCAAGGTGGCTTTCCACAGCGAATAGTCACGCATCGTTTGCAGCAAACGCTGGGCGTCGGTCTGCAGGGCCACAGTATCTGCGAACTCGCGTAAGGATTCCTGGCGTGACGGGTCGAAATTGCGGAAGCTGTCCCAGTTAGCCGCCAAGTGACCGGCGACTGGTCCCGGCAATTCCGCCAACGCAGTCTTTCGCTGTTCGGTCGACAGTTCCGACAGGCCCGTGTCGATCGGTTCGATCGCTTGGATCTCCTTCAACTTGATGATCACATCCTGCCAAGCGTCCATGCCAGCCAATTGACGCATCAGATTCAAATCGTCGCCGTCCAAGTACGCGTCCAAATCTTCAACGATCGTCAGATCATCCAATTGCCGATTCAGCATGGCGGTGCGTCGCCACTGGACCGCGGCGTAACCCATCGTCGCGGTCAACAGACAACCTAGCGCCACGAAGACGGCGATGGGGACGCGTTGATACCAAGCCGGTTTCTTACCGCCGGCCCGCATCACGTCGGTGACGACCATTTCCATCGTCGTTTCGACCAGTTTTTCGTTGGGCGTCACGTCGGGTAGATCGTCCAGCATGTCCCAGCCGCGCTGCAGGTCATGCAACCGGGTGCGCAGATCGGCATCGTTGATCAGACGATGCTCCAGAGCGTCGCGATCTTGTGGCCCCAGTTCGCCGTCCAGGTAGGCGACCAGTTGTTCGTCGTCGGGATCGACCGGCGTGTCGTCGGTCAAAATTTGAGTGCTCATCACTTCGGCTCCTGTGGCAGGACGCCTGCGTCGATGTAGGGCTGAAGCAGTTCTTTCAGATTGACTCGCGCGCGGCTGAGCAACGACTTGACCGCCTTGGCCGACATGCCCATGGCTTCGGCGATCTCGGCATAGCTGAGGTTTTCAAAACGCGACAGCATCAGAGCCATGCGTTGGCGTTCCCCCAGACTTTCGATGGCCGCACGAACGATCTCGGCTCGTTCGCCTTTTTCCACCATGCGTGCGGGCATCAATCCGCTGGCGTCGGCTGCGGTCCCGGCCAACAGCGTCGCCGGTTGATCGGGCTGGTCGGGCAGGGGGGCGTCGATCTCGCTGACCTCTTGGCGTCGTCCGGCGGACCGATTCGCGTTCCGTGCGACGTTCCCCGCGATCGTGTACAGCCACGTGGCAAACTTCGCGCCCGGTTGGTAGCGATGGCGGGCACGATAGACCCGCAGAAAAGTCTCCTGCGCCAGGTCTTCGGCCATTCCCTTGGGGCCCATGTGCTGCATCATTCGCACCAAACGTGTTTGGTAACGTCGCACCAACGTTTCAAACGCCGCCGCATCGTCTTCCTTCACGCGCATCATCAGGCGAACGTCCGGATCGGACTGCTGATAACGCATCGCGGTGGACGGGCTGACGATCAAGCGATCCCCGCTTTGGTCGGCGGCAATGGGTGAAAAGGACGACGTGTATTCTATCCTGATTCAACCACGGCCAAGAGAGGAGGTTCCGGTCGCCGGGGGGATGATTCGGCGATTCACAATGATGGGAGAATTGGGGGGCTGGTGGTTTTGGACAGGTGTTGAGGGCGGGACGGGTGTGTTGAAGTTCCGCTTCTACCCGAGGCAGTGGTTTTCTGGGTTACCAGAAAGCGTCGGGTTACCAGAAAAACGCAACTTCAAAAGGCGACGATGGGTGAGCCGCATGACGCTAGCCGCGGGTTGGGACGTTTCGCCACCACAGCCCGACGTAACCGTGATCGGATGAGGAATGAGAGACGCGATTGCAGGTGCGGACGCTACTTTCGCGGAGCGAAAGGCGACTTTGCGCTAGCCGCGGGTCGGGGTGTTTCGCCACCACAGCCCCACGTAACCGTGATCGGCTGAGGAATGAGAGACGCGATTGCAGGTGCGGACGCTACTTTCGCGGAGCGAAAGGCGACTTTGCGCTAGCCGCGGGTCGGAATGTTTCGCCACCACAGCCCGACGTAACCGTGATCGGCTGAGGAATGAGAGACGCGATCCAAGGTGCGGACGCTACTTTCGCGGAGCGAAAAGCGACGATGGCGTTACGTGGTCGCCGCGCCGATCGGAATCAACACGCCGTAGATTTCGATCACCTTTTGCTCGTCATCGAACAACGGTTGACCGCGTGCGATCGCGGGTCGATAGGCACGCTGATTGACGGGCAGCATTTTTTCAACATCGCCGATCGTCCCCTGACGCAAATTGATTTCAAACGCCGTCCCACTTTCGACCGATTGCTTGACGGCTTCACGCAGGTGCGGTGAATCATCCGGATGGATCGTCGACAGGTAAGCTTCGAACGACAGCGGTCCGCTGCGGACGTCACGGCCGACCAAGCGGAACGTCTCCTCGCTCCAACTAATTTCTTCGGTCATCACGTTGAAGCCCCAAGTCCCCAAACCGGCCAAACGCTGGAGATCACGCAGACGACAACGACTTTGACGCAGCGCATTTTCGGCGTCTTTGCGCAGCGAGATGTCACGGATCGTCGACATCACGACCTTTTCGTCGCCCAATTCGATTGATCTAGCGCTGATCAACACGTGGATCTCCGAACCGTCACGCCGCAAAAACACCGCTTCGAAGTTGTCGACCTTGCCGGATTTCTGCAGTCGTCGAAAAAATTCGCGACGTTTTTCGGGACACTTGTAAATCTGAAGCTCGGGCATCCGCGCGCCGACGATCTGGCTGACGTCATAGCCCAGCAGAGTCAGGAACGCTTCGTTCGCCTCCAAAACTTCGCCGTCGGTGATGCGGACCAACAAACCGGCTTCGGGTGACCGCGTGAACAAAGCCGAATAACGGGCTTCGCGGTCGGCCTGGTCGTTGCGCAGGTCACGTTGGCGACGCAAACGCATCGCGACTTCCGATTCACCGTCGCCGCAGGATTCGTACAGCGAAATGGCCAAGTCCAGGTCGCCGTTGGATGCGGCGATTGATGCGAATTGTCGGTGCAGTTCGGTCTGGGCGCGATGCGCACGTTTGTTGCCCGGCCACGCCTGGACCGCTTCGTTCAAAATGGCATCGGCCAAACGGTACGGTTCATATGAACGCTTTCCTTGCTCCGGTGCATTGTCTTGTGCGTCGTGCAGGATCTGTTCGGCGCGACGGACCAGCGAAACACTTTGGCGATGAACCTGATAGTCTTCGATCGCGCTGATGAAAGCTTCGATGCCCTGGTGGCGGTCTGCGGGGCGAGTCGCCATCGCTTGCATGGCAACGTCCATCAGTTCGCCTTCGACGTCGGTCGGGCGAATGACATTGTTGGCCGCCGCGTGGATGCACGCCAACAGCGTTTCCCCGTGGTGCGGTGCTTGGCCGGTCAAGATTTGGAACAGCACCGCGCCCAACAAGTAGACGTCGGTCTGGAAACTGACTTTTGACGTGTCGCCCATCGCCAATTCGGGGGCCATGTAGGCGGGCGTGCCGCCGATGGTGGAATCGATTTCGCGGTCGATCCTATCGGTCGGACCGTGGCTGATCGCCAGCCCCCAGTCGGCCAACAAGACTTCGCCGAAACGACCCAACATCACGTTTTCGGGTTTGATGTCGCGGTGCACCAGCCCGCGGGAGTGGGCGTATCGGATCGCGTCGGCCACGCGCAGCAGGACACGCAGGTTTTCTTCGATCGACATGTCCGCGATCTGTTGGTCCCAACTGGAACCGTCGACGCGTTTCATCGAATAGAACAGGCGGCCTTGGTCGTCCATGCACAGTTCGTGCAGGGCGATCACATTGGGGTGATCCAGCCCGCCGATCACGCGAGCTTCGGTGACAAAGCGTTCGCGCGATTGCGTGTCACGGCTCAGGTCATCCCGCAATTGCTTGACGGCGACTTCGCGATCGATCGCGCGTTGGTGTGCTTGGTAGACGATGCCCGTTCCGCCGCTGCCCAATTTTCCGACCAAACGGTATTCGGCGTCGTGGCGTTTGCCTTGTTCCAGTGTGGCGACCCGGCGGATGGGGACGTTGTTTTCCGCTTGGGATCGGATGAACTGTCCGATGTCGAACGGATCGGTCGATGGGTTGGCGGCCGCACCCTCGGGCATGATGTGCGTTTCGGTGTGATCGGCCGCATCACCGGTGCGTTGCCATGCCGGGTGAGAAAATGTCGGGTTGGTGGCGACGAAGGACAGTGAAACCGTTTTGGAATCGGCGGGCATTGATGCCAGACGATCCGAAAGGTTTTGGTCGGCGATGATCGTCTGCAGCAGATTGCCACTCACGGTGGTCATAGGCGTGACTCGAAATGATGTTTCAAGAACGATCGTAGTTTACGACTACGGACATGCTTCGGGTCGGTCAGGTTCAAAGTCACACTGGCCTTGTCTTTGCCACGGGGGCGGATTGGGTCACTGGTGTCGATCGCAGAGACAATCTCCGCCGTAAAAGAATTGGCCGGTCCGCGGATTTCCAACTGCAGCGATTCCGGTGTCTTGGTCTTCAGTAACCCCCAAATGCGTCCTTTGGGATCGGTGACTTTGACCCGATCCGCCGCCTCGAACCGCAACCGTTCAGCTCCCGCGATGCGTTCGAGCATCGCCAGTGTCTGTTCGGCCAATTCGATCGGCCACTGTGGACCTTGGTGATCGGGAAACCCTTTCTTTAAAGAATGCCAGCGACGGCCCAGCGCCCGCCACGGTTCCAAAATGGCTTCCGCACCGGCGGGTGGATCCACCCGCAGTTTGGAATCGCCATCGGTGACCGAATCCAAATCGTCGCCCGGTGAAGCTTCGGCGACGACGTCGTACGTCGATTCGTCCACCGAGCCATTGGACAGGTGCGTGTCACGGATCGCCGAATCGCTGAGCAGCTGGTGTTCGGATTCTTTGGCTTGCAGAAGCGCCCTGGCGACATAGGGCGCCGTGACGCTGGTTGCGGTTTTCGACGCGGACCGTTTGGCGGATCGATTGCCGGGACGACGCCGCGAAGTCTTCTTGGCTTTGCCGCCGCCACGTGCCTTACGGATCGTTTTCGCATCCACCGTGTCGGCCATCTGTTCGGGGGTACCGGCAAAGACGATCTGTCCGCCGTCCACGCCCGCACCGGGCCCCAGATCAATGATCCAGTCGGCGCATTTGATGACGTCCATGTTGTGTTCGATGATCACCACGGTATTGCCGACTTCCACCAACCGCTGGACGACATGCACCAGTTTTGCGATGTCACCAAAGTGCAGCCCGGTGGTCGGTTCGTCCAACAGGTACAGCGTGTTGCCCACCATCGGACGCGAAAGTTCGGCAGCCAGCTTGACCCGTTGGGCTTCGCCACCGGACAGCGTCGGCGCGGACTGGCCCAGCGTGACGTAGTCCAGCCCGACGTCGCACAACGTTTGCACGATGCGAATGATTTTGGCTTGGCCGGCAAACACGTCCAACGCATCGCGGCACGACAGATTCAAAATGTCGTTGATCGAATGGCCGTGGTATTTGACCTCCAGCACGGTGTCGTTGTATCGCCGGCCCTGACAGTCTTCGCATTCCACCCAAACGTCGGGCAAGAAATGCATTTCGATCCGACGCTGCCCGGTGCCTTCACAGCCTTCACAGCGGCCACCGGACACGTTGAAGCTGAATGATCGTGCGGTCAGCCGACGTTCTTGGGCATCGGGCAGCTTGGCGAACAGCGTACGGATTTCGTCAAAGACGCCCGTGTAAGTGGCCGGATTGCTGGACGGTGAATTGCCCAGCGGTGATTGGTCGACGCGAATGACTTTGTCGATGTAGCGGACGCCTTCGATCGCATCATGCTTGCCCACACGCACGCGGGCGCGGTGAAGTCGTCGTGCAAGGGCGGGGTACAGGATGTCATCAATCAGCGAACTCTTGCCGCTGCCGCTGGGGCCAGTGATCGCCGTCAGCACGCCCAACGGCAGTTCCAAGTCGATGCCCCGGAGATTGTTTTCTCGGGCACCGCGAACGTTTAAAAATTTCACCGCTTGTTGATCGCCCACGATGACCGGACGTCGCGATGGCGGTACGGGGATCTGTCGGCTGCCGTCGATGAATCCCGCGGTGACGCTTTGGTCGGCCGGTTGGATGTCGGCCGGCGGTCCTTGGGCGACGACGCGGCCGCCGTGACGACCGGCGGCGGGACCGAAGTCGCACAAGTAATCGCTGCCCGCGATGACGTCGTGATCGTGTTCGACCACTAGCAACGTGTTGCCAAGGTCGCGCAAGCGATGCAGTGCGCCGATCAGCCGGTCGTTGTCGCGCGGGTGCAGGCCGATCGTGGGTTCATCCAAGACGTACAGCACGCCGCACAGTCCGCTGCCCAATTGCGATGCCAGCCGAATCCGCTGGGCTTCGCCGCCGGACAGCGTGGCCGCACCACGATGCAGCGTCAAATAATCCAGCCCGACGTCCAGCAAGAAACTTAAACGCGATTTGATCTCGCGAACCAGTTCGCCGGCGACCTTCTTTTCGCGTGTGTCCAGCTTCCATGCGGTCACGGTTTCGCTCAGCCGGTCCAGTGGCTGGTGAACCAGGTCGGCGATCGTGAAATCGCGGAACCGCACGGCCGCCGATTCGTCACGCAGCCGTGATCCGTCGCACGCCGAACACGCAATTTCGTCGGTAAAGCTTTCCAGCTTGCCACGCAGTCCCGGCGTTAAACGCGCCGCTTCGGCCAGGGCCGGATAGAAACCTTTGAATTGATAGCGGAACAACACGGACGAACCGCCGGCGGGACGGATCGACGTCGCATCGTCTGGATCGTCAAAGTCATCGGCACGTACCTCCACCCAAATGCCGCCGGTTCCGTGGAACAATTGGCGTCGCTGGACGACTTTCAGTTCGTCAAACGGCACGTCGATATCGATGCCGGTCGTGCGTGACAAGGCACGCAGCATCGCGACCGACAAGGGCTTGGCCACGTCGGGCCAAAGCAGCGAAACGCCTTGACGCATATTCATCATCGGCGACCGCAACAACGCGGCAGGATTCGTGCCCGTTTGCGATCCCAATCCTTCGCACTGTGGGCACCAACCGATCGACGAGTTGAACGAAAAGTGGTGCGGCGACACCGGTGTCAATGAACGTCCGCAACAGCCGCAGACCAAATGTTGGCTGTGCGTTTGCACGTCCCAGTTGGGTTCATCGCGGTCGGCATGCACGATGGCGACTCGCATGATGCCGACACCCAGGGACAACGCTTGTTCAACGCTGTCGCTGATACGCGAGACTTCGTCGTCGCGGATGACGACCCGGTCCACAACGACTTCGACGACTTGGCGTTTGCGAGGGTCCAGTGCGGGGGCGTTTTCCAGCGGAATGGTTTTGCCGTCGACGCGGATGCGGTGGTATCCGGTGCTGCGCAGCGACGCCCAGGTATCCAAGCTGGCTTCGCCCGCCTGGACTTCGATCGGGGCCAAGATCAACGCTTTGGTTTCCGCGGGCAACGCCATGACCTTGTCGACGATCTGGTCGGGCGTTTGGGTGCCGACCGGTTGCTGACAGTCCGGGCAGTACATCGTGCCCAGCCGTGCCATCAGGATCCGCAAGTAGTCATAGATCTCCGTCACCGTGCCGACGGTGCTGCGTGGTGAATGGCCCAGGTTACGTTGTTCCAGCGCGACCGCGGGCGATAAACCTTCGATCGATTCGACGTGTGGCTTTTCCACTTGGCCGATGAATTGCCGGGCATAGGACGACAACGATTCGACATAGCGTCGTTGACCTTCGGCATAGATCGTGTCCATCGCCAGCGACGTCTTGCCGCTGCCGCTGGGGCCGCAGAACACCGTCATCGCATCGCGGGGGACGTCGACACTGACCGATTTCAAGTTGTGTTCTTCGGCATGACGAACCACGACGTGCGTGCGAGCCTTGGCCGACGGTGCGGCCAGAGCGGTGCCGCCGGACGTCGATTTGGATTTCGTCTTTTTGCCACGCCGCTTGATCCCCATCGCTTTGGCCAACGCCGCACCGGTGTGGCTTTCGGCGACCTTGGCCACGTCGGCCGGTCGTCCTTCGGCGACGACGGTGCCGCCCCCGCTGCCGCCGTCGGGGCCCAAGTCGATGACCCAGTCGGCGGTCTTGATGACGTCCATGTTGTGTTCAACGATCACGATCGTGTTGCCGCGATCGGCCAAGCCATGGATGACTTTCAGCAACAGTTCGATGTCGGCAAAGTGCAAACCCGTCGTGGGTTCATCCAGCACGTACAGCGTGTGACCTGTTTCGCGTTTGGACAGTTCACGCGACAGCTTGATCCGTTGGGCTTCGCCGCCGGACAGTGTGGGCGACGGTTGCCCCAGTTTCAGGTATTCCAGGCCGACGTCGACCAGCGTCTTCAGCTTTTCTGCGATCTTGGGGACGTTGATGAACAGATCCAACGCTTCGCTGATGTCCATTTCCAAAACATCGGCGATCGATTTTCCTTTGAAGGTGACCGACAGCGTTTCGCGGTTGTAACGTCGCCCACCGCAAACCGGGCAAGTGACCCAGATGTCGGCCAAGAAATCCATTTCCAACTTGTTCGCGCCGTTGCCGTCACAGGCCGCACAGCGACCGCCGTCAACATTGAAGCTGAACCGACCGGCGTTGTAGCCGCGTGTTTTCGCTTCGGGCAATTGGGCGAACAGGTTGCGGATTTCGTCAAAGACTTTGACGTACGTTGCCGGATTGCTGCGTGGCGTGCGGCCGATCGGCGATTGGTCGATCGCGATGGTCTTGTCCAGCAAATCGATGCCTTCGATCGCATCGTGTTCACCCGGTTCGCTTTCGGCACGGTTCAGATCGCGGCGAAGCGCGGGTTCCAGGATGCCACCGATCAACGAACTTTTGCCGCTGCCCGACACGCCGGTCACGCAAGTCACCGTGCCCAGCGGGATCGAAACATCGACGTTTTTCAAGTTGTGAAAGCGAGCACCACGGATCGTCAGCTGTGCATCGTCGGAAATTTCGCGCAGCGTTTCCGGCGGCGTGATCTGACGCTGGCCTGACAAGAATTGACCCGTCACACTGCGACGCGATGACGTCACATCGTCGATGTTGCCGGCGGCCACCACGCGACCGCCTTTGACGCCCGGGCCGGGACCAAAGTCGACGATGGTGTCCGACGCCCGCATCGTGTCTTCGTCGTGTTCGACCACGATCAACGTGTTGCCCGCGTCGCGCAAACGCAGCAATGTTTCGATCAGCCGGTCGTTGTCGCGGGCGTGCAGACCGATCGACGGTTCGTCCAAGATGTAAAGCACGCCGACCAATGCCGAACCGATCTGGCCGGCCAAGCGGATGCGTTGCGATTCGCCGCCGGACAAGGTCGGCGCGGTGCGAGCCAGCGTCAGGTAATCCAACCCAACGCCCAATAAGAAACCCAGCCGCGAACGGATTTCCTTGAGGGCTTCGGCGGCGATCCGGGCGTCGGTGGGCGACAGATCGACGTCAATGAAAAACTCGGCCAGTTCGTCGATCGACAATTCGCACAATTCGGGCAGCGAGTACTCCGCTGTCCGGTCGGGCTTGGTCAAACGCATCGATTGCGTGGCCAGTCGGACGCTGCACGCTTGGCGGTTCAGCCGTCGGCCTTCACAGTCCGGACAATCCATCCGGCTCATGTATTTTTCGAATTGACGCAACTGCATCTTGTTGCGCGTCGTCTTGTACCGTTCCAACAATTCGGGAATGAAGCCACGAAAGCGACCGACGTACTTACGTGACTTGCGACCGCCCCGCCATGTGAACTCCAGGTCTTCGTCGATGCCCCACAACCACGCATGTTGGGCTTCGGGGGGCAAGTCGCGCCACTTGCCTTCCAGCATCGTGCCCTTTTCCAACCCGAAACGATGGTCCAGTGCCAAACCCGCGTCGCGATAGATGTGGCGTCGGTACCGTCCCATGTCGCCCCATTTGCCCAGCAGCACGATGGCGCCTTTGCGGACCGACAGCTTTTCGTCGGGGACCAACAATTCGGGAACGAACGTGTACAGTCGGCCCAGCCCGTCACAGGATTCGCACATCCCTTGGGGGCTGTTGAAGCTGAACAATTGCGGTGACGGCGGCCGATAGCTGGTGCCGCACGACGGGCATGAACTTTGAATGCTGAACAACCGGTCGTCTTTGACCGTGCCGGCTTGGGCAGCGTTCTCGTCGGTCAACGACACCATCATCGTGCCTTCGCCCAGACGCGTCGCCATCTGTGCCGCTTCGACCAACCGGCCGCGGTCGCGATCGTCCGGCGGGATGCGGTCCACGACGACTTCCACATGGTGTCGTGAATGACGGTCCAGCGGTGGCGGTTCGGACAGCAAGATCGTTTCGCCGTCGACCCGGGCGCGGGTGAAGCCTTGTTTGCGAAGGTCTTCAAACAGATCCTTGAATTCGCCCTTCTTGCCGCGCACCAGCGGAGCCAAAATCCAGAGCGTGTCGTCAATCGGGGCTTCGGCGATGCGGCCGACGATCGCGTCGTGCGTTTGGGATGCGATCGGGACGTCGCACCGTGGGCAATAGCTCTTGCCGACCCGTGCGTACAGAACCCTCAGAAAATCATAGATCTCCGTGATAGTGCCGACGGTGGATCGCGGGTTGTTGCCGGTCGACTTTTGGCTGATCGAAATCGATGGGCTCAGCCCGGATACCAAGTCCACGTCCGGCTTGGGCATCTGGCCCATGAATTGCCGGGCGTAATTGCTGAGACTTTCGACGTACCGCCGCTGGCCTTCCGCGTACAACGTGTCGAACGCGAGCGATGATTTGCCGCTGCCCGAAACGCCGCTGAAACACACCAATTCGCCGCGGCGGATCGACAGATCGACGTCACGCAGATTGTGCTCTCGGGCCCCTTTGACGCGAATGGTCTGCGTGGGATCGGTCTTCGCCATTCGTTCGAGTTCGGCTTCCGTGTGGTGAACTGTCGGTGGATCGCCCCGAGGGCGATAAAGCACTGGGAAAGTTGGTCGAGTACAACGCGCCGGGGGCGGTTCGTCAATTGTGCGATCGGATTGTGGCAGCGGATCAAGCCCGCGCAGGCCCCCTGGTCCCCGGACAGCCCATCCGAGGATACTTGGCGCCTGAAAAATACGACCTAAGGCCGTCCGTCCACCCGCGAGCGGCCCACCCGACCACCTGGATATCCATGCCCGATCCCACCCGATACAACGCCGACTTGGTCGACCCGTCCGCTTTTATCGCCGACACCGCGACGGTGGTCGGCGACGTCCGCTTGGGCAAAAACGTCAGCGTCTGGTTCGGCGCGGTGCTGCGTGGCGACCTGGAACCGATCGTCGTCGGCGAAGATTCCAACGTGCAAGATCTATCGGTCCTGCACACCGACCGCGGGTTGCCTTGTCAAATCGGGCGTCGCGTCACGATCGGCCACAGTGCGGTCGTCCACGGCGCGACGGTCGAAGACGATGCGTTGATCGGCATCGGCGCGATTGTTTTAAGTGGTGCCAAGGTCGGCGCTGGTGCGATCGTGGCCGCCGGAGCTTTGGTGACCGAGGGCGCGGAAATCCCCGCCGGCCGTTTGGCCGTCGGTGTGCCGGCGAAAGTGATCCGTGACGTCACCGAAGACGATCGCGATCGGATCACCAGCAACATGCAGCATTACGTGGAAAACGGACAGCGTTTCAAAGCGGCACAGGAATCATGACCAAGGAATCTGCTTCAACGACCCGATTCGGGTTGATCGGCACCGGCCGCATCACCCGCCGCTTGGTCGCCGACATCCAGTCGACATCGGGTTGCGAAGTCACCGCGGTGGCCAGCCGCACGATGGAGCGTGCCCAGTGGTGCGCGTCACAGTACGCGATCGCCGACGCGGTGCAGGGTTACGAAAACCTGTTGTCCCGTGATGACGTTGACGCGGTGTATCTGTCCCTGCCGCCGTCGATGCATCGCCAATGGTGCGTGGCGGCCGCCGAAGCCGGTAAATCGATCCTGTGCGAAAAACCGCTGGGGATGAACTCCGCCGAAGTCGCACAGATCGATGATGCCTGCCGGCAACACGGTGTCCGTTGGCTGGACGCGACCGGTTGGCTGCATCACCCCCGCACCGCCGCGTTTGCGGATCTGATCCGCGACGGCCGTTTGGGAACGGTGCGTCATGTCAGCGTGGCGATTTCCTTTTTCGAGCCTTTCCAATCCGGTGAACACCGTCTGCAACGGGAACTCGGTGGCGGATGCGTCTTGGATTTGGGTTGGTATGCCTGTGGCGTCGCACGTTTCGCATTTGGCAAACCTTGTCGCGATGTCATGGCGACGGCCGTTTATCGTGGCGACGTGCCGATCCGCTGTACCGCGGTCCTGCGATTCGATGATGATCGGTCGGCCACCATTTCCTGCGGCTACGATACCGCGACGCGCAAGTGGTTTGAAATCGCCGGCAGCGACGCGTCCCTGATCTGTGACGACTTTTCACGACCTTGGCCGGACAAGCCCGCACGGTGTTGGATCCACGACGCGTCGGGCAAAGTCGACCAGTTGGATTTTGAGGGGCATCAAGAGATTCGCATGATCGAAACGCTGATCGGCGAAGACGACTTGGCATCCTTGCACGCCCAAGCGATCGACACACAAGCCATGGTCGATGCGATCAATCGGTCGCTGGAAACTTCGTCCGCACAGGAGCCGACGTCATGCATTTGATCCGCGCCGTGATCCAACCGACTAAGCTGTCGACCGTGCGTGATGCGCTGGCCGAATTGGGCGTCCAGAATTTGACGATCAGCGATGCGACCGGCTATGGCCGCCAGCGTGGTCAACGTCCCAGTTTTCGTGGCAACGAATACAAGGTCGACCTGCTGAGGAAAATCATTCTGGAAATGGTCGTCAGCGATCAAGACATCGAATCCGTCTTGGAAACTCTGGGCAAGGTCGCCAAAACGGGGACGGAAGGTCAGATCGGCGATGGCAAAATCTTTCTGATGCCGATCGCCGATTCGATCGATTTCTGAGAACGCGATTTCCGGTTGGGTCTATTGCACCCAGTCTTCCATGACGATTTTTTTGTCCTGCCAATAGAACCCGTCATCGCGTTTTTCCAGGATGCGGTGCGCGCTGCCCGGGGCCAACGGTTTTTCCGTTTCCGGCAGATACGCCGACAAACGCTTCACTACGGAATCGTATTGCGATCGATCGCTATCGCCGGCCAGCAGGTTTCGGTGTTCCAAAGGGTCGGCCGCCCGGTCGTACAATTCTTCGCCGCCGTCGGCGTAAACGATGTAACGCCAACGCGTATCGCACACCGAATGATTGCCGGCATTGTGCGTGCAAATCGCCGGGCGCTCGCGAACGTCGGCGGGGTCTTCCAGTTGCGGAACCAGGCTTAAACCTTCTTGACCCTCGGGGACCGACAAACCGGTCAATTCACATAACGTTGGATACAAATCCAATAACTCAGCCGGTGATTCGCATTTGACGTTGGCGGCGATCTGATGATCGGTCAATCCGTCGGGAACGGAGATGATCAACGGCACTCGCGTGCTGCGTTGCCACAAGGTGTTCTTGCCCGAAACGGCCTTTTCACCCATGTGGTATCCGTGGTCGCTCCATAACACCACGATGGTCGAATCGGAAAGTCCGCTGGCGTCCAACTGGTCCAAGATGCGGCCGACTTGGCTGTCAACGAAACTGACCGATGCTAGGTAGGACCGTGTCAGGTTTTTCAGTTGATTGTTTTCACGCAGCCAACTGGTCCGCGGTTCGGGAAGTTCCCAGTGGATGTACCACGATGACATTGGGGTGTCGTCGCGATCGCCTGGGGGCATCGGCGGCATGGTCAGCGATTCAAACGGGTACATGTCGTACCACTTTTGGCTGACATAACAGGGCACGTGCGGCAGGAAGAATCCGGCGGCCAAAAAGAACGGTTGGTCACGCGTTTTGGAAAGCTGATCCAGTTGATCCACGGCCCAGGATGCGACCACCCAGTCGCCTTTGTCTTCGTCGCGGTGCGGGAACGTCCCCCAGTCCATCAGCGGGTGATCACCGCCCGGTGTCGGTGGAATCAGTTTCTTTTCCGGTTTGGCGCCGACACGTGCCGGCGGTCCCCACACGTCGGCTTCGGCATCGGAACCTTTGCCGCGTCCGTGTCCGCCGTGATGGATCTTTCCGCCCAGTAGCGTCTTGTACCCGTTGGCGGAAAAGTGCTGGGGCATTGTGACCAAGTCCGACAGTTCATCGACGTTGCGGATCCACGGCGCCAATCCGTAAACACCAGTGGACGTCGGTCGACGACCGGTCATGATCGACGTGCGGCTGGGGTTACACAGCGGTGCCTGGCAGTGGGCGTTGGTGAACGTGACCCCGCGGCTGGCCAAGCGTTGCATCGCCGGCGTTTTGACTTGCGGGTGTCCGCCCAGCGGCTGGACCCAATCGTTCAGATCGTCGATGGCGATCATCAAGACGTTGGGTTTCTTGGGCGTTTGGTCGTCGGCGGTGGCGATGCTTTGAAGCTGCAGGACGCACAGTGCGAGCCCCGCGAAGACCGAGAGCGAAGGGATCTTGGGCACGATGAAACCGTCGATGGAAAGTTGGCGGGCGGAACGCTTGGCGTGCCGTGAGGCGACACGGCCGGTGGGACACGAAACAACCGCATCGATCCAGTGGACCGATGCGGCTTCATGCGGCGTCCAGTATAGCCAACATTCACAACGTCTGGTTCTCGGCATCACAGGTGCCGAACTCAAGTCACAGGGATGAAGTTCCCAGAAGACTTGCCGTCGTGATTTTCACGCGTGCGTCAGTTGCCCGGCGCGAACGTGTCGCGGTGGATCTTCCAATCCGACGGCGGCTTTTCCGGGATGAAGTTGTTCATGAAGTTGCTCAACCGGTTCATGCTGCCGTTGCGAGTCGCTTTGCTGAACTCATAGATGTCGCGGTGCGGTGCGGTACGAGCGTCATAGTTGGGGGCGTACATCACCAAACCGGCCGGCAAGAACGTGTCTTGTTGCAACACGATTTGAACCAGCTTGTATTGGGCCGCGTCTTGCTGACGTTTCGGCCAAGCTTCGATCATGATCAAGTCAGGCTTGGGAGCCATCACTTGGCGGACCCAATAACGCTGCTTGATGTCGTTGGCTTTCAAGTTGAAAACGAACGGTAGCGGGCTGTCGATGATCCCGGCACCCTGCAATTGCGGCGGCAATGCTTGGATGCGGCATTCTTTGTTGCTGCGGTCGAATTCCAACAGCTCTTTGCCGTTACACACCCAGTGTTCGCCGAACTGGCCGTCGATGGCGGCATGTTGTGGCTTGCCGCCTTCCATGCCTTTGTAAAACACCTTCTGGTCGACGCGGAACAGACCCTTGTCCGGTTCGGCATATTTGATTTGACCCAGCGATGCCGACGCATAGATTCCGGCCGGTGCCGATGCGGTGTCATAGTGGTAACGATGGAACGTGCATTCCAGGGTCTTGGTGCTGCCGCTTTGCTTTTCCCAAGCCGCCAGGATTTGGTCCAAGCGTGCTTGTTCGGCCGCGGACAACTGGAACGGTGCCAGAGCTTCGTTTTGGTCGGGGGCCTGCTGTCCGCCCGATCGCGATGCCGAAGCGATCCGTTCCTGCGGCTGATTCGCCGTCTGGGCCGGTGCGGTAAAGCCGGCTGTCATGCCGTGCCAGGTCAGAAAGGCCATCGCCATGACCGTTGCGTGTCGCATCATCCTTGACGCCCGTTGTGTTGACTGCAAAGTCCGGTGGATCCGCGGCACGTGCCTGCGGATTGGCCACGGAGATCCGATCCGCCGCCACAGCGGGAAACTAGCAGGATGTTTCCCCGATCCGAAAGGCGAATTTGGATCAATTCGCGCTGGAAAATCCTCGGGTCCCGGTTTCCCAGACACTCCAGGTTGCCGGCCTTGACCGCCGTCGCTGGTGTGCGACGAGTCTCGAAGCGGCGAAACTCGTGATCAGGACTGGGACAGCACCGTGCAGGTGCTGGTCGCGGTGGCCACCAGCTTGCCCTTGGGGCCGGTGATGTCGCACTGAACAAAACCGATCCGCAGGCCTCGTTCGACCACCGTTGCGGTCGCGGTCAGCAAGCCGTCTTTGACCGGCCGGATGAAGTTGATCTTCATCTCGATCGTCGAAAAGTCTTCGCTTTCCAAAAGCGTGCGGCCGAAAGCGATGCCCATCGCCGCATCGGCCAACGCCGACACCAAGCCACCGTGCACCCGTCCCATCGGGTTATGGTGCTGGGGACCACACTGGATTCGCACGACCGCATGACCCAGCGGCGTGCCGGAATCCGGGTCGGCCGGCGGCTGGACATCAAACCCGACCAGACGGCTGATCGGCGCGGTGGAGAAGCGTTCGGATTGGACGGGCAAGACGCTGTGAACCTTTGGGAATGACGGGCGACCTGGGGGATCCAGGTGATTAAACAGTTCATTGTAGCGCTTGGTCGATACTTCCCGCGATCCCTCAAACGGCGGCCAAATCAACCTGAATTTGATGCTGAGAATTGGCCGCGTTTTTATGGGGGGCCGGTACGTCCGCATGAGCGTTTCGCGATCCCGATAGGACTGCGCGACTTTCGCGTGTGCACCACGTCGCCCGGCCTCGCCGAGGTCGTGAGCTTTGGATACAAGTCTCGGAGAGACTTGGCTACGTGCTAGGCACTGTTTATCAATTCAACACGAAGGCCAATGAAAACGGTAACCCGACGCGTCAGCGAGGGATTCTTGATGAATGAATAACTTCGGCCCCTCGCTGACGCTTCGGGTTACCAATTGATAAGCAGTGCCTAGTAGGAATAGTGCAACCCCAGGTGGATGCCGTGCACATAGATCGTGTCCGTGCGGATTGCCAACGCTGGACTCTGCTGGCCCGTCGGCGGGATCGCACTGTTGACGGCCAGGTCCGGGTCGATCATTCCCGACACCTGCAGGGCATCGGTCATGGCGATCAAGTGATAGCCGAATTTGACGTCGAATCGGGGAAAGCGGTGCCAGCCCAGCGACAGATCCATTTCCGGAATCCATCCGAACGTGTTGTCGTCCAGCGGTGACGAATTGGTGCTGCGGACCAGCAAGCCTTCGTTGATGATCGACTGGTTGCCGTCGACGCTGGTGACCGTGGTTCCGCTGCGGCGGGCGCCACGTTGCAGCGATCCAAAGCCGAATTTGAACAGGCTGCGGAATGACCAGCACCCGGACGTGTGACTGGTGGCCAAGCCGATTTGGCCGCCATGGAATTCGTTCTCCGCGTCGAATGTGTCAGTGACATCGATGATCGATCCGATCGGCGGCAACGTCACGTTGGGATCGATCGAAGTGCTGGATGAATGGATCCGCAGCGATTCGTCGAAACGCATGTACTGGTATCCGTACAACACGTCGACTCGACCGGCAAAGCCGCGCATCCAAGGTTGATAGACGGCGATGTCCGCGCCGGCCACGTTGCTGGAACCGTTCACGCTGACCGATCCAAACGCGACATCGGGAAAGGCGATCTGCAAAGTCTCGTTGCCCGGTGTGTCACCGTCGCTGACATTGAAGAACGGTCGCGTCAGCACGTCAAAATCGGATTCGTCGGCGCTGAAGTTGTACGTGTCTTCGCCGACCGCCCAAGCACGGAATCGCAGGCTTCGACACTGGGCTTCATCCAACCAAGTCCCGATCATCAAACGGCCGCCCATCGTGGCGCCTTCGAACACGGTTCGGTCGCCCGCCAACACGGTGGTGTCGGCATCGTCCAAGTTGCCCGTCGATCCGGTCGTCACCAACGGCGGCAACCGATCGCCCTTTCGCCACATGGACAGCAAATCAATCGATCCGAACCAACGATGCGGGGCGCGTACGATGTATCCGGTCGGTCGGCACGCCGAACACCCGTCACAGGTCAGCGAATCACATCCGGCGATTCCGCTGTCACACGTCAACGCATCACAGGCGGTGGATTCGATCCCGCAAGCGGGTTCGCCGTAGTACTGCCCGTCGTAGAAGACCTCACCGGCGATTGCATCGGCCGATACCGTCGGCGATGTGATCGATGATGGAACCGATTCGCTGACCATTGGGATCGGCGACGGCGGATCGGGCGCGACTGATTGGGCATGGGATACCGGACGTAGTTGTGGTTCCGGTGCCACCGTCATCCCGGGATCGATGCTGGCGTCCACCAATCCGGCTTTGGATCGGTGATATCGTGCGTCGTCGACTTCGCGGTAACGGTCGTCATCGGCCGCGACGGCGTCGGACACCGGCGGCTGATAGGTCCCGCGATCGGGCTTCTTCATTCGAATGCCCTGCGCGTTCGCGGCGGTCGCATGAAATACGGCCACCGTCGCCAAAGCCATCACGCCTCGGCGGACCCAACGGGTCGCGACGGCGGATCGGTCGGCGGGCGGAACGGTGCGGGCGTCGTTGAATTCGGCGGCGTTTGCAATCGGCCAGGTGGTCATCGCGTTGATCTCGGCAGGCGAGAAGTTGATGGACGAACACGACCACAGCCACACGGATCGCGGCGCAAAACCGGTGGCGCCGCTACGAGCTGTCGTCGTACCTTCAACTTCGACCATGACGGTCGTGACGATGAAATAAATCTGGCAAGGTTTACCGGTTGTGACGGTTTTGCCGACGACTGAATGAGAAGCCAGGCAAGACACGGCGAGTGCGGTGACGGAACTCGATCACGGGTCGAACGCGACTTGCCCAGAGCGGAAGGAGACTTTGGCAACGAAATGCTGATGGTTTCAGCACTTCATCCTCCCGCTTGCGGGACGGTCGGGATCGAGGAACGAGATTCCGGGGCGGGTGCTTTGGGTGGCGCGCCCTCCCCTCGCTTTGACTCGAACATCCCGCGGTGAGGAAAACTCTGAGTCGCCTTGGCCACCAAGCGAACTGCTTGATCCTACTGTGACACGCTGCCCCTACTGTGACACGCTGCCCCTACTCTGACACGCGAACTTGGCCCTGCTGGTTGGCCTGCCAGAATGATCGCTCGTTCAGGTCCATCGCGGTCAGCCATTGTCCGCCATAGGCATACGTGTCCAGACAGATCAGGTGCCCCAGATCGACGACTTCACCGTCGCGGTTGGCCGTGTGGCCGACGATCGCCGTCTTGCCACTGTAATGCTGCGGCGGGACGCCCCGCATCAGGCTGTGCCAACGCAGCAGATCGACCGGTTGTTGTTCCAGCGGCAGCCCCGCATCGTACGCGGCGTGCGTAAAGAAAAACGCATCGGTTTCGAAGAAGTCGCCCAGGTTATCCAGAAAGCTCTGATGCTCAGGCGGCAGAAAATCCAGATCGCCGTCAAAACCATAGCTGTCCAGCGTTTCAATCCCGCCGTGCTTCAGCCATTCGTGGTGCGGGGCTTCCCCGCGAACCACCTCCAGCATCATCTCTTCGTGGTTGCCCATCAGGCAGACCAACTGAGTCTGACCGCCCAATTGGATTAGTCGATCGATCACACCACGCGAATCGGGACCACGATCGACATAATCGCCCAAGGCGACGACCAGATCGTCCGGATCGGGTTGGACGTGTCGCAGCAGATTTTCCAAGGCAACGGTGCAACCGTGTATATCACCAATCGCAATCAGACGACCGCTCACTAACGGGGCTCGCTACGGGTTCTTGTAATTTGGGCATGCCACGCCATCCGTTGTCGCGTGGCTGGAAACGGAACGAACGAATGTATCGGTTGCAACGAATCATCGCACGGGGGCGAACGTTGACGCGATACTCGGGCTTTGCCGTTGGTGTGCATCCGTCATGCCGCCGATGACGGTGTGGCCTGCGACAATGAGTACAATGTAGATGCTCGATCGTTCCAAAAATGCCCTCTTCCTGCTCCTCCATTCTGATTGCATCCGCCCGCGGATCGGGTCAGACTGATTGAATGTCGACGACGCTGCCCCCCGAAATACCGACGCCGACAGGCACTCCGGCCGCCGTCACGGCGATCCCGCCGGATCGTCTGGACGATGACGCCCAGGCGGCCGATGCGCAGACGCCCCACGATTCGATGGGCGACGCGGCGGACGGCACCGATCCCGACTGGGACGAATTGGATGACTGGGATGACCCGCCGTGGTGGGCCAGCGATTGGGCGGCCGTCTTGGTCACCAGCATCGTCGCGCACCTGATCGTCGTACTGACCCTGGCGCTTGTCCGGCTGCACCAACCGGTCGAAGAACAGGTCGCGCTGATGGCGGCCAAGAGTGAGAATGTTCCGGATCCGGTCAATTTGATCGACACGCTGCAGTACAGCGACGACCCGGAAGAAAGCATTGGCGCCGATTCGCTAAGCGTGTCCGAAGCCGCAACGGCAACCGCCATCGAGTTCGCCGAAATCGCGGAGATCCCTTCGCCGGTCGACACGCCGCCGGTGGACTTCGGCCAAGTGATCGCCAGCGAAGTGTTCTCTCAGCCCGTCGCGCCCATGCAACGGCTGACCAACCAAAAGGGCAAAGTCGGCGAAGGCACGCAAGGAGCCGCCGGGGCGATCGATCGCATCACGTTTGAAATCCTAAAGTCGATGGAAGAACGTCCGACTCTGGTCGCTTGGCTGTTCGACCAAAGTGGTTCGCTGCACCGACAACGCCAGCAAATCATCGGACGCTTTGATCGCATCTATGAAGAACTAGGGATCGTCCAAGAAAACGACGAACGGTTCAAAGAACGCAAGGGGGTCGACGTCCCGCTGTTGACGTCCATTGTCGGCTTCGGACAAACCGTCCAGCTGTACAACGAGAAACCCAGCGACGATCTGGGGGCGATCAAACAAATCATTAACTCCATCAATGTCGATTCCTCCGGCGTCGAACGCGTCTTCACGGCGGTGGAAGAAGCCGCCAACGAATTCAAACGCTTTCGACGAAACACCGGCGACGGCCCGGCCCGCAACGTCATCTTCATCGTGGTCACCGACGAACGTGGCGACGACGCGGAGCGTTTGGAGCGGGCGATCGGCACCTGTCGTCGCTACGCCATCCCCGTGCACGTGATCGGAGTCCCGGCACCCTTTGGCCGCGAACACACGTACGTGAAATACGTCGACCCCGATCCGCGGTTCGATCAATCCGCTCGTTGGGCCGAAGTCGATCAGGGACCGGAGACGCTGTTGCCCGAGCGAGTGCAAGTCGGCTTCACCGGCGACTTCCAACAAGAACCGACCGTCGACAGTGGGTTTGGTCCCTATGCGTTGACCCGGCTTTGCTATGAAACCGGTGGGATCTATTTCACCGTTCACCCGAACCGCAACATGAATCGCGCGGTGTATCGCGGCGAAGTCGATCCGTATGCGTCCGACCTGCGGTACTTTTTTGATCCCGACGTGATGTCACGTTACCGGCCGGATTATCTCAGCCCCAAAGACTATCTGGAATTCGTCCGTCAAAGTCCTTTGCGTCAAGCGTTGGTGCAAGCGGCGCGGATGAAACCGGCCCAGGGGATCGACGCGCCACGCACGCGTTTCGTCAAACGCAATGACGCCGGGCTGGTCGCCGACCTGACGCGGGCCCAACAGGACGCCGCCAAGTTGGAACCGACGTTGTTGATGATGGCCCAAACGTTGATGCCGGGGATGGAGCATCGGGATGATGAAACCAGTCCGCGTTGGCAAGCCGGTTTCGACTTGGCGATGGGACGTGTGTTGGCGCAAAAGGTTCGCACCGAAACCTACAACGCAATGTTGGCCAAGGCGAAACGTGGGATGGCGTTCAGCGATGCAAAGAACAACACATGGGTCCTGAAGCCCGCCGATGAAATCACCGTGGGCAGCCGCTGGCAACGTGAAGCCGAAACGGCCAAGACGCTGCTGCAGAGTGTCGTCGACAACCATCCCAAGACGCCTTGGGCGTTGCTGGCCAGCCAAGAACTGTCCACGCCGATCGGTTGGCAATGGACCGAACAGTTCACCGCCCCCGATCCACCGCGACCGAATCGTCCGGGCAACAACAACCCCAACCCGCGCCCACCCCGTGACGATCAAGCGCGGATGCTACAAAAGGCCCCCACCCGCCCGATCCCGAAGCTGTAAGATTCACACCGCTTTTCGGTCACGGTCCGCGACTTCGAAACGCGACGTCGCTGTCTTTCTGCCTGAGCCGCCGGCCGTCAGGCCTCGGGACACTGAAATCCGGCGACCGTATCTATCATCCCGTGACCTCGCTGCGGGCAACGGGATTATCGGGCCGCCTGACATCAAGCTCAACCGTGTGCCGGTGACTCAATAGACGCAGCGGTTCAAATCTCGCATCAATGCCGGGCGGGTGACACTAGCGGTTGAGGGTGCCGTCGGTGTCGGGGACCGTTGCGATACGCTGGCCCCATTGGTCCAGTTGGTTCAACCAATCGATGGCCAATTCCGCGACGGCTTTCCACTGTTGGGGATCGAACTCCGGTGCAACGGCTGGACGCTGAAGCGGAAGATCCGAAAGTGCGTCGGCCAGTTGAATGTTGGCGTCGGCACGCACCTGTGACGCGGAGACCAAGCCGCGACTGATTTCGCGAAGGTTCCAGTTTTGACGTGCATACTGTGACAGCAAGACCACGTCATGGGCGATAGAACGCTGTTGGTCCTGGTAGTCGTTCCAAGCATCGCCTGTCACCGCGGCCAAGCCTGCGGCCAAACCTTCGATCGGCGCGATCCACTGCTGTGGTGTCGTCGTTGGTTGTGTGGGGGCCACCGGGGCTGGTTTCGCCAAACCCGAGCCGATCACTTCGGTATCCGTTGGCGGCATCGCAGCAACGAAATCGTCGGTGGTTTCCGGTTCCGGGGCGGTGACGAAGTCGTCAAAAACGGCACGGTGGCGAATACAGAAGGGACGCGCCACCAGAGGCTGATAGCCCCAGATCGGAAGGTCCTTGGCCGCTACGTCGTACGGCATGTACGACTCGGTCACCGGCGCCTCGGCAGGCTGAGCGGCTGCGACTTCTTTGGCAGCGGCGACTTCTTCGGCGATCTCTTGCTTGATGGGGGCGGGGCGATGCCACTGTTGGGCGATCAGGTCGGCAATCGTGCGTTCCGGGCCCGCGATGGCCGGTTCAAAGATGGCTAAACCGTCGATCTCGTCGACAAAAGGAACGGGCCCCACCGATTCCGACGGTGAATCGCTGGCGGGTGAAGCATCTTTCGGGGAATCCGCTTCTGCGACCGCGACTGACTCCGTTTCGGGAGCCTGTTCCAGTGTGACGATGAACGGGCCGGTACCGGCAAAGGGGGCATCATCGATTGGGGCGGCGACGACCGATTGCTCAGACGCCGATTGGGCGGCGTCATCGGGTTGGCCAACGTCCAGCGGTTCATACTGTGCCAACGCGTCGAGTTGGCTGCGCAGTTTTGCTTCGGCATCGCTGGGGGCGAAAGGATCGGCGGTCTCCGGTGCAACGTCCTGTGCGACGATGGAAGCATCGGTCACCGGTGGTGCATGCTTGGCGATGAAATCACGGACGTCCTGGATCAAGTCGCGTGAATCGGCGGCGGTCAGGCTGAGCGGTTCGATGATCTGTTGCAAACCGGCACCGAAGCGTGCCGACAACGTCGACGCAGCAAAGGTCAACGAATCTTGGATCGACAGTGCCGTCGGATCGGCTTCCCTGCGCGACTGTTCCGGTTTGCAGGACGTTTGTTCAAACGATTCGTCCAGAACGAACATCATGACGCCGCCCTTACCGCTGAAGGGAAGGGGCCGTAAGTCTGACTTGGCGGCAAGGGCGGCGGGATTCTTCGCAACGTCACAAGAGCGATCGACGGGGCCATCGTGGGCGGCGACGGATGTGCCCAGCGACGGAGCCAAAGTGAATGCGGCGGTCATCAGCCAAGCCAGACGGCGGCGGGCCAAAGGTCGGCGGCGGGCGTGACACTTCCGCGATAAACGGGGCATGACTTTGGTCATCATCAGATCGTCCTCATGACGTTGCGACATCGATCGACGAAGATCACAGGCCCGCATCACCGGGAATGAACGGTTTTGCTTTGGCGATGCTGACCCTGATTCAAAAGACAGGCACCGCCGGCACCAAACGCCGACGATGCCGCCTCCATGCGGCCTGGTCCATTTCGCTTCCGTGCACGACGCACCAGTACAGGAAACCACGAAACGACCTGCCCATCACTGTCGGCCGGATCAGGCGACTTCAGGCGGGACTTGGTTGGTCGCCCACCGACAGCGGATCAATCTTCTTCGAAATCGATGCCTGCCGCCGAGCGTCCAAAAATGGCTGACTCTCGACGGCGGGGGAATCAATTCACAAGCTTCTTCGTCCAATCAACGATCAGGGGTTCTGTTCGGATCAAGAAAGAATTGGCGATCAACGGAAAAGGATCCGGTCGTACCGGTTACGAAATTTTCTGGATCGCTTGCGGACGTTGCCGACAGCGGGCAACATGTCGGCGACCAACGAATCGGACATCGATTCGATGGCGATCCCAGCACGAGGAATCGTTTGGATGCTGCGCAGAGTTCACTTCATCGATTCGCACACCGCCGGCGAACCGACCCGCACGATTGTTGCCGGGTTGCCCGATTTGGGGACGCAATGCGTGGCGGATCGCCGACGTCGCTTGGTACAGCAACAGGATGCGTTTCGACATCTGGTCTTGGCCGAACCACGCGGCAGCGAAATCTTGGTCGGTGCCTTGTTGATCGATGATTTGCCCGACACTCAAGACATCGGCGTGGTCTTTTTCAACAACGTCGGGCCGCTGCACATGTGTGGCCACGGGACGATCGGTGTCGCGGTGACCCTGGCCTATCTGGGGCGTATCGATTCGGGACGCCATACGATTCAAACGTCGGTCGGACCTGTACAGTTCGAATTGTCCGATGACTTACACACGGTTCGATTGCAAAACGTGCCCAGCTATCGTCTTGCTCATGACGTTGCGGTGACCCTGGACGACGGACAAACGATTCTCGGTGACGTGGCGTGGGGCGGCAATTGGTTTTTCTTGACCGAACACAACGATCATCCACTGACGATGCCCAACGTCGACGCGTTGACGATCCATTGTCAACAAATCAAAGCCGCGCTTCAGCGTCAGGGCATTTCCGGGGACCAGGGTCGCGAAATCGATCACATCGAACTTTTTCAGTCGGTGGGAACATCAGCGGGACGCAATTTCGTGCTGTGCCCGGGCGGCCAGTTTGATCGTTCGCCGTGTGGCACCGGGACCAGTGCCAAAGTCGCCTGCCTTGCGGCCGATGGGCATTTGAAGCCGGGCCAGAAATGGCGTCAGCAAAGTGTGACGGGGACTTGGTTCGAAGCCAGTTACGAAGCGGCCGATCATGGCCAGGTGATTCCGACCATCCAAGGCGACGCTTGGATCACCGCCGATGGGACGCTGCTTTTTGACACTGACGACCCGCTGGCCGCCGATGCCCGTTGGTGAAGCGATCATGATCCTCGGCCGGCCCGGTGTTCGCTTCGAACATCATGGCAGCGCAGACAGAAACGATGACCGGAATCCGATTCGATGGACGATATGAACCCCCATGACATTCAGTCTCGCCGCGTCGTGATCATCGGCGGAGGAATCATTGGTGTCGCCGCGGCTCATTTCTTGAAGAACGATGGGCATGACGTGGTGGTCGTGGACAAGGGTTCGATCGGCGGGGCTTGTTCGCATGGCAATTGTGGACTGGTTTGTCCCAGCCACGTCTTGCCGCTGGCCGAACCCGGTGCACCTTGGTCGGCGATCCGTTCGATGTTGAATCCGGCCAGCGCGTTTCGGGTCAAGCCGCGTTTGGATCCGTCATTGTGGTCGTGGTTTTGGAACTTCAACCGTCGATGTAACCAGCGGGACATGCTGGAATCCGCGACGGCGATCCAACCGCTGTTGCTGCATTCGATGCGGCTTTACGAGGAACTGGTCAGCGATGACGCGCCGACGGATATCCGTTGCGACTGGACCAAACGAGGTTTGTTGTTCGTTTATCGGGATGCCAAGCCGCTGGACGCGTACGCCCCGACGGATCGGCTGTTGGGCGAACGTTTCAACGAATCGGCGGTGCGACTTGGGCCGGGCGAATTGGTGGAACTTGAACCGGCGCTGCGTGACGATTTGGCCGGTGGCTGGTGGTTTGAACACGACGCGCACTTGCGCCCGGACAAGTTGTTGAACTCATGGGTCTCGTCACTGCGCGGCCGTGGTTTGCGTTTCATTCCCGATGCGGAACTGACGGACTTGGTGGTCCAGGATGGTGTCGCCCGTCATGCCAAGCTGAAAACGTCCGCCGGTAATGAATCGGTCGACGGCGACGTCTTCTTGTTCGCCACCGGGGCTTGGACACCGCTGTTGTCGCGATGGATGAAGATGACCGTACCGATCCAGCCGGGCAAAGGCTATTCGATCACCTTGCCCGCGCCCGCCGGTGGGCCCCAGTCGCCGATGATCTTTCCCCAGCACCGGGTGGCGGTGACGCCGATGAACGACCGCTTGAGGCTGGGATCGATCATGGAATTTGTGGGCTATGACGAATCGATCCAGCCCAAACGCTTGCGGCTGTTGACCGGGGCAACGCGGACCTATTTGCGATCCGATGTGGCCGACGCGATCGATGGGGCACCGCAGGACGAAGCTTGGCAAGGCTGGCGTCCGATGACTTACGACAGCACACCGGTGATCGGTCGCTGCGGAGCGTACGAAAACGTGTACGTGTCGGCCGGACACAATATGCTAGGGATCAGCATGGCGCCGGCTTCGGGCCAGTTGGTCGCATCATTGATCAGCGGGACCACGCCGGCGCTGGATCCGACGCCGTATCGCCCCCAGCGATTTGCGGTGTAAGCCGCCCCCGAATCCTGCACCGGAACGCCGATGAATTCACCGCTACGCATGCAGCCGATGTTTGTCCAAGCGTTGCCGGCCGAACCGGACGAAGCGATGCGGCGGATCCGACGAGCCATTGCGACCGACGAGCTTTCCGGGCAAGCGGTCGCGGCCGGACACGTGGTCGATTTCAAAATCGAGCGAACCAAACGCCGGTTTTGGTCACCCCACTTGTCGGTGCATGTTTGTGCCGACGAATCCGCCGGCGTGGACCAGGCCAAGCAAAGCGAAGCGTATTGCCGTTTCTCGCCCCGTCCAGAAATATGGACGATGTTCATGGCGGTCTATTTCTCGGCCGGCTGTTTCATCTTTGCCGCGGCGATTTGGGGTTATGTCCAATGGTTCATGGGCGATTCACCCTGGGCCTTGGCCGTCATCCCCGTCTGCCTGTTGGTCATCGCGGGGTTACACATCGCCAGCCTGATCGGCCAAGGATTCAGTACCGACCAAATGCACGTGCTGCGCAGCCGATGGGAACGCACGGTCGAACTAGCCTTTGCACCGGAGTCAACGCTCCACACGCGTGTACATCCGGCCGGGCCCCCCGACACCGACGTCTGGGACGGAACCGAATCGGTCGGTTCGGGAATCTAGAGCGAAGGGAATCTTCAGCGCTCTGTCGTAGCGTGCGATTCCCGCAGTCACCGTCTAGTTGGTCGGCATCATGTCCGATTCGGGACGCTGGACGCTTTGAATCATCGCATCCATGTCGGGGAACAGCTTGCCGGCTTTTTCGTGAAAGATGCGACCGATCAATAGGTCCGTGACGCCACCACGGTGTTCCGGGTGTTTCTTCATGAATTGGCCGATGCTGAAGTCTTTGCTGTAGAAAGCAAACACCAGCTTACGAAGCCAAGTCATGCCTTCCTTGAATTCGCCACACCAGCTGCCAAGTTGATCGGCCGAAACGTCATTCTTCGCCAATCCTTCCGCCACGGCATCACCGGCACGGACGCCCATTTCCAAGGCAAAGTAGACGCCGCTGCTGTACACCGGATCCAGGAAACCGAACGCATCGCCTACCAAGACCCAGCCTTTGCCGGAATGCTGGGTCGTCATGTACGAGAACTCTTTGGCCGTGCGGATTTGGCCGACGCGGGTCGCATCCGCCAAACGCGACTTCATGCCTGGGCAACGTTCCAGTTCTTCGGCGAAGACTTCCGCCGGGGTTCCGCGTCCTTTCAACAGGTAGTCGTTGTCTGACACCACACCGACGCTGGTGATCCCGCGCGATTGGGGGATGAACCAAAACCAAGCGTCCTTGGATTCGGTGTGCATGATGATCGTGGCACCTTCGTTATCGCCTTCACCACGACGAGCGTTTTGATAGTAAGTCCAGATCGCCGCCTTACGCAGTTCTTCGTTCATCTGCTTCAGGCCCAGCTTGTTCGCGATGAACGCTTGCTGGCCGGTCGCGTCGATCACGACCCGACAATCGATTCGTTTTGACTGACCGTCAGAATCTTTCACCGTCACCCCGGTGACCTGACCCGCATCATCGGTATGGACATCCATCAAGCGAGTGCGGTCTTGGCAATCGGCGCCGAGTTCACCGGCGCGGTCGAACAACATTTTGTCAAATTCGCTGCGTTCAACTTGCCAGGTGTCGCTGCAATCGCGATCGTCGTGGGTGCGGAAGAAGAACGGTTCCGATTCGTTGCCGCGACCGGACACAAATTGAACGGACTTCTTGATTTGCCATCCCGCATCGCGGACCCGCTCGTTCAGCCCCAGACGCTGCAGAGGCCAATAGGTTTCCGGCATCAACGATTCGCCGACGTGGAAACGTGGGACCGGTTCGCGTTCGATCAACAGCGTCGAGTGGCCGGCTTCGGCGACCACTGCTGCGGCCGCACCGCCTGCCGGACCCGCACCCACTACCACACAATCGTAACTGGCTTGCATCTTTCGAAAAAACTCCCACGCTGACACGCTTGGTTGAACGCTGCTTGTACCGTTAGCATAGCGACAGGTTAACCGGTCGGATCCCCACCTCCATTGAACCCCCCGCGAACGATTGGCTAGCGACAATCCCACCGAAAGTTCGCAGGACGCCCCGTCCGGATTGGGGTCGGCCCGATTTGACGACGCTGAATCACGTCAAATCGCCCAGCGTTACCGCCGACGGCTGACGATCGGCGTCGTTTTGCTGGTGATCTTGGCCGTTCCCGCGGTCATCCACACGAAATCTGCAATGGACGGATTGGTCAACCGTCCGCCCAATTGGTTGCCCGATGACCTGCCCGAAAAGGTTGTCTTCAATCGGTTCATGACCCGGTTCGACTTGGCCGATCTGTTGATGGTCAGCTGGGAGGGGGCGGATTTACAGTCCCCACAGCTGGACGCGGCCGCCGCGATGGTAGATTTGCTTAGCGTCGAAGGCGTGGCGACCGCCGATGGCACCGTACCGATACGCTTGGTCAATAATGATGACGTGGCCGTCGCGTTGCCCGATGGCTATCCGGTGGATGAAGCCAAACTGACCGCGATCGCCGAGCGGATCAACGAAATCTTGGTCGAAACCCGTACCGTTTCGGAACTTTCGCCGCCGCCCACTGACGAAACCGGCCCCTACCACGATCCGAATTACCCGATCATCTGGGTTCGCAGCGGCGAAGACACCGTGCGGCGGATGATGGCGTCGCCGGCGAACTTTCCGCGCGGTGCGGCCCAGCGGCGTTTGGAAGGATCCATTGTCGGACCGGATGGTGAACAGACTTGTTTGCTGATCGCTTTGACCGACATCGGCGCGACGCATCGCCGGTCTCTGTTGCCACAATTGCGATCCTTAGTCGCCGAAACGGTCGGCAAAGACCCCGACGATCCCACGGAGATCGTGATGGTGGGCGGCCCCATCGACGGGGCGACCGTGGACGATGCCAGCGTGCGGAGTGTCGAATTTTTCGCGCCGCCGTCGGCGATCGTGGCCGCGCTGATGTGTTTTCTGTGTCTGCGTTCGTTGCCGCTGACGGCGACGATCGTTTCGATCGCGGTGGTGTGCGAAGGCCTGGTTTTGGCGATCGTTTACTACACCGGCACACCGATGAATGCGGTGTTGATCGTGTTGCCGCCTTTAGTGTTTGTGCTGACGATCTCGTCCGGCATCCACCTTTCGAACTACTACTTTGACGCTGCCGAAGAATTTGCCGACCTGACACCGGCGTTGGCGGCCAAGCGTGCGTTGCGGGCCGGCATGGTGCCCTGTCTGTTGGCGGTCGGGACCACGGTGGTCGGGCTGGGATCGCTGACGTTGGTCCGCTTGCATCCGATCCGTGTCTTTGGATTTGTCGCATCGATTGGCGTGTCGATGTCGCTGCTGTTGTTGCTGTGGTGTCTGCCCGGTGCAATGGTGATGGCGGGCTTTCGCAACGACGATCCGAAACGCCCCAAACGTCCGCCTCGTTTTGTCGCCGCGAAATGGCTGACGCACTGGTTGGCTGAAAAGTACAAAGACTTTGTCCGGGCGCGTTTGGCTCGACCTTGGCCGATGATTTTTGGGTTTGCATTGATCACGCTCGGTGCCGGCCAAGGGCTGACACAACTGGAATCATCCGTCAGCGTTCCGCGAATGTTTTTGCCCGACAGTTTCATTCGCACCCAGTACGATTGGTTCGAAGAAAACATCGGCGCGACCGTCAGTGGTGATCTGTTGGTGACGTTTCCAAAGCCCCCCGCGGTTGTCGCGTCAGGTGATGGCGAACAAGTGGATGCACCGGAGTCGACGGAAGCCGTGGACTTGGTCGATCCGCTGGACCAGTTGCGAATCGTCCAGGCGGTCCACAAGGCGGCCATCGATGAACCGCGGATCAGTTCGGTGTTGTCGGCGGCGTCATTCATTCCGCCGGTCAGCCGCAGTCGTGGGCTGGCCGGATCGGCCAGCCGGACCGTGGCGCGTTCGTTGATCCGGGATCCCGATTCATCACTCGGATCGCTGGGATTCATTTCCCACAGCGATGACGACTATCTGTGGCGACTGAGTTTTCGGTTGCCGCAAAAAGTCGAAGCGGATTACGGCAGCGATCTGTCTCGCATCGACGCGACGGCCAATGCGGCGCTGGCCGATGCCTTGGCCGCGCTCGAGGTCGATCCGGCGGTGGCGGAAAAGATCGATGTGGATTTGACCGGACAAGTCGCGATCATTCAAAAGGCCCAAGAAGTCATGCTGCGGGATTTGTTCCGCAGCTTCCTGGCCGCCTTCGGTGTCGTCGCGGTGGTCATGGTGTTGTTGTTGAAAAGCGTTCAAGGCGGCTTGATCGCGATGATCCCGAACTTGTTCCCGACCGTCACGATTTTCGGGCTGATGGGTCTGATTCGTTCGCCGCTGGACATCGGGTCGGTGATGACGGCCAGCGTGGCGCTGGGCATCGCAGTCGACGATACCGTTCACCTGCTAAGCCGTTTCGGTTCACGGCGTGCTCGCGGGCTCAGCCTGCCTCGATCGGCGCTTGGTGCGCTGGACCAATGCGGCATCGCGATGCTGGAAACGACAATGATTTGCGGGCTGTCGTTGATGGTGTACTGGTTCAGCGATTTTGTCCCGACCAGCCATTTTGCGGTGCTGATGTTCAGCCTGCTGTCGGCGGCGCTGTTCGGTGACGTCTTTTTGTTGCCCGCGATGATGGCCAGCCCGCTGGGCAATTATCTTTCCAGAACGGTCGGGTCGGACCCCGAAGCGTCGTTGACGCATGAGTCCGCCGAATCCACCGATAACTTGATCCACAGCGTTCACGAAGTTCCATGGCAAGATCGCGAAACAATAACGAAATCTTGACTGGCCCGACCTGGATGGGCTTGGCCCGCAACGTCTGCGTCGTGGCGATCGTCGCGGGGGCCGCAATGTTCGGTCCGGCCGCGCAATGTCGGGGTGGGCTGGCCGGTGAAAACGTCATTCTGGTCGTCAACGGCAACAGCAAGGCGTCACGGACGGTTGCCAATCATTACGCACACCTGCGTGACATCCCGTCGATCAACGTTGTCGTATTGGATGACGTGCCGACGGGTTTGTCGGTGTCGTTGAACGATTTTCGCAACCGCATTTTGAAGCCCGTTTTGGAAACGCTGAACGAGCGAAAGATCGCCGCTCAGGCTCGGGTGATTTGTTATTCGGCTGGGTTTCCGACCTCGGTCAAAATCAATGAACACACGGCCAAGCTGACCGACGAAGACCAAAAGAAGTACCAGCGTCCGCTGGGATCCATCAACGGGCTGACGTACCTGTATCGCTTCCTGTTTGCCGACGACCCGTTGTACTTGGGTTGGGGGCCGAACCTGTATTGCCGGGGTGCGATCGAACGCAGCTTTGTGAATCCGTTTGGCGGCGAAAATGGTGAGCGGTTCGATCAGGCGGTGGTCGATCTCAACAGTGACGACCCCAAGGCGGCTGCGGAAGCGTTCGCTGATTTGGCTCGGGAGTTTCCGACGCTTTGCCCGTTGTCGGTGCGTGCGGCTGAAGCCTACGGTCGCGCCGGTGATACCGCCAACGCGGCCCGGTGGGTCGTCAATGCCCTGCGTGCCGGATGGACCAACGCGACGTACCTGCGACAGTCGGACGATTTGTCGGATGTGGTCAGCATGTCGGCAGTGTCGAAGGCTTTGGATCAAATCAGCGATGCGCCGGCGGTGCTGCAGAGCCCGATCGGGTTCGACAGCCAGTTAGGTTGGACGTCGTCCGGTTACCCCATCCCGGTCACCAAAGGCGGATTGCCATACATGCAGTCCTGTGTGCTGGGCGTGGTGCATGAGCGAGGCAGTACGGTCGATCAGATCGTCGAATACTTGGAATTGGCCGCGTCGGCGGACCGAACATTTCCGGATGCGGTGTTCGGATATTCCAAGACCGGTGATGTGCGATCCAAGACGCGGATGCCCGGGTTGCCTGCGGCGCTGGGCCGGCTGTTGTCACAGGGACAAAAACCGTCGATCTTCAAAAAGCCTTTGCCCGACGACGCGCAAACCTATGCGGGATTGATGTTGGGCACGGCGACGATGAACCTGCGCGACCGAAACTTTCGAATGGCGCCAGGGGCGATCGCCGAAAGTTTGACCAGCCTGGGGGCCGCGTTCGGAACCGCTTCGCAGACCAAGTTGACCGAATTGCTGCACGCCGGTGCGGCGATCAGCAGTGGTGCGGTGACCGAACCGTTTTCGCTGCAGTTCAAGTTTCCTTTGCCCTCGATCCACGCGTATTACGCCGAAGGGGTGACGGCCATCGAAGCGTTCTATCTGACCCTTTCGTCGCCGTATCAATTGTTGATCGTGGGCGATCCGGTTTGCCAGCCGTTCGCCAAAGCGTCGACCGACACGGTGGCAATGCGGGTTCAGCGAGACGACGATGTCCGGATTTTCATCGAGACCGAAACGCCGCAGTTGTTGGCCGACCCGGTGGCGACCCAGCGGATGGAAATCTTTGCCAACGGTCGGTTCAGCCGCGCGACCAACCCCAGCCGCGAAATCAAGTTGCGGATCCCCGATGACGCCAGCGGTGCGGTGGACATTCGGTTGGCGTTGATCAGTGGCGGCCCACTGGGAATCCGGCGATCGTACCGCCAGACGCTGGATTTGAAGGGACCGATCGAAACGCCGACGTTGTCCGTGTCCTCCTCGGACGCTCAGGTGGTCACGGTGTCGGCAAGTGCACCGGGGGCCGATTCGTTGACGCTGAAAATCTGGGGCCAAGACGCGGACAACGCCGACGGAGAATCGGCAAGCTTTCCGATTTCGCGATCACAGTGGGGCGACGGTCCGCTGCGTGTCCGTTTGGTGGGCAAGTACGGCGACAAGGAAGTCCAGAGTGTGCCCCTGGTCGTGGCCGACGACGAAGGCTAGTCCGATGCGACGAACCCTTCCCGTAGCTGGATGCGCCAGCATTCAGGCCCGCGCTGCCTTTAAATCCTCGACCCGGCACCGCGTCAAACACGGGCGGAGTCGGCGCTGTTAGATTCGTGCGTTTTCCAGTCCGGCAGACGTTGCCGGTGGTGTTGTCGCGCGAATGATTCGGTCCGGGCACTTGCAATCCAAGCTTTCATCGTGGTTTCTGCCGGCGGCGCCGGTTCTTGCCTTTCTGGTCGGTGCCGCATGCTATTGGAACGGACTGTCGTTTCCGGCAAGTGTGTGCGCGGCGGTCGCGATCATTTGTGCGTTGTGGTGGATTTTCGAATGCCTTCACATCGCGGTCGTCGGCCTGGTCCCGTTCGTCGTTTTCCCGTTGGCCGGCGTGGTGTCGCACAAGAGCGTGGCCGCAGCCTACGGCGACACGATGATCCTGTTATTGATGGGCGGTTTCTTTCTGTCGGCGGCGATGGAACGCAGCGGCGCCCACCGTCGAATCGCGTTGGAAATGGTCCGCTTGGTCGGTGGGACCGGCGGCCGACGTTTGGTGTTGGGTTTCATGCTGGCCACCGCATCGTTGTCGATGTGGATCAGCAATTCGGCGACGTCGTTGATGATGTTGCCAATCGCACTTGCGATCCTGGATCGCGCCAACGATCCGACGTTAGAAAAGCCGTTGTTGTTGGGGATGGCCTATGCGGCCAGCGTCGGCGGCATGGCGACGCCGATCGGCACGCCGCCCAACGTGATTTTCATGGGCGTGTTGGCGTCGACGTTCGATCGACAAATGACGTTCCTGGGATGGATGATGTACGGCATCCCGATCGTCGCGGTGTTGATTCCGTTGATTTGGTGGTGGGTGACGCGAAAAGTGTCGCAAACCGGACGGATCACGATGCCGGAAGTCGGATCTTGGCGGCCCAGCGAGATTCGCGTGATGGTCATCTTTGCGATTGCTGCGGCGCTGTGGATCTTTCGCAAAGGGCCCTACGGCGGATGGTCGGCGTGGATGCCCGGCGGCGATTCAATTGGCGATGCGACGGTGGCATTGGCCGCATCATTGGCGATGTTCATCTGCCCGGCGGGCGAAACCCTGAAATCGTTTGACAAGAACGACGCTCCGGCCACCGGGAATGTTCCGGCATCCCATCGAGACGACAGGACAGAAACATCACGATTGTTGGACTGGGACACCGCAGCACAAATCCCCTGGGGCATCTTGGTGATGTTCGGCGGCGGACTGGCGCTGGCCAAAGGATTCGAACAATCGGGACTGAGCGAAACGATCGGCCAACAATTGACGTTCATCGCTGACGCGCCACTGTGGGTGGTCGTTTTGACGGTCTGCCTGCTGGTCAGTTTCATGACGGAGATGACCAGCAGTACCGCAACGGCGACGCTGTTGTTGCCGATTTTGGCGGCGATGGCGATTCAAACCGGAATCCGGCCCGAATCAATCATGGTGCCGGGGACGATCAGCGCGTCGTGCGCTTTCATGCTGCCGGTGGCAACGGCGCCCAACACAATCATCTTCAGCAGCGGAAAGATCCGCACGGACGAAATGGCACGCACGGGGCTGTTTCTGAATTTGGCCGCCGCGGTGGTGATCACCGTGGTCAGCTATCAGATGTCCGCGTTTGGATTTTGATCTTCGACATGCACACGATCGAAATGATCCGGATGTCAGTGATTGATCCGAACCAATAAAAAAGACGCCAGCGAATTGCAGTTCGCTGGCGTCGCACGCGAAGGACCGTGAAAGTCTTTCAGTTGTCAGTGGATTGCCAAGGCCGGTGACGGCATTAGCGTTGCGAGGTGAAACCGGTTTGCATCAGTTCTTGTTCCTCTTCGATGATGATCCGTGGGGTCACCATCATCATCAGGCTGGACGATTCACGTCCGATACCGACGTTGCGGAACAGGCGGCTGACGTACGGAATCTTGCTGAAGAACGGCACACCACGTTCGGTGCGGCCTTCCGACAGCCGCTTGATTCCGCCCAGCATGATCGTACCACCGTCGGGAACGTTCACGGTCGTGCTGACCGAGGTCGACGCGAACGTCGGTAGCTGAACCGTGGTACCTTCGATGATGTCCTCTTCGGTTTCTTCGTCGGTTTCGTCGATCGTTCCGTCGCCGTTGGTATCGCGTTCGGCGGCAACGTTGCGTGACGTGCTGCGACGGCCTTCGAAGGTGAAGGTGTTGACGTCACCGATCTGGCTGAAGAACGGCACCAGTGTCAGTCGCACATAGCGTTTGTCATCGCTGACGACGCCTTGGACTTGCAACTGGGTACCCTCGTTCAGAACCGTGATGATCGGCTGTTGTGCGACGGCAAAGTCACCGACGACCGGGGTGATACTGGTCACGAAAGGACGTGCACTGGTATCGTTGATCGTCGCCAATTGGCCGTCGAACAGGGTGACCTTGGGAGCCTGCATGACGTTGCTTCGCCCGTTTCCTTGCACGGCTTGCAAGAAGAAGAACGCTTCGATGTCTGACAGGATCGCAAAGCCAATCGACGAGGCACTGTTGACGTCGAAGCCGCCGAAGGTTGGCGTCGTGGCTTCGAACAAGTTGTTACTAAGCGTGATGTCCAAGTCTGGCGTGGGGATTCCCGGCGAGCTCAGACCAATCGTGACTTCGGGGCCGCTGTCATCATCGGGCAGTTGCGAAGCGTTGTCATCGAAGCTGACGTCAAAGTCGACGCCGATTCGTTCGAAGAACGTGTCGCTAAGCGTGATGAAGCGGACTTCGATGGTGATCTGCAGGTTTTGCAGACGACGCAGCGATTCCAGCAGGTCCGAAATCTGATCGTGAACGTCACTGGTGGTGCTGACGACCAGAGACAGGTTGGCACTGTACGGGAACATGGTGCTGGTACCGCCCATGGCTTCCCAAGTTTCCGGTTCGATCGTGGTTTGGATCAGCATCATTAGCTGGCTAAAGTCAGCCATCGATCCACCACCAAGCGGCTCGGATTGCGGGATGCCCGCACCGGTCAGACCGCTGGGCGAATACTGTCCCAGTGCCATCGGGTTGTTCATGCCGCTTTGGTTTCCGGCCATCGGTCCGGCGATGCCGGCACCCAGGTCGGTCGCACTGACCGGCATGACTTGGACGTTGGCCACCGGGTTGGCCATTTGATACGCCGCTTGCATCGCACTTTGCAGTCCGTTGTCGTTCGACGTGGAAAAGTTCGGGATCGGCGTGACCAAGTCGGTAACACGGTAGGTCACCGGATAAACGTTGCTGCGTTTGACGTCCTGGGTCGTGATCATCAAGACGTCGTTGTCGACCATGTAGGTCAAGTCGTAATCACGAAGCATCAGGTTCAACGCGTTCTTCAGCGGGATCGAACCCGGCAAGTCCAGCGTGACGGGCTGGCTGCTGTCCATGCGTTCGGCTTGCAACGCACGGTTGTCGATCACGATCGGAATGTCCGTCAGTGCACTGATTTGATCCATCACGCTCTTGATCGGCTGATTGACGTAGTTGGCGTCGATCGGCGTGTCCAGCTTTTGATAGATGACTTCTTCCGCTGCGGTGCGACCACGTCCGCGTGCACCGTCTTGCAGACGACGACGTGACATTTCGCTCCAGTCCAAAGCGTCGCCGTATTGGAACGGTAGGGCCGGATCCATCGGGACGGCACTGGCGTCGACGCCCAACATTTGGCGGGCGAACCCGTCTTCCTTGTCGGCGGCGATCTCGTTGTACATCTTCATCCGCACACCGGTGCGGCTTTTCTGGAACATGTTGATCGCGATGGTGTCGTCGGGCTTCAGTTCGGCGACTTCCTTGGCGATGACTTCGGCTTCCTCGAAGCGTCCTTCACGCATCAGAACGTTGTAGTCGTCGACCAAAGCACTGACTTTGGAATCGATCATCGCTTCGCGAGCGTTCTCTTCGTCAATCGTCCGACGAACCGCATCATTTTGCAGTTCCAGATCGATTTCGGCTCGGTGAGCTTCGACATATGTCTGTTGATCACGCAGGGCACGTTCGACCATGCTGGCCAGCGAACGCTTGGACGCTTGGTCGACGTTGGCACCTTCGACGCGACGCAGCAACGATTTCAAGTTGTCGATTGCTTCGAGCGGTTGATCCGTTTTGATGTCGTTGGTCTTGGCCAATTCAGCGGTGACTTCGCGGTACAGGCGACGGGTTGCACGTTGTGCTTCCATGTCGGCCTTTTCCATCGCCGTCAACGGGCGATTCGGCTCGGTCGCGCCGGCCGCGGGCAAGCGAGAAGGCTGCACCAGGGTCAGCTTGTCTTGCAAGTCGCGACGAACTTCGAGGGGAAGCTGGCCTTCGTACTTCCAAGCTTCGACGAACTTTTCGCGTGCCGCCGGGGCGTCGCCCTTGGTCAGCAGTTCAAGACCATCGCGGTAAAGATCTTCGCCGTAGGTGCCGGTTCCGACGGTGATCGGAACAGCGTTTTGCACCTGAGCAATTTGGGCGTCGGCTTGACCCGGGGCGGCACCGTTGAACGGGGTTTGCATGACGTTGCCGGCGTCGGATGTCCCGGCGGTCATGGCAACGCCTGATTTACTGGCGGCCGATTTGGCGTCCAGCATGAATTGCCAGACGCGAGGTTCGCCGGCGGCGTAGGCCGATTCGGGAACGTTCAGCGATTCGGCGCGGTGGGCCATCGTGACGGCGGTTGCGATGTCGCCACGATCAAGTGCGGCGCGTCCGACGGCGATCAAACGCAACGCTTCGGCCTTCCGAGTGTTCACGTCGGCCGGTGCCGCAGCGGCGATCGGCTTGGCGCCACCGACGCTGAAGTTCTTCGGCGGCGACAATAGTTCTTTGTCGACACCGGCGTCGGCCAATTGTTTGGACAGTCGCAAGACGTCCGGACCCAGTGCGGGGACGGTCGCGGTCATCTTGCCGGCTTCGCGGTAATGCTTCACCGCGGTGGCGTAGTCTTTGGCGGCGACCGCTGCTTTGGCTTTCTGGATCAACGCTTTGCCGGCGCTGATCGATGCCGCAGCGGGTGCCGAAGCTTCGGTGGCGGGAGCGGTCGACAATTCGCCGGGCAAGGCGAATTGTGCGACGGCGGTGCCGGCCAACATGTGGGGCGCGACGGCGAACGCGGCCGCGACCTGCAAGACGGCCAGTCGACGTCGAATCCGTGGTTTGCGGTTCCGTGGCAACGAGAAACCGGTGCAACGCTTACACCCGGTCGGTTGCCCTGTTGCGGTATTCTCGGGGATTGGGCGATTCAACGCGACTCTCCTTCTTCGCGGTGAGACTTCGATACGATTCGGTTCGATCTTCGGGTTGCCGATTCAGGCGTCTCGAACATTCAATAGTCCGATCTCGCGATTCGTTCGGGGCGATGGCGTCTTCCATGGCCAATCGTCATCCCGCCGCGGTGAATCATGTCGGCTCTGGTGGCTCGGTCCGGTTTTGGCTTGGCCGCCGGACTATCGGAAGACGGCCGCGTGGTTTTTCCCAGCGTTTGGGAATTACCACCCGGCGATCATCCATGCCTCCAGAAACACGATCCTCCGCCACATCGGTCGCAGAGAAGTTCCCTGGTTACGCAGGGGAATACGAAGCGACGAAAACATGCGTCAAGGGCAGTTGGTCGAAAATGATCTTGAAAATTTTCAGATCACACGTTCCCAGCACTGCGACGGATCAATCCGGCGTGTCCAGATAAGGGTCCTGGCCGATTTCACGCTGCATTTTCTTGCGTTCCTTTTCGTGGTGCATCAACACCATCCGGTCGCGAAAGTGCTTGCGTTCGACCTTTCGCTGGGCTTTACGGAACATCTTGGCGTACTGGTTGGCCGCACCACGCAGGTTTTCGCCTTTGGTTTTCATCCGCTTGGCTTTTTCCACGCCCAAGCCGACTTTCAAGATGTCGTCGTCCAGCGACAGGTACTGTCGATACGAACCTTGGTCTCCTTGGCGTCCACAACGGCCGATCAACTGGCGGTCGATCCGTGCGGCGTCGTGAAGTTCCGTGCAGATGACGTGCATCCCGCCCAACGCTTCGATTTCGTCCGACAGTTTGATGTCCGTACCGCGTCCGGCCATGTTTGTCGCCACGGTGACCTTGCCGCGTCCGCCGGCGGCCGAAACGATTTCCGCTTCGCGCTCGACGTTGTTCGCGTTCAAGACCTCGTGCGGAATGTTGATCTCGTTCAACAACCGGGAAACGATTTCGCTCTTGTCGATCGATCGCGTTCCGATCAGCACCGGTCGCCCGGTTTCATGGATGCGTTTCACTTCGTCGACGATGGCTTCGAACTTGGCCAACATGTCGCCGAACACTTGGTCGGGCAACTGTTTTCGCTGGGGCGGACGGTTGGTCGGGACACGGATGACCGGCGTTCGATAGATCTTCTTCATCTCCGCGGCACTGGTCGCCGCGGTTCCCGTCATGCCGGCCAGGTGGGGATAACGCAAAAAGAGGTCTTGGACGGTGATCCGAGCCGCTTGGCCGGTGGGAACACTGATTTCAATGTTTTCTTTGGCTTCGATCGCTTGGTGGATGCCGTCACGCCACTTGCGTCCTTCGGCCAGACGACCAGTGAATTCGTCGACGATGACGATTTCGTCGGTGCCCTGATCGCCCGGACGGACGACGTATTGGCGGTTCAGTAGGAATTCCTGGGCGACTTTGATCGCCCGTTCGGTGTACTCGTACAAATCTACCAATCCCATCGTGCGGACCAGGTCAGGTTTAGGCAGCGACCGGACCTTTTGACGGCCGCGAGCGGTCAATTCGTACTGTTTGGTTTCGTTGTCGATGTCGTAGTGTTCGTCTTCTTCGTATTCTTCCGCGTGTTGTGCCGCCCAGCGGTACGTTTCGACGATCTGGTCACGCACGTTGTCTTCGATGCTGCCGATGATCAACGGCGTTCGGGCTTCGTCGATCAGAATGCTGTCCGCTTCGTCGACCAAACAGAAATGCATGCCTCGCATCACCGGTTGGTCACCGCTGCCGGAAAAGCCACCCGCACCATCGCCCAGCGATTCGGTCTGCATGCGGTTCTGGGCACGCAACAGAAGCCGATCACGCAAAAAGTCAAAGCCGAATTCTTTGGCCGTCCCGTAGGTTACCGCCGCGGCATAAGATTTCCGTCGTGATCCCTGGTCGTCAGGCGTTTGAATGATCCCGACGTTGACGCCCAGCATGGCATACAGCGGCTGCATCCATTCCGCGTCACGTTTGGCCAAGTAATCGTTGACCGTCGCCAGGTGGGCGCCTTTGCCGACCAGCGAATGCAGGTACAGCGGCAGAGTCGCGGTCAGCGTTTTGCCTTCCCCCGTTTGCATTTCGGCGATGTGGCCTTCGAACAGCGAAATGCCGCCGATCATTTGCACGTCGTAGTGCCGCATCGAAAGGGCGCGTCGACCGGCTTCGCGAGCCAGCGCATAGGCCTCGGGCAACAAGATGCCCAGTTTTTCGCCGGCCATTGCACGATAACGCAGGGCCAACGATCGTTTCCGCAGCGACGCGTCGTCTTCGGGTTGCAGAACGCTTTCGAACTCGTTGATTCGAGCCAGTTGGGCACGCCAGCGGCTCATTTTCAGCCGCGCGCCTTTGGCGGTCAGCCGATTGGTTTGCTTTGCCGCCCCACGTCGCTTGTTCGCCTGGTTGTCGGCCGATTCGTCGGTTGCAACGGCGGGAAGTTCCGCCAGCAGTTCTGCGGGAACGTCGGCCAGGGGCTCGGTCGCAACTTCATCGGGCAGGGCCAACGCGTCGGCGACCGGATCGGGAACGGCATCGGCCGGCGGCTTCGCATCGCCGGGTGTGGACGCGGATGCGTTGTCGGCCGTGGGATCGGGAACCGTTTCGTCGGTCGCGTCGCGGCTGGTGGGGCTTGATGACACGGGACGTGCTGGCTCCGGAAGGCGTGGAAAGACGAACGAGAAATTTTTCGGCTTTGGCGACGTGTGAAACACCCAGTTTAACGAACAGGGTCCGCAAACGAACCGATTCGAAGGGGCGATTGGCCTGTCCCGCCCGAGATGGGTGTCAAGATGGGAGGGTTATGTCAAGTCTGCCAAGCGTTCCCACCGATCTGAACGTCCGGCTTGGTGCGGTCGATCTACTGGGACTAGTCATACCAGTATTCCCGGACTGCACGAGACGTCCTATGAAAACCATTTTGCGAGGCTCCCGCAGTCTCCTCAAGGCATCGAGCCGAGGCAAACGGCTGGCAACGGCAATGTTGCTGTCCGTCGTGGCTTCGTCTGCGATGACGGCCCAGGCACAAGATAGCATTGGCGATCTGAGCGGATACACCGACGAAGATTTCTATGCCGCCGAAGCCGCGTACGAATCCGAACAGTATTCGGCCGGCGACCTGAACACCAAATCGTCCCCGACCGAGGTCGATTACGCACCGATCAGCTACAGCGATATGGCCACCGTGCCCACACCGATGCCCATCGGTTCGGCCTACGACGGTGGTTGTTCGCCGACCAGCACGGTCAGCTGCGCCACGCCCGCTTGCAAGCCCAAGCGACGCAAGATCGGATCGCTGGCGACCTGCCAAGCCAGTGACATGTGGACCACCGCCGAATTTCTGATGTGGTTCCCGCAAGCCCGCACCAGCGCACCGTTGATCACCACGGCGCCTCCCGGATTGGCCCCGATCATCGGGCCTGCCTACCCGGACACCCAAGTCGTCTTTGGCGGCGAAGACGGACTGGGCGGTGATCTGACCCCCGGGTTCCGTATCGACGCTGGCAAATACCTCAGCAAGAACTTTGGCATCGGCGGACGCTTCTGGTTCTTGGGCGAAGACGAATCATCCTATTCGGCCCAAAGCGATGGGACCGCGTTCAACTTGGGACGCCCGATCTACGACACCAACGCCAGCCAAAACGACGCCATCTTGGTCGGCGCGACCGACGTCGGCGGCAACACGCTGTTCGCCGGTTCGATCACCGCCGAAAGCAAACTGGAAATGATCGCCGGTGAAGCTTACGGCCGGTTGATGTTCGCCTGTGGCGATGAATACCGCACCGATCTGATCGGCGGTTACACCTACTTCGGAATCGACGATTCGCTGTTCATCGAAAGCACCAGCGTCGAAGTGACCCCGCCGACCGGTGACTCGTTCACCTTCAGCGACACGTTCACCGCCAACAACGATTTCCACGGTGGACAAATCGGTTTCGAAACCACGCTGTCACGCGGCCGCTGGATGTTCAGCACGTTGACCAAGGTCCACTTGGGGAACATGAACCAACAGCTCAGCCTGCAAGGCACGGCCACCGAAACCATCGCAGGTGCTCCACCGACGGTCACCGTCACCGATGGCGGTTTGCTGGCCTTGGATTCGCAAGGCGAATACGAACGTGACGTGTTCGCGTTCGTTCCCGAAGCCAACGTCAAACTTGGCTATCGATTCCGCGATCACGTGCTGTTCACCGCCGGCTACAGCTTCCTGTACTGGAGCAATGTGGCCACCGCTGGTGAGTACGTGAACCCCGTGTTCGATGCCACGACACGTGCGACCGGAGGACCGTTTGGTCAGCCGCCGCTGGTCTGGAAAGACAGCAGCCTGATCGTCCAAGGCATCGACCTGGGCGTCGTCATCGACTTCTGATTGCCACCACCAATCGGGAATACTGGAACGACACAAAGTGTGCCTGAGCTGAAAAGTTCAGGCATGCTTTTTTTATGCGCCCGCCGCACCTACGACTGATACACGTGCACGTCTTGTTGGGGGAACGGAATCGAAATGCCGGCTTCGTCGAAACGCCGTTTGACCTCACGCGTGACTTCCGTTTTCACTTGCCACCAATCCGCGGTGCGTGCCCAGGGCCGGCAAACGATGTTCACCGACGAATCGGCCAACGCGTGAGTGATCACCACCGGCTCCGGACTGGACAGCACCAGTTCGTGGTTCTTCAAAACATCCATGATGATCTGCTCGGCCTGTTCGAAATCGTCGCCGTATCCGATCCCAAATTCCAAGTCCACGCGGCGGGTGTGGTTCGCCGTGATGTTGGTGATCACGTTGTTCCAAATCTCATTATTGGGGACATAGATCGTCTGGTTGTCGAATGTGCGAAAGGTCGTCGACACCAGATTCATCTTGTGAACCTTGCCGGTGACACCGCCCGCGTTGACCACGTCTTCAACGTCAAACGGTCGGTTGATCAAAATCATCAAACCACTGGCGAAATTGCTTAGCGTTTGCTGCAGCGCCAGACCGACCACCAAACCGGTCGCCCCGATCGCTGCGATGATCGGTGCGATGTCGATTTCCAAAGCCGTCAGTGCCACCGCGAATCCCACCAGCAAAAACACGTTGCGGATCGTGCCCGAAATCAGTCGTTCGGCCAGCTGGGACAAACGAATCTTTCGCTCCAGCAACCAGTTGACGATCGATGCCAGGATTTTGGAAAGCACCCATGACACGATCAAAATGGCAGCGAACTTGACCAGGTTCCAAGCCCAACGCTGGCCGCCTTCACGAGCGACAAACCATCCCGTGATCGCCGACCACGTCGCGGTGGCATCGGACGCGTCCAAGTCGACGCCAGATACGGCCAACACGTATTGCCGATACGTTTCCACCTCGCCGCCTTTGGCCTCCAGCGAATCCAAGACGATTTCCAAACGGTCGCTGATCGCCGTTCGTTCGTCTTGTAGGGTCGCGACAGATTCCAGCAATTCGGTTTTCAACGTTTCTGCGGCGGCCGTCGCGTCATCGTCGGACGTTGCCTCGTCTGCTTCCGCTTGCGGATCGGCGTCGTCACCGGGCGTATCTTCTTCGTCCGCCTCGTCTTCCGTTGCATCCGGATCTGTGATGTCAGCCGCGTCGGCGGTCGGACCCAGCGTGCTCTTGGCGGTTTCGGCCATCTCCTGTTCAACTTCTTTCGCGCTGGCGTCGGCCGCCTGCTTGGATGCTTCGGCCTTCTGCAGGATGTCGGCCGCCTGGGTCGGATCCTGCGATTCGATCGCGCTGTTGGTCTTCTTCACCGCCAGCTTCGCCGCCGCGATCTGACGCGCTTTGTTCTTCAGTAATTTGAACCAAGCGTCCGCTTCCACCTTCAGTTCGTCTTGATCCAGCGGGCGGACCAAGACCCGCAGGACGTCCAGAGGCACCTCCGGATTGATCGTCGTTGTGGGCTGGGGCGCTGGCGATTCGGCAGTGGATGCATCATTCGACACCGATGCATCTTGGGCGACGGCCGAACCGACGGCGAAGCACAGCAGAAAGGTCAGGACGAATCGTGAATCAGACAATATTGGACGGATCATTCGTACACGCGTGCGAATCGGATAGAGACGGAATGGCGATCAATCGTTACCTGTAAGACAGTACGAATGATCGAACCGACGACAACCGGTCGCATCCAAACCAATCACCAGTGCCGTCTATCGCACCGTCGTCGCGTGTCGCTGCGAGAAAGTAAAGCACGACCCACAACTGCTAAACCCGGGTCACGCGATGCCGTTCGCTGTCATCCACTCGTTCTGGGCGTACACTGACACCCACACCGGTCGTCACTCTGGCGGCGACCTCTACTCTAGCAGCTCAACATCTAATCTCTCGAGCAAACCATTCATGAGACACTTCGGCCCTCTGTTCCTGGTCAACACCATTGTGCTGTGTGCTTTGACTCTGGATCCCGCCGGCGGGCAATCGCTTCCGGATGACGGATCGGTGTTGCCGTTTCCGCCGCAACCGATGGCAAGCGTGACCAAACCGCGACTGCAAGATTCGACAATGCAGTGGCCCAATCCGAAGGAGCGATTGCCCGATGACGCGCCCAACATTCTGGTGATCCTGATCGACGATGTCGGCTTCGGTGTGGCGGAAACGTTCGGCGGCGAAGTCCACACGCCGACGCTTTCCAAGCTGGCCGACGAAGGGTTGCGGTACAACTGTTTTCACACGACCGCCATTTGTTCGCCGACGCGAGCATCATTGCTGACCGGACGAAATCACACTCGCGTCAGTTCAGGGACGATTGCCGAACGTGCGGTCGCGTTCGACGGATACACCGGCGTCATCCCTAAGACGGCGGCCACTTTCGCTGAAGTGTTGAAACACTATGGGTATCACACATCGGCGTTTGGTAAATGGCATAACACGCCGGCGACCGAAACGACATCGATGGGGCCCAAGGATCGATGGCCGAATGGTTACGGATTTGAATATTTCTATGGCTTCCTGGCCGGCGAAACTTCGCAATGGGAGCCTCGGTTGGTTGAAAACTACAATTTCGTCGAGCCACCGATCGACGAAAGCTATCACTTGACCGAAGACCTGGTCGACAAGGCGTTGACCTGGCTGGACCAGCGACAAGCGTTTGCACCGGATAAGCCGTTTCTGATGTACTGGGCACCCGGTGCAGTTCATGGTCCCCACCACGTGTTCCCCGAGTGGGCCGACAAATACAAGGGCAAGTTTGATGACGGCTGGGACGCTTATCGCGAACGCGTCCATCAACGTCAGTTGGAAATGGGGATCATTCCGCCGGGAACCCAACTGACGCCCCGCAATGAAACGATGGCGGCTTGGGACGACATCCCGCCGGAACAGTTGGCGTTTCAACGACGCGGTATGGAAATCTACGCCGGGTTCGTGGAGCACACCGACACGCAAGTCGGCCGTCTGGTGGAAGGGCTGGAATCGCGTGGGCTGCGGGAAAACACGCTGGTTTTCTACATCTGGGGCGACAACGGATCGAGCGCCGAAGGGCAAAACGGATCGATCAGCGAATTGCTGGCCCAGAACAATATCGCCAACACGGTGCAACAACAGTTGGACGCGCTTGAAAAGGTCGGCGGATTGGATGCTTTGGGAACGCCAAAGACGGACAATATGTATCACGCCGGTTGGGCGTGGGCCGGCAGCACGCCGTTCAAAGCCACCAAGCTGGTGGCGTCGCACTTTGGCGGCACCCGAAATCCGATGGTCGTTTCCTGGCCAAAGAAGATTCGTCCCGATGACAACATCCGGAACCAATTCCATCACGTCATTGATATCGCGCCGACCATTTATGAGATTCTGGGAATCACGCCACCCGATCAGGTCAACGGCCAGAAGCAAATTCCTATCGATGGAACCAGTCTGGCATACACTTTTGACTCCCCAGACGCCGCTGGCCAAAAGGATGCTCAGTTCTTTGACAACAACGGCAGCCGTGGCATCTATCGTGATGGCTGGTTCGCCTGCACGTTCGGACCGCTGATCCCATGGAATACACCGGCGTCGGGGCCTAGGATCAAAGCCTGGGATTCCGCGACGGACGCCTGGGAACTGTATCGCCTGGAAGATGATTTTTCCCAGGCCCAGGATTTGGCGACGACGGAACCGGAAAAGCTTGAAGAGCTGAAAGATCAGTTCGCTATGATGGCGGAGAACAACCAGGACTTTCCCATCGGCGCGGGCTTGTGGCTCCGCTTGTACCCGCAAGATCGTGTCGCCCCGTCGTATCGACGCTGGGAGTTCACCGGAGACACTCGCCGTATGCCGGAGTTCGCGGCGCCGGGGCTCGGACGGGAAAGCAACACGGTCACCATCAAAGTCGATTTGCAGGAAAACGCCGACGGCGTGTTGTACGCACTGGGCGGTGCCGGCGGCGGTTTGACGTTGTACTTGAAGGATGGTCGTCTGAAGTACCTGTATAATTTGTTCATCATCGAACAGTACACGGCGGAAGCGTCCGAGCCGCTGGCGGCGGGCCCCCACACGATTCAGGTCGTGACTCAGATTGAGGGGCCAGGACAGTCGGGCACAGTCAAGTTAGTGGTCGATGATCAGCAGGTCGCGTCGACAGCATTGAAGCGAACCGTACCGGTGGCGTTCACCGCGAGCGAAACGCTTGACGTGGGCCTCGATCTGGGATCCACCGTGTCGCTGGACTATCTGCAGCAGCGTCCTTACGAAATCGAAGGCACCATCGACAGCGTTGTCGTCACCTTGGATTGATCCAACGGCCATCGTTGGCTTCCGCTGCTGCTATGAAGGAGTGGTTGATCAAGAATCCATAGCCGATGACGTAGGCTTCGTCGGCAAACACGTTCTGATTTGTGTCATCGGGAAGTGAGACTTCGAGAGTCAGCTACAAGGGACGTACTCAGGTTATGAAAATGGTAGGGGGCGTTGGCGGATGCCCAGGCTGATTTGCGTGCGGCGATGACGGGCTCGCGAGAGCTTCGGCCAGCGAGCATGTTCAACGCTCGATGGATTTCATGAGCTCTCGATCCGTGAGACGGTGTCGGGGCATTTCGCTTCCTCCTTGGAGCACTTTGGTCATTACTCCGGGAGGCTGTTCGATGCGTTCCATTTTCGCCAGATCAGTTTGTAAAACATTGCCTGGTGTTCTTTTCGCTTGCTCTTTTTGGACGACGAAGGAAACGAAACAACAAGCGACGGTCACTGGACGCTGCGAACGATTAATCAGGACTGTTGGTCGTCTTGCCCATGGAATCGGGATGCCATGGGCAAGCTTTTGGTAACACATATCCGATCGGGCAACGGACAATGCCGGCGACGCCGGGCTACTGCGAAATTCGCGTGATGAGGGGTGATGAGTCGGGCCGCATCTGAGATAATCCGCCGTGCCGGATTCACCGCTGAAAGTTCGGTTTACTTTTTACCAAGGCCTCGGCCCAGATCATCACCGAACACGCCGGCTTGAATCGCCGGATGATCCACGTTCGCATCTCAAACGCTGCCACCCACCAAAGCACCATATCACGATGTCAGTCATCCTAGGACTTTGGCCGATCGCCGGCGTGACCACCGTCGGTGTCAGCCGTGATGATGCCCGATCGACGATCGCCGCGGCCATCGATGCTGGCATACGGCGATTCGATACCGCATACAGCTATGGGTATGACGGCGAGAGTGATCGGTTGATCGGTGAGTTTCTGCAGACCGATCGTGATGCCTTTGAACTGATCGGCAAAGCCGGGCAACGTTGGACGCCGGATCGCAAACGCGTTGTCGATGGACGGCCGCAGACTCTGACCGCCGACGTCGAAGAATCGCTTCGTCGCGCGGGTCTGGATCACTTCGATGTGCTGATGTTGCACAGCCCCGATCCCGACGTGCCGCTGTCCGAATCCGCTGCGGCGATCGATGCAATGCGTCGAAGCGGAAAAGCCAAACGCATCGGCATTTGCAACGCGGACGAAGATCAGCGGAAACAGTTCGCCGCCGTCGCGGGATGCGATGCGATTCAGTGCCCGTTGAACTTGTTGCAGCAAGATTCACTGGACACATTGATTCGCCCAGCCGCGGCGGACGGTGCCCAGTGTCACGTGTACTGGACGTTGATGAAGGGCTTGTTGGCCGGAAAGATCGGCCGCGATCATCAGTTTCCCGAAGGCGACAGCCGGCCCAAATACGATGTCTTTCAGGGAGAGAAACGCGAAAGAGCGCACCGGATTGTTGATGCATTGCGCGACATCGGTTCAGGGATCGGTCGCAGCGTTGCCAGCCTGTCCATCGGCTGGGCGGTCAGCCAAGACGGCGTTTCCGGTGCACTGGTCGGTGCGCGTCGGCCTGATCAGATTTTGGAAACGGCCGACGCGACCGCCTTGGACGCATCGACGCTGGCGCAGATCGATCAATTGTTGGCCGACGTCTAGCGAGCGGCTGAATTGTTGAATCTGTTCAGCCCGTTTACTTCACCTTCAGCATCCGCTGCAGTGCGACCAAGCTGTGATGCGTCGTTTCATCGTCGACCAGGATCTGGTTGACCACGCATCCGTCACGCAGGTTTTCCAGGCACCAGCACAGGTGGGCCAAGTCGATCCGGTACATCGTCGCGCACATGCAGACGACCGGCGACAAGAAATGAATTTCCTGTTCGGGGTGCTCCGCCTTCAGCCGGTTGACCAAGTGCAATTCCGTGCCGATTGCCCACTTTGTTCCCGGCGGGCTGTTGCGAACCGTGTCGATGATCTTTCCGGTACTGCCGCTGACATCGGCGATGTCGTTGACTTCACGCGGGCATTCCGGGTGCACCAAGATCTTGATGCCGGGATGGTTCTTGCGAAAACCCTCGACATGTTCGGGCCGGAACATTTGGTGAACGCTGCAGTGGCCTTTCCACAAAATCACACGGCTGTCGCGCAGTGCCTGTTCGGTGTTCCCCCCCAGTTCCAACGCATAGGGATCCCAGACGGGCATTTGTTCGGTACCAATGCCCATGCCCAACGCGGTGTTGCGGCCGAGGTGTTGATCGGGAAAGAAGAAAACGCGATCGCCCCGTTCAAACGCCCAGTCCATCACCGATGCGGCATTGCTGCTGGTGCATACGATGCCGCCGTGGCGACCACAAAACGCCTTTAAGCTGGCCGCACTGTTGATGTAGGTCACGGGAATCACGCGACTGGTGTCGATGATTTCACCCATGTCGGCCCAAGCGTCTTCCACCTGGGCGATCGCCGCCATGTCGGCCATCGAACAACCCGCCGCCATGTCTGGCAAGATCACGGTGACCCGGTCGCCGCCACGTGATTCCAATTTTTCCGGACGGTTGGCCAAGATGTCGGCGGTTTCCGCCATGAAGTGTACGCCGCAGAAAACAATCGTGCGGCACGTTTCGCTGGACGCGGCCAACTCGCTCAGCTTGTAACTGTCTCCCCGCAGGTCACAGTGCTGGATGACTTCGTCCTGTTGATAGTGGTGACCCAACAGCAACAGGGAATCGCCCATCGATTGCCGCACCGCTTCGATCCGCTGATGCAGTTCGTCGGATTCCATTGTTTTGTACGAAGCCAACGGGTGCAGCGAATCGTCTTTCGCAACTTTGGCTGTTGGCAATGCAGTCATCGACTTTTTCGGGGCTCATTTGATGGGGAATGGTGGGGCGGGACACCGGCTTTGGAACCGGTCGGCAATGCCTAGCGATCGCCGTGCTCCAAGGAGTCCATTGTAGGTTCCACCACCGAAATCGACCATGGACAGACGCGTCGGATTTCAGCCGCCGATTCGGCATCGGGAACAAATACCCGCAAATCTGAGGCCGAAAAAGCATCCAAATCCACGTCGCCCGAAGCCCGAAATTCGCGTTCCGCCGTCCAGTCGACGGTCTTTCCACGAGCTTGGAAACGATAGCGATCCGCTTCGTCCAGCCTCGACGACTGTTCGGGATCGCCGTACACGACCGGGCGAATTCCGCAGTCCAAAGCCGCTGATTTCCGGATCGCGATGCCAAACGGCAGGTAATCCCACCGCCGCAGGTGCGACCGATACGTTCGGCGTTGCATCAATTCACTGACCGAAACGGCGGAAAAGCAAACGACGGGATACTGGTGCGACGATGCGACCGCTGATGCCACCAGACGCCGTGTCGTGATGATTCGATGAAGCGTCCCCAGGGCACTGCGGTCCCGGTCGACCGACAACAGACAATCGTCCATCCATTGCTGTGAAGTCTGGCCCGGCCAGGCTCCGGTGCAAGGTCTTGTGCAGTGTACCAGCCACCGGTCCGATTGCTGAATCCAGTCGGCATCGGTGTGGATCCAGCCACGATCGCTGACGGGATGGTCACCGCCGGCGACGTCTTGGTCGTACATCCAGTGCCCGACGGCACCGCCGCGGATCAACGGGCCGGATGCACAATCGGCCAGTCCGGTCACCGCGATGCGAACGTTCGGGGACGGTCGCAATTTCAATCGTTGCGTGATGAAACGCTGGATCGATCCGCCGCGACGAACGTACAACGCATCGATTGCGTCACAGTTTTGAATCAAACACCGATCGCCGGCGGTCGTGTCGCTGCGTTTGCGGTCAAGGCGTTTGCCGTTCCCACGCTGCGGCGATGATTGTCGGTCGGTCTCGCCCGGCGACGGGGGATCACAAGGCGACAGAACCCCCAGTGACGCGCCGAACAATTCCGCGGCTCGGCTGGCCCAAGGCAGCACGGCGGATCCCGCCGAAACGACAAAGGCCGCGTTACGATTGCGGGCGTCGGTCATGATCCGCCGCAAACGTTGACAGACCTGTCGTCGACGGTGCGGATCATTGCCAAGCCGGCTGCACGTCAGTCCAATCGTTCGCTCAATCCTGGTCCGTCGGCGAAGCCAACGAAGTTCATAACCGTCACGACGACAGGCGTCGGCAAAGCCTGATGTCACGATCTCCGCGTCGACGTTCGCATTGCCGTCGCTGGTATCGTCGGTTCGTTTTTCTGGACGGGTCCGAGTGTCCATGGGCCAGGGCCCTCCTGGTGCTGGCCGAGTGACTTGGGGTCCATCCACCTTTCGATTCACGCTTCGTGACGGCTTTGCGTGTGTCACCGGCCGCGGTGGATTATAAACGTCCCTGTCTTGCACTTCGACCAAGGAATTCCGATGACACACCCTGACTTTGCCAAGAAGTTTCATTCCAATGTTCTCAACTCGCTCGCGCCGAATCCCGCCAGACAGGCCTCCGGCCCGCGGCCGATGATTCCGGTTTGCAGCATGCCCCGTTGGTCCGCCGCCATCGTTTTGGGACTCCTTTGCACGGCAATTTCTATGAAGGCATCCGCCGACGAAGCAGCGACAGCCGTTATCGACATCTGGGACGGCGACGCACCGGCTTGGAATGCACCGCAGGCCGAGGAGAGTGACACCAGCGGACCGGACGGTCGTAAAGTCGCCGGTCGCTCGGTGATCCGTCTGGGAAATGTGTCGACACCCCAGCTGCACGTATATCCCGCCCATGCCGACGGACCGGGCACATCGACGGTCGTGATCGCGCCGGGCGGCGGCTATTCGATCCTGGCGTGGGATTTGGAAGGCACAGAGATCGCGGCGTGGCTGAATTCCGTGGGAGTCGACGCGGTGGTGTTGAAATACCGCGTGCCGACTCGATCGGAGGACCAGAAATGGCTGGCGCCGGTCCAGGACATCCAGCGGTCGATCGTGATGCTGCGAACCAGCAAAGTCAGCGGCGTGAACGCACAAAAGATTGGCGTTTTGGGTTTTTCGGCGGGCGGAAACGCATCGGCGCGGGCGTTGACGGCGTCGACGCTACACTATGCCGCACATCGACCGGGCGACGGCAAAATTCGGTTCCAGCCCGACTTTGGCGTGCTGGTTTATCCCGCCTGGCTGGTCGAATCGGATGAAGATTTGACATTGATCGACGAGATCACGGTTGACAAAAACACGCCACCGGCGTTTTTTGCACACGCCATCGATGACCGTGTCAGTTGCCTGTCCAGCGTGGCGTTGTTCACGGAAATGAAGCGAAACGGGATCCCGTCGTCGCTGCACGTGTTCAGCGGTGGTGGACACGGGTTCGGTCTGCGTCAGGCCGATTCCCCGACCGATCAATGGCCCGACCTGTGTGCGACTTGGTTGCGTCAGATCGGCATGGCCAAGTAGCCCGGCGGCAATCAACGCCGGGCGCTGCGTCGCTGAACGACCACTGACTTCCCACGACGCAAGAGATCACAAACAAGGATGCGCCCGGTGTTACAGCCACAGCCGATTCAGTCCGATTGCCCTGATGGAGACGGCGAATCCAACGGCACTGATTCTGCCGCCGATGAATCATCGGCCCGGGACCACGATCCGACGCTATCGAAAGCGCCGATGAAGCCCGGTGAAGAATGGGCCAACGCGCTGTCGCACGGCGGCGCTTGTTTGGCGGCCGTGATCCTGGGCGTGATGTTGGTCGCCAAAGCATGGCGGGTCGACACGACGATGGGGATCGCCTGTGCCGCGTATGCGGTGTCGGTTGTGGGAACGTTTCTGGCGTCGACTCTGTCGCACACCGTGTTTCGCCAGCCTTGGTTGAACCGTTTCCGTGCCTGGGATCAAGCGATGATTTATTGCATGATCGCGGGCACCTACACGCCCATCATCATCGCCCACGCGGGACCGACGAATCGGATCTGGCTAAGCATCGCGGTTTGGACGGCTGCGCTGACCGGATTTGTCGCCAAGGTGGCGCTGCGACACCGGATCAACGGAATCAGCACGGTCACCTATTTGATGCTGGGCTGGTTTCCCGCGGTGCCGTTGATCGGCCAAGTCCCACGGGCATTGGCGTTGGGCATGTTTGCCGGTGGTGTGCTGTATTCGATCGGCGTGATCTTCTTGATCAACGACCGTCGGTTCCGATACGCCCACGTCGTCTGGCACGCCTTTGTGATGGCGGCCGCTTTCGTGCACTACCGGTGCATCGATTGGTATTGCGTCGACTTGGCGATGGCATCGAGCTAAGCGACGGTCGTCGGATTGCTAATTTCGCGTTTTCCAGTCGAATCCGTTCAGGCTGGACAGTGCCAGTGCCAACGCGTGGGTTCCGTCTTTGGCGTGCCCCTGAGCGGCGACCGCTTGATAAAGCTGTTGAGCCAACGCCAAGCCCGGCATCGACAATCCCATGCGGCGGCTTTCGGCCAGCGCGATGCCCATGTCTTTGATGAAGTGTTCGACAAAAAAGCCGGGATCAAAGTTGTTGTCGATGATGCGAGGACCCAAGTTGGACAGTGACCAACTGCCCGCCGCACCGCTGCCGACACTTTTTAAAACGGTTGGCAAATCCAGACCCGCGCGGTGGCCATAGATCAACGCTTCGCAAACGCCGATCATGCCGGTGCTGATCAAAATCTGATTGACCATCTTGGTGTGTTGGCCGGAACCCGCGTCGCCTTGATGCACGACCGTCTTGCCCATTGCGTCCCAGCACGGCTGCAGCGCCGCAACCGCCCCAGCGTCGCCCCCGATCATGATCGACAGCGTGCCCTCTTTGGCACCTTTGTCGCCGCCGGAAACCGGTGCGTCCAACGCCAGAACATCTTTCTTGGCCGCAGCCTCTGCAATCTCCACGGCCAACGAGGGCTGGCTGGTCGTCATGTCGACGATGATGTTCCCACTTTCACATCCGGCCAAGACACCGTCTTCGTCGTCTAGGATCACCGACCGGACATCATGCGGAAAACCGACGATCGTAAAGATCACATCAGCCGCTTCGGCTACCGCACGAGGGCTGTCGGCCCAGGTCGCGCCGCGTTCGATCAACGTCTGGGCTTTCGATCGAGTTCGATTGAACACGGTTGCCGAAAAGCCCGCGTCGATCAGATGTCCGCACATGCTGGCACCCATCACGCCGGTTCCGATCCATCCGATGCGTGTCTTTCCAGGTTCGATCGCGTTGACGGACATCATTGCCTTTGGATTGCGGGGGTGAAAACGTTTTCGGCCGAAGCGGATCTTCTGAACGATGGCAAAGCGTTGTGGGCTTTGCCATTGCTGAAGACACGGTGTGATTCAGACGCCGTGCAAGTCAGATGATTGTGCGAATCGAATCCAGAGCCTGACTAGCCCAACTTGGCCAGTTGCTGGATGAATGCGCCTTCGTTGACCGTGGGCCGCTCCAAGCGTCCTTGATAGTTGTAGGACAACCGCATGTTGTCCAGCCCCATCAGGTGCAAGATGCTGGCGTGAATGTCGTGCACGTGCGCACGATCCCGCACCGCGTACAACCCCAGTTCATCGGTCTCGCCGATCGTCTGGCCGCCCTGAACGCCGCCGCCGGCCATCCACATGGTAAAGCCGGTCGGGTTGTGATCACGTCCGTCGCCCTGTTCGCTCATCGGCGTGCGTCCGAACTCACCGCCCCACACGACCAAGGTTTCGTCCAGCAGACCGCGTTGCTGCAAATCGGTCAGCAATCCCGCGATCGGCCGATCGACTTCCCGGCAATACTTCGTGTGGTTGCCTTCGATGCCTTTGTGGGCGTCCCATTTGCTGCCCGCGCCGCTGTAAAGCTGGATGAACCGCACACCACGTTCGACCAATCGGCGCGCCAGCAAGCAGATGCGGCCGTACGGTCGGGTGTTGTCATCGTCCATGCCGTACAACTGGTGTGTCTGGGCGGTCTCTTGTGACAAATCCACCGCCTCCGGTGCAGACGCTTGCATGCGATAGGCAAGTTCGTAGGATCGAATCCGCGCATCCAACTCGCTGACTTCTGGCAACCGGCTGGCATGACGGCGATTGATCTCTGCGATCAAATCCAGTTTTTCACGTTGCCGGATGTCGGTGATCTGTTTCGGCGGTGAAAGGTTGCGAATCGGCTGGGTCGGATCATCGCTGCCCACCGGTGTTCCCTGGAACGTGGCCGGCAAAAAACCGTTGCCCCAATTGCGAACCCCGTTGACCACCGGCGTCGTGCGGTCTTGCATGACGACGAACGCGGGAAGGTCCGCATCGCCGGTGCCCAGTCCATACGTTGTCCATGCCCCCAGCGACGGACGTCCGCCCAGGATGCTGCTGGTGTTCATCAGGTTGCAGCCGCCGGCGTGGTTGATGCCTTCGCCGTAGCAAGAACGAATGACGGCCAGTTTGTCGGCGTGCTGTGCGACGTGGGGGAACCAATCGCTGATCTCAAGCCCACTTTCGCCATAGCGATCCCACTTCCGCTTGCACGCCAGCAACGCGGTGTTCTTTTCGCCCATCGCCGTGATCGGTTCCTTGAAACTGCTGGGCAACGGCTGGCCCGCAAGTTCATTCAACAACGGCTTGCGATCGAACGTGTCCAGCTGGCTGGGGCCGCCTTCCATGAACAAAAAGATGACGCTTTTCGCCGTCGCGGTGTGGTGAACACCGCCGCCGGCCAAGGCGCCCGCGGCCGCCGATTGCTGCGCCAACATGCCGCGCAGGGCCAGCGCGCCAAACCCCGCACCGGCGTTGACCAAAAAGTCACGACGGTCGCGCAGGATGCGATGATGCGGAACGCCGATGCGATCACACAGCGATGAAGTCATGGGCGAAACCAGTGAGTGTGTTGGATGAACAAAATGGGCTGGATCATTCGACGAACAGAAACGCGTTGGCGTTCAACAACACGTGACAAACGTCGCGGCATCCGTCGTCACCCGCCTGGACCAGCGGAGTCAACAATTCAACGTCATCGTCGGACATCGGTTGGCACGTCAGGACCAGGCCCGCATGACGAACGAATTGTTCCGCCCAATCGTCGGAATCGCGGTGGATGCCATCGCGGCGAAGGTCCGCTTGGACGCGATCGGCAAACTTTGCGGACACATGAATCAGACGATCGTTGTTGATCATCATCAACGACTGGGTGGCGGTGATCGTGACGTCGCGGCGTGCGGTGCCGACGATTCCGGTCGGGGCATCCATCAACTGCAGCATCTCGTCACCCGTGTTACGTTTCCGCTGCAGATAGATCGTTCGCCGTGGCGGCGCGCCGCTGGGACTGGGGCCACCGATCTGGTGATTCACTTGGTCCATCACCGCCAGCAGCGTGTCCCGGTACTGTTCCGCATCCAGCCGCCGGACGCTGCGACGCCACAGCAGCCGATTCATTGCGTCGATTCGTTGACCGTCGGCACGTCGCGGATGATGAGCCGATTGCCGGTACGTTTCGCTCAGCAGGATTTCACGCTGGAGCCGTTTCAAATCCCAACCGGTTCGCTGCAGACGGTCAGCCAGGTAGTCCAGCAGTTCCGGATGAGTCGGCGGGGTCCCGAGCGCGCCAAAGTCATTGGGCGACGCGACGATGCCACGGCCGAAGTAGTGCTGCCAAATGCGGTTGGCGATCACGCGAGCGGTCACCGGGTTTTCCGGCGACGTCATCCAACGTGCCAACGCCAGCCGACGCCCGGTCGATTTTGGGTTTGCCGGGGGCGGTGCAACGTCCAGCGGCACGCCGCCATAAATCTCGGGGACCTCCGGTGCAAAGTTTCGTCCGCTCTGTCGGCCGGGCAACCGCGTGGGACGAATGTCACCACTGGCATCCGCAACGGTCATCACCCGCCGTGATGGACGCGGGTTGTATCCCAGTTGTTTCAATTCCGCCAAAATCTCGCGTCGCCGCGCCGTGGCTTCTTTGCCGATCTTCTTTTCAATCTCGCTGTCGCGTGCCTGTCGATCCAACACCTGCAAGTGAACCAGGTGTGCGATTTGTGATTCGTAACTGTTGCGTTGATCGGCCGGCTTGTCGTACATCGCCAGCACTTCGTCGGGGAACAGTTCCGCCGCGGCGCGTCCGGACCACGCCAACGCTTCCGCATCAATGGTGTTCAATTCCGCGACCAGCCCGTCGATCTTTGCCTTGTTCTGCGGATCTGCCGATGGGGAACACTGCGGGTTGGTGATGTCACGGAACATCAGCGGTTCAAACACGCTGCGGAAATGAAAGTAATCGCTGCGTGGGATCGGATCGAACTTGTGATCGTGGCACTTTGCACAGGCCAAACCGGTCGCCAAAAAAACATCGGCGGTGACATCGGTCAATTCGTCAACGATGACTTCCCATTGGCCCTCGGCATCGCGTTGGTTGTATTCGTAAATGCCTTGTCGCAAGAAACCGGCGGCCGTCAACGCTTCTTCGTTGTTCGGATCGACTTCGTCGCCGGCGATTTGCATCGTCACAAATTCGTCGTACGGCATCGCCGTGTTCCAAGCGTTGACGACCCAGTCGCGGTATCGATGGGCCGACGGGCGAAAGGCGTCTTGGCGATAACCGTCGGATTCAGAAAAGCGAACCAGGTCCAACCAGAAACGACCGATGCGTTCCCCGTGACGCGGATCGGCCAACAGGCGGTCGACGATTCGTGCGTAGGCATCGGGCGAATCGTCTGCCAAAAAGTCATCGACGTCTTCGCAACGCGGCGGCATGCCGGTCACGTCATAGAACAAGCGACGCAGCAACGTACGGCGATCGGCGGACGGCGATCGGGACAATCCGGCCGTTGCGAGCGCATCGTCGATGTAACGGTCGATCAGGCCGGCGGCCGCGGGGAAGTCGCCGGTGGGGACCAAGCCGATCGGCGGAACGGTGCGAATGGGTTTCGCCGCCCAGTAAGAATCCGCATCGGCGGCGGGTTCGGAATCGTCGCCGGCGTGATCAAAGGATTCCGGCCAGTACGCACCCTGATCGATCCAGCGACGCAGCGTCTCGATCTCCGATTCGGTCAGAGGTTCGTCGGGCGGCATTTCCAGACCGTCGTAGCGAACCGCCGCCATCAGCAAACTGGTATCCGCGTCGCCGGGAATCACGGCCACGCCGCTGTCACCTCCCTGGGTGATCGTGGTCGCCACGTCCAAACGCAAACCGCCTTCGCTTTCCGATTCGCTGTGGCATTCATAGCACCGGCGAATCAGCAGCGGTCGGACTTCGCTTTCAAAGAATTTGGCATTCGAGCGAGAGGTTTCCACCGAAACCAGCGTGGCGTCGGCCGATTCCGCCGCCCGCGTGGCACTGATCAGCCCGCATAGGAAGACCGAGAGACCGATCGCGAGTCGTGCCGTCGTGGTACGGAGGCATCGGTCGAGGGATCCGCGCGTCATCAAACGGCGCCTCTTGCGGTGGGAAGGTGCGGAAAGGCGGGGCAGGCTGGGGGGGACGCATGGGGCGAAACGCACCGCTATCGCCGATCGACGGGGCGGCGCGGGCCGTCATGCCTCACCAGCTTAATGCATCGCAGGGGCCCACGGCAAGAAAAACGGGGGCCGACACCGGTATCCGAATCGGGGGGCAAAGCTGTCATGCCGCCACCGCACCGCACGGAGATCTCACCATCGCGTTGGATGTTTCGCGGCGGCTTTGAAATTTCCGCGACCGTTACAGAAACGAATCGACCGACGTCACCAGAATCTTGCCATCGCCGATGCGTCCGCTGCGGGCCACTTGGGTGATCTTCTGAAGGACTTCTTCGTACCGCGAATCGTCGACCCACATCGTGATTTCCACCTTCGGCAAAAACGCTTCGTCGTATTCGGTTCGCTGGTATTCGTCCAAATAGCTTTTCTGGCGACCGTATCCCTTCACTTCCGTCACCGTCAGGGCCTCCAGCGGAGCACGGCGAAGCGACGCCAGCACTTTTTCGGCCAGATGAGGTCGGATGACGGTGATGATCTGCTTCACGACGATGGGTCCGTATCGCAACCGATGAACCGTGGCGGCTATCGTTTTTCGCTGGGGTCGGGAACGTATCGGAATTGTCCCTGATTCTTCTTCGCGATCAAACGCATCCGAGATTCGCCTTCACGATTGTGGTAACTGATCGTGTGAACGATGCTGATCGGGTTTGCGTCACCGAACAAGTTTTCGACGCGGTTTTCTTCATCCAACAGTTCGACGATCCCCTGCGGGAATTCACCGTCGGACAGCAAGAAGATCACGTCGGGTTTCAGTCCCAGTGCGAAACGCAAAGCGTCGTACGGGGCGCGGCCTTTGTCGATCTTGATCCGCATCGCCCACTGACGCAGCTTTTCTTTGTTTTCCGGCGTCGCCAAGACACTGCGTGGTTCGTCGCGATTGGCGTCGGACAACCGCATGTAATCGCTCTCGGCGTCAAAGAAGACCACATAGAAACGTTGGTCGGCTCGCAATGCTGCGATCGAGCGCAACAGTTCCAAACGTGCCGATGCGAATGCGTCGCCCATGCTGCCCGAACTGTCGACCAGATAAACAAAGTGGTTGCCGCCGCCCTTGATCCCGCAGAACTCAATCTTTTCCATCGAATCGCCGCCGGCCAACGACATTGCCGTTCCGCTGGACTGGCTCAGCGAACGTGCCGCCGGCGTGACGGCCACCGGTGCATCGGACGGGTCGGGCGAAAATGATGCCGCGTAAACTTCCCCCACGGGGCTCAGTTCATATTGCACATCGGTCGTCGACGGGTCCTCCGGCTGGACTTCCGGTTCGTTCGTTTCGATCGACAGGGTTTCGATGGTCGGTTCGGGCGTTGGATCGCTGGGTGAACCCGTCATCGCGATCTGGTCTTTGGGCCGCGTCGCTTGCAGCGTCATCCAACCCAAGATCAACAACAAAACCAGGTGCACACCGCCGCTGATCAGCCACGGCATCGGCCGCACGCGGCGTCCCGCTTCGTCCTCGTCTGATTCCTCGGCATCGACCAAGTCGGGTCCGTCGCCGTCGTGGGCAGAATCATTGGCCAATGCCAGATCGTGTTCGGCCGCGTCCAACGTCTGCTCGATTGACAACGCCGTCGCGTCCAGCCCGCTGAAATCGGGGGCCTCGGCATCGGTGCCCACCAGATCGGACGACGCTTCGCGGGCGGTCACTTGGTCTGGCACGTCGCCATCGATGGTGGATTCGGGCGTTTCGGTCGGATCCGCGTCGCGAGAGCGATCGAAATGGGGGCGGCGAATTTCGTCGTGCGGTGAATCCCGGCGGACTTGCGGCTGGTCCAATAAAGCGGATCGACCGGTCGGTTCGACCACCGCCTGATCGATCGGCCCGCCCATCGAAACGGCTTGGGCCGCAGCGACGTCATTCCAGTCGCTAAAACGTGGCGGGTCGGCCACCGCCGTCGCCCCGCTGTCGGTTTCATCCAGCTGGCGCAACAGCGATTCCAACTGTTGTTCCTTGGCCCTTAGTTCGGCCAACGAACGCTGCTGGCGGACCCGACGTAGTTCACCTTCAATGGCCTTTCGTCGCTGGACCGGATCGTTGGGCCAGCCGTCGGTCGGATCTTGATCGGCGGGATCAGGAGCTTGCGAATCGGTCAAAGTCAATCATCCCATCGGCAACTGGTGTACACCCGCCTATTCTGACAAGGTCCGTCCGGCTTGCAAATCCGGCCCGCCCCGCAATCCGGTTCTTCTTGTCGAACGAATCAATCCACGACACAGACGGCGTTTAAGGCAATTCGCGTCGAAGCGATCCACGAACCGCCTTTGCCACGCTCGCCGGCTGCGACTCGTATCCCCCGTCACTCAATCACCTTCATTTTGTCACCGGATGACTCAGCCTCTGCCCGACACGCCCGGCTTTCAACAAGCCGCTGCGAAAGTCAAAACGTTTCCGACCAGCCCCGGCGTCTATCTGATGAAAGACTCCGCCGGGGTGGTGATCTATGTCGGCAAAGCAAAGAACCTGCGCAGCCGCGCCGGCAGCTATTTTTTGAAAGCCGCCGCCGAAGACATGCGGACCGCCGATTGGATCGGCGAAATCGCGGACATCGACTTCTTGGAAACCGACAGCGAAGTCGACGCGTTGTTGACCGAATCGCGGCTGATCAAAGACATCCAGCCGCGGCACAACAAAGATCTGAAGGACGACAAGACGTTTCCGTACCTGATGATCACCACCCGCGAAGAATTCCCTCGCGTGGAGGTCACCCGCGAACCCAAGCAAAAAGGCGTCAAGCTGTATGGCCCGTTCACCAGCGCCGGTGCGCTTCGGGGGGCGATCCAGGTGATGCAGCGGATTTTTAAGTTTCGCACCTGCAGTTTGGATATCAGCGAATCGGACGAACGTTGGAACTGGTTTCGGCCGTGCTTGCTGGCCAGCATTCAACAGTGCACCGCGCCGTGTAACTTTCGCATCAGCAAGGAAGATTATCGACGCGACATCCGGCGGCTGCAGACCTTCCTGGAAGGCGGACGAACGAAACTGCTGAAGGAAATGACCCAGGAGATGCAGTCGGCCAGCAAGAACCTGGACTTCGAACGCGCGGCCGTGTTGCGGGATGAGATCCGGATGCTGGAACGTCTGGACGAACGCGGCGAACTGGACACCCATGCCCAGCCGGAAGTCTTTTATATCGATCCGAAAAAGGGGTTGGCGGGATTGCGCAAAGTGTTGCACCTGAGCGAAACGCCGCGGGTGATCGAAGGCGTCGACATCGCGCACCTGGGCGGTGGCCAGACGGTCGCCAGTCTGGTGCAATTCATCGACGGTCTGCCGTTCAAACCCGGTTATCGACGCTTTCGCATCAAGGACGTTTCGGGGATCGACGATTTCCGCAGCATCTATGAAGTCGTCTCGCGACGTTTCCGCAAGCTCAGCAACGACGGCGAAACGTTCCCCGACATCCTGTTGATCGACGGTGGCAAAGGCCAGTTGAACAGTGCGATGGCGGCGTTCCGTGACCAGGAAATCACTCCGCCCACGGTGATCAGTTTGGCCAAGCGAGACGAAGAAATCTTTCGACCCGGCGAAAGCGAACCGATCCGGCTTAGCAAAAGTGCCTTCGCCCTGCGGTTGTTGCAGTACGTCCGCGACGAATCCCACCGCTTTGCCCAGCACTATCACCACATCCTGCGGTCCAAAGCCACGCTGGATGATCGCTAGGCCGATTCGTTCGCCTATTCCCAAAAGCCGGCGAATCTGACACCGGCGACCTGACACCGGCGACCGGACGACCCCAAAAATGGTCGCAGTCCCGCTCCGGCGCAACGACACGTCCCGACTTGCTGCTAAACTGTGGCGTTTCACCAGCCACCGCGGAACGCCTGTTTTCCAGGCTCGGCCGCGAATCGAACCTGCCTGCCCCCCCTTTTTTTCCGGAGAAACCAGCCATGTCCCGAGTCGCCATCCATTCACGCCGTCGTTTCCTGCAAGCCATGGCGGCCACCGGTGCGGCCGGCGTTTCCCTGGCCGCATCGCCACGATCGATGGCCGCGATCTCGCCGAACGAACGCCCGGTCTTCGCGACGATCGGACTGCGCAATCAAGGGTGGACGATCACCAGCAAGTCGTTCAAGTACGCCGATTTCGCCGCGCTGGCCGACGTCGATGCGAATGTTTTGGGCGAGAACATCGAGAAGGTCAAAGAACGCCAGGGCACGGCTCCCGAAGGTTATGCGGATTACCGCAAGGTACTGGAACGCAAAGACATCGACGCCGTGATGATCGCGACCCCCGATCACTGGCACACCAAGATCGCCGTCGAAGCCATGCTGGCGGGCAAAGACGTCTACTGCGAAAAACCCCTAACGCTGACGATCGATGAAGGCAAATTGATCGAAAAGATCGTCAAGCAAACCGGACAAGTGTTCCAAGTCGGAACAATGCAGCGGACCGAGAACCAGCAACGCTTCCTCCAAGCCATCGCACTCATTCGCGAAGGCCGAATCGGCGACATCAAGAAGGTCACTTGCGGAATCAACGGTGCCACTGGTTCTCCGGTGATTCCCGCCATCGATGTTCCCGAAGGTCTCGATTGGGATTTCTGGCTCGGACCAGCACCTAAGGTTCCCTACCGTGCGTTGCCAGAAATGCGAAAAGGCTACGGCGGCGGTGTGCCTCTTTACACGAACTGCCACTACGCTTGGCGGAACTGGTACGAATACTCCGGTGGTCAAATGAACGACTGGGGTGCCCACCACGTCGACATCGCGACTTGGGCATTGGGAGCCAGTGATACAGGTCCGAACAAGATCACACCTGTCAGCTATTCGTTGCCGGTGGACTACAAAGACGGATACCCAACCGTTGCCGACCAATACAACTCGCCAACGAAATTCGAGATTCACGCCAACATGCCGGGCGACATTCCGCTCGTCATCACGAGTGAAGGCGACAATGGCATTTTGTTTGAGGGCACCAAAGGTCGCTTCTTCGTCAACCGAGGAAAGATCGTGGGCAAACCTGTCGAGGATTTGGAATCGAACCCGCTTCCCGAAGGCGCGGTGGAAGACGTCTACGGCGGCCCGGTGGCTGAAAACCATACGGACAACTTTGTCCAAGCCATGCGAAATCGCACCCAGCCGATCTCGGATGTTTGGTCGCACAACCGCATGTTGGAAACCTGCCACTTGGCCAACATCGCGATCCGTCTGGGCCGTGAATTGAATTGGGATCCCGCCAAACGCGAAATCGTCGGCGATGAAGAAGCGAACTCGTTCCTGTCGCGCGAAAGCCGCAAGGGTTACGAGATCGACATGTAGGTTTCGACCTGCACCTACGGCCGACCAATGGTCGGCCTATCTGTAACCCTCAGCCAAACTCGCTAGCATCGGGTGGCCTCGTCAAAAAGGTCCACCCGCCGCTAGCGTTGTTTCGGCTCTCAAAGTCGCCTTTCGCTCCGCGAAAGTAGCGTCCGCCCCCGGCCAACAAACCGAAGCCTAGCCTGCTATCGTCAGGTCTTGGTCACGAAAACGAGCCCCGCGGCTAGGGCCATCGCGGCTCACAAAGTCGCCTTTCGCTCCGCGAAAGTAGCGTCCGCTCACACCCCAAATCGCCCAACAATCAAGGCGTCTCGTTGAACAAGATCACCAGGTTCTTGGTCTGACGAGCCGCAGCGACGATGTCGACTTTGCCGTCATCATTCATGTCGGCAACCTTCAGATCTTCGACTGCGATTTCTTCCGCGGACAACCTCTGTTCGGTCCAACGCGATCCGTCATCGGCTGCCGGAACGAACAACTTGATTCCGGGCACCCCCGGATCATTCATTGCTCGCCATCCGACCACAATCTGGTCGGAACCGACACCTAGGAAATCTGCACAGGCCAATGCGTGGCCGTCCTTCAGTGCCTGATCCAGGATGGCTTGTCGTTGCCACAGACCACCGTCGTCTGATTGCACGTAGACCGCGCTGGTCGAACCATGTTTCGGTTCAATCGTCACGATGAATCGTTTTCCGTTGGGCAGTCGTCCGTCGCGGATTTCACCGGCGAAGTCCTCGGTCAACTGACGCGGTGTCCAGCCATCTTCGCCGCGGTCGAAGTGCCACACGCCTTCCTTTGCCGCCACGATCAACTCTTCTTCGGGATCGTCGTCCCAATTGACGCGGTGGAAGTTGTGGGAAAGGTGCAACGATTCGCTGACGACCGAGTAACCCCAAGGCTCGCGTGGATCCTGCGGCATCGTGTATTCCAAGATCCGCAGGGCGGGGCCGTCACCGTCGACGCTTCCCTTGCCACGCAATGGTTTGACGATCAGACGATATTGATCGGTCCCGGTTCGGACCCAGTGCATGCGATGCGTGCTGGGGTCATTGTGCAGTCGAACCGGTTCCCAAAGCTGCGTTTGATCCTGGGGAGGAACCAGATAGAAAACTGCGCCGTCCTTCACACTCTCGCGATAGTTCCACTGGCCTCCGATCGCGATTTCACAGCGTCCGTCACCATCGATGTCACGAGCGGTGACGCAGACGTTGTCCCGCTTGGTCAGGTCTTCCGCGATGACGTGCTTCGTCCAAGACGGGCTTTCGTACCACTGGATCGTCCGTTTGTCGGCCAGCACGATGTCGCGTTTGCCGTCGCCGTTGACATCTTCCAATTGAACGCCATAGCCGATTTGGATTTCATCGACCGTTTGAACGGACCACTGAAACTGGGGCGTCGTTTGGTCGCCGAATGTAAGAGTCGATTGACAGAGTACCAGGAGGCTGACCACGCAAAGCTGCGTCGTGATTCGATTCAACATGCTTCTGCATTTGTCCGGAAAAAGGGAAAGGGCACCTGGCATGCACCGTTCACCGCTGACTGTTCCCGGTTGCCGTCGGCCCTGCGCTGCGCCCCACCACCGCATGATCGAAACGCAGCATCAAACCGCTGCGGCTGTCCACTTCTTCTGATTATCGTGCGGCCATTCGATAAGCAACGATTCGTTTTGCGAAGCATAACCGACCCGCGATCGGCCGGTCGGACCTACAGACGGCAATCGGTGGATTTCGAGTCTCCGGCGGCCATGACTCGTTCGATCTCATCGACCGACATGCCACGCTGGATCATCGACTCCTTCAGCCGACAAGTCTCCTGGTGTTTTGCCCAATCGCCCCACGTCTTGGCCAGGATCGGGATTCCCACGGCGCAGACGATCGCGACGATCGGAATGGAGAATGGGCTGGTGAAAAAATCCGACATGGTCTCTCCCGTGATGAAGCTCGGTTACGAGCGGTCGATTCGCTGGCGGCAGCGGATTCTTGGCAATCGACCGCGGAAAAAGCACCGGCGGTGTCTGGTGGTGACAACCGCCCGCGGGTTACCCGGCGTTGCCCTGAATTTACCGCAAATCGATGTCGGAAACGCTGATCTGCAGACGCCCATCGGTGGCGATCTCGATCCCCGAGCAACCGGAAAGGGCGGCGTCGGCATTGGAGAACGACGTCATCGGGACCGTCAAATTCACCCACTGTCCCTCACCGGCCGCTGCGATCCGGTCAGTGATCGACACCGTGGCGGATGAACCGCCCGCCGATAGACGCAGCGTCACGTCTTCGCTGGCCGGTTGGTCGACACGCATCCGAATTCGGATCGACTTTTGGTCGGACGCCAATTCCACGGGCGTTTGCGACGTGAAGGCAAAAGCGGCCGGACCTGATCCGTTCCAGCGAACGACGCGGATGTCTTCCTGAGCCTTTTCGTCGGCAGAATAGATCTGCAAGGTCCCATCGGTCGTTGCGGCTCGGGTGGCACGAACGGCCACGGTTTCGTCACCCGCCGACAGCGTCATCTGCCATGGCGCGACCGCGCGACCCGCCTGGAAAAATCGGGACCGACCGGCCAGGTTTCGGGCGTCGTATGATTCGGCCAGTTCGCCAACGGTCACCTGATCGCCGTACGTCAAGCCGTAACCATACGCGAACAACGGATCGTAGTTTTCATCGCCCAAATTCAGCGGCGTTTGGTCCGGAGTCCGCGGCCAGGAATAGGGCAGTTTGCCTTGGAAGTCATATTGTGGCGTGCCATCGGATTTCGCCAGCAAAACGTCGGCGACACCCACGCCCTCCGAACCGGGCAGCCAAGCGGCGACGAAAGCATCGGTCGCGTTGATTTCTGCGTTCACCCACAGCGGTCGTCCCGACAGGAACACGCCGACCGTCGGGATACCCTGATCGTGATATTGTTTCAACAACTGCAGATCGGAGCGGTCTTCCGGCTTGTACGCCAATGTTTCGACGTCGCCTTGGAATTCGGCATACGGGTCTTCGCCAAAGACGACCAGAACCGCGTCGGGTTTGATCCCGGGGGCCGCTTCGGACGCAAGGATCGCGTCGCCGCCCGCTGCCGTCATCTGTGCTTTTAACCCGTCGTAAATCGATGTGCCGCCGGGAAAATCATCGTTGCTGTTGCCCGTGCCCTGCCAAGACAACGACCAACCCCCACACTGTTTGCCGATGTTGTCCGCTCCATCGCCGGCGACCAGGATCGTGGACGAAGGTGATAACGGCAACGTGTTCTCGTTGTTCTTTAGCAAGACCAGCGATTGTCGGACGGCTCGGCGGGCGACGTCACGATGTTCAGGTTTTCCAAGCTGGTCAAAGTCGCCTGCGAACGCGCGGGTCGATGGCAAGCCGGCATCGAACAGCTTGGCCCGCAACTTGACCCGCAGGATTCGGCGGACCGCATCATCCAGTCGAGCCATGTCGACTTCGCCCGCTTCGGCATGCTGCATCAGGCTTTCGAACATCCCCTTCCAACTGTCCGGTGCCATGAACATGTCCAGGCCGGCGTTTAACACGGGCAATGCGTCGGTGACGGTACAGCCCGGGACTTGGCCGTGTGCGTTCCAGTCGCCGACGATGAATCCGTCAAACCCCATGCGGCCCTTCAAAACATCCGTCAGCAAACCGCGGTGGCCATGAATCTTTTTGCCTTGCCAACTGGAAAACGAAGCCATCACGCACTGGACACCCGCGTTGATCGCCACCGGATAGCCCGCAGCCTGTAAGTCACGCAGGTCTTCCTCGGACATCTGGTTGTCGCCCTGGTCTTTCCCGCCGAACGTGCCACCGTCGCCGACGAAGTGTTTGGCCGTGGCGATCACGTGAGCGCCCGTCAAAAAGTCGTCATGTCCGGCAACGCCTTGGATGCCTTCGATCAACTCTCCGGTGTAACTGGCGGTCACCGCCGGATCTTCGGAATAACCTTCATAGGTTCGTCCCCAACGGTCGTCTCGCACCACCGCGATCGTCGGCGCAAACGTCCACTCTTGACCGGTGACGCGAATCTCCTTGGCGGTGACGGCGCCGATCTCACGCAACAGTTTGGGATTGCGTGTCGCGCCCAGTCCGATGTTGTGCGGAAAGAAGGTTGCACCGACGATGTTGTTGTGACCGTGAACGGCGTCGGTACCCCACATCAACGGAATGTACGGGCCACCCTGAAGATCGCACTGACGGCTGGCCTGGTAAAACGCGTCGGCCAGATCCAGCCACGCCTGTGCATCGGCTCGATTGTCGCCACCGGGTGCCGAATTGCCGCCGTTCAATACGGACCCCAGCGGATAGGATTTCAGGTCATCGGGCTGAATCGAACCGATGTCCGCCTGGATGACCTGGCCGACCTTCTGCCGCAGCGTCATCTGGCTGATCAGCTTCGTAATCCGCGATTCAATCTTCGGATCCAAGCCCACCGGACTTTCGGATTCTGGCCAAATCGATGGATGAATTTCGCCATCGTTTTGTGACGATGCGACGCCGGCAAGGGCGACCAACCAGATGAGTGAAAACAGAGCGACTCGAGACTGAAACATGGATTTCACGGAGAGACAGAAAAGGTGGAGACAATAGCCATCGTTATTCTAAGCACCTCCGCCCCGGCTCGCGCGGCGATGCTTCGTTTTGCCCCATCTTACCCATAAGGGGACGGGGGTCTTTTTTGACTTGTGGCGGCGAATCGTCCAAGTGGGGCCCAGCCGAATTGACAATCGGGACCCGGCGCGGCAGGCTGCGCGGCGGCTTTTCTGGCTCACTTTTCGCTTTATCGCAGTTTTTGGGACACCATGAACGACGTACCGATTCGGGAACTCATCGGATTGTTGGCGATCGCCGTCGCATCGACCCTCGCCGGTGCGAACGCGCGGGGCGCGGATACGAGTCATTCCCAGTCCGATCGGCCCAACGTCGTCTTCTTCATTGCCGATGACATGCTGCCGCGTCACTTCAATTGCTTGGCCGAAGGCAAAGGACGCAATCTGACACCGAATCTGGATCGGTTGGCGGGCGAGGGCGTGGTGATGATGAACCAGTATTGCGCTTCGCCGATTTGTACCCCGAGCCGTTACAACGTTTTGACCGGTACCTATGCCAGTCGCGCGACGAACCCCGCTTTCCTGCAAACCACCAAGGACAATGGTGGTCAGACCAAGGTGGAGTTCAACACGCACATCATGCAGGACACGCCGACGCTGCCGCGAATGCTAAAGCAGGCGGGCTATGAAACTGCGATGGTCGGGAAGAATCACGTGGTCGAGGTCGCGGGGTTGAAGACGTTTCCGGATTTTGATGCCAGTGCCAAGGCCCCCGAAAACGTTGCACGTTTGAAAGCCAATCATGACAAGGTTTGCCAGGCAATTCGTGAGGTTGGATTCGATTACGTTGATCGTGTTTATCACAACAACCCGCACTTCTTGGGGCTTCACGAAGTCGCGGTGCAGAACATGGAATGGATCACCGAAGGGGCGGTCAACTTTCTGGACCAGGATCATGATCGCCCATTCTTTCTGTACATCGCGACGACTGTTCCTCATGGTCCCACCAATGGTCCGCAATCATGGAACGCCGATCCGCTAATTTCGCCACTTGGTTATTTGGATCGTGTTCCCGATGTCCAACCCGCGCGACAAACAATTCCAAAACGAATTCGCACAGCCGGGCTTTCGGTCAACGACGACACGTGCAATCTGTTGTGGCTGGACGACGCGTTGGGCGCACTGATCGAGAAGTTGGAACAGACCCATCAGTTACAGAACACGGTCATTTTTTTTTACAGCGATCACGGTCAGAAAGCCAAAGGCACCTTGTACGAAGGCGGCGTGCACAACCCCAGCATTGTGTGGCGACCGGGCGGTTTCCCGGTCGGATCGACCAGTGATGCGATCGTTCACGTCGTCGATTTTGCACCGACCATCGTGCAAATCGCCGGACTGGATCCATCGACGGGGGCTTTCGATGGTGAGAGCTTTCTGGGTTATCTGAACGGAATGCCCGAACCCAGCGATCGCGTCTTGTATTTCGAGCTGGGTTACACCCGCGCCGTCCGGAAAGGATCGTGGAAGTACTTGGCGGTGCGGTACCCGGCCGAAATTGAAAACATGTCGATGGAACAGCGGACACGAATTCTGGAAAACTGGAACGCCGCCCGGCGACGGCGGCATGTTCGGATCGTGACCGAAGACCCGAGTCTGCCGTTCAGCCATCTGACCGCGATCCCCGGTGGCGGTGATGCCGAAAGCGGTTCGACAGGCAGTCTGCCGGGATACCATGACCGCGACCAGCTGTACAACTTGGACGAAGATCCGGGCGAGCGGAACAACTTGGCCGGCGTGCCGGAGTACGCGGGAAAGCTGCGTGAGATGAAACAGATATTGAACGCCCATGTATCGCGACTTCCGGGAACGTTCGGCGAGTTCGGAAAGTAGACGGCCGAACCAAAGTCAGCTTTCGCTCTGTGAACGTATCGCAAGCCAACGCGGCATCGTCGCAACATATCTCACGCCACAACGCCTGAACTTTCTGCCCATTTCGTCTGCCCGCACGACCTATGTTTCCGTGTGACTTCCGGCAGGTTGCCGGGTTGCGGTGCGTCCGGTTGGCACGGCTCGGACGGTTGCTCCTAAAACACCGTGCGTGTTGTAGCGATTCTGCGGATGAAATACGCGTTGATCATCACCGGTCTGTTGGCCGGTCTGGCGATGGCGGCCCCCATGTCGGTTGTCTTCGGCTATCTCTTTCTGATCATTCCCGGGTTGGTTTTGACGGCGGCCCCGACGGTTTTCGTCTACCTGGCGGCGACGGCGCTGATCCGCCGCGTGCTTCCGATCACCTCTGTCGTGGCATCAACCGTCGTTGCGTTCGGCTTGGCGTTGCTGTTGGGTTGGGCCGTCATGCAGCCGTTCCGAACGGCCGCACTTCGGGATTATCACGCACAACAAGCACCGGATGTGTCGCCCGACGCGTTGATCCACTTGGACGGAGACGTGCGAGTCGAGATTCCGGATCGTCGTGGCGATCCAGAGTGCGATTATCTGTGCACCGTATTATTGGATTCAGCAGATGTGAACAGTGTCACCGTAGCCATTGGACAGGACGTTCAGCCGGCACGGAACCGTAACACCGTCCAAACAAACGCTTACAAATTGGTCGACGCCGACCCGACGGATCCGGTTGGGCTGTTCCCCAGCAATCCTGGGCAATTGATCCATGAGTATCCTCCGCTGATCAAAACTCGCACGGGGCGAAATATCATCGTCGCACGCAAAGCCATTGAGGCGGACTGGGCGTTGCGTTTGTGCGGAAACGAACGTTTGCATCGAGTGAATCCCGTTGAAGCGGAATCCGCGGACTGGGTCATTCGTGTCCAGGAAAAGCGACGATACCCGACACTCGATTTGCGCGAGGTCACCGTCGCCGACTCTAACGGAACGGTGCGCCTTCGCAAACGTTTTCACAAGCAATCGGTGCCGGCCCCGATGTTCTATTTCGGCTTTCATGTCAGCTGTGGTGCCGGAACGATCTCCAGTGCATCGTTTCACATCGGACGTCAAACGCTGACGACAGGACCGATTTCATTGCGTCCCGAGACGGAATTGTTGTCCGCGATTGGTTTGTCTTTGCCTCGCACCGATCCCCAATTACTGGACACGCTTCGCGAAGAAGTCGCTCAAGCACTGGATGATCCAGACGCGCCACAGGCCAGGCTGGAGCTTTCCAAGCGGTATCTCGGTCTGCTTTTCTTCAACACGGTGGCAACTGACCATGCGCTGATCGCAAGAATCGTTGCCGATGATCGCGTGACCGACATCGACGATTCAATTCGGGATGTCTTTTCCGAAAAGAAGTTTCCTGTTGCCATGCGAGATGCCTATGCCAAGCGGATCGTGATGGAGCATACGTCTGCGGATTTACGGCATCGGCTTGCAAAGTTTCTGGCAACACTTCCGCCCGGAACGTTTGCCCAACCGACGCTCGAACACCGCAAGATTTGGAACACACCGGAACTCTATTGCCATGCGGGACCTTTCATGGCAACGCTGGCCGATTTGGATCCAGCCGTCGCCATGCAAATGCTGAACTCCGCTTTGGATCACGCGGTGACTTTAGATGATTACCGACAACGTCGCGGATTGGTCGATGGCATTCGCGAAGCTTTGGTCCGGATGGGTCCCGATGGAGTCGCGGCCGCACCCAAAATTCGCAAACTGTTTCTGCGTCGCCCATCCCCCATCATGCGAACGTCCAAGGAAGCGGACCAGTGGCGATTCGCTCTGGCACGCATGGGCGTACCGGAGTCGGACATGCCATTCTTTCCCGGCCAATCCGATCAATCCATCAAGCGGATACGTTCTCGGGTTGCTGACCGTTTGAAACGATACGAAGACGACCAAGTGGGGAGAAGCGAATCATGACGGAAAAGATTATCTTGCACCTATTCGGTTATAGCGTTTTTATTGCGTTGATGGTCACGGTGTCCAAAGCCCATGCACGGCGGTGGAATCGGCTGGCCGCAAAGTATCGGGCTGATCAACGACCGACCCGCCAGGTGACGCCCGTTGTCGCCAAACGCACCATGCAGACGGTGTTTTTGACTGGACGCGACATCGGCTGGAATTCTTACAAGGGCATCGTCACGGTGTCAGTCGGCGACGATGGCATCCTGCTGTCGTTGATGCCGCCGTTTTCGTTTTTTCACCCGCCACTGCAGTTGCTGTATCGCGACATTCACATGGAGCCGACGCGGTGGGGACTGATCAGCAATTGTTGGCGGTACACCGTGACCGGCGTGCACGATGTCCAAATCGTGATGCATGACGACCTGCATGAATGGATCCAAAACCAGGCCGCCGCTCTGGTCCCCGCCACGACCGTTTGATGGAAACTCGCTGCGTCAGGAAAATCCCTCGCTCGATGAATTTTGAAATTCGCTACCGTGCCGCCACCCCAGAAACGAGGAGCGAATGGTACAGTCAAAACTCGGATTCAGCGATCGAATGTTTCATGGATGGCCGAACTTCGGTCCGAGGCTGTTCAGAGGGTCATTCGATTGCAAACTTTTTTGGACGCAACGCCAGTCGAGTGAACAAAGATTCTCCCGCGTCTCCCACGTTCTGGCTGGGGGCCTGTTCTTCTTGCTGACTCAGGAGACGTCGACCTCCGCACAATCTGTACCGAGCCCACAAAGTCAAACCGCCGGGGCAGGGGACTTGTCGTTCGGTTCGTGGCGTCACGTCGACTCTGACGATTTCAGCCGCAACAACACGACAGAGTCGGAATCAGACTCGCTGAACTCGTTGAATGCGCAGTTTGGTTTTCCCGCCTTGCCATCCGACTGTGAATGGGAAATCCGCTCGCCGCCGCTGAAATCGAAGCGTCCCGAGCAATCGACGCTTTGGCACCGAGTCATGGACGACCACCGAAACTATTACGGAATGAAATCGCTTCGCATGCTTGCGGGCGGTTTCTTGGCGGGCGCGGCCATTGCCAACACGCAACTGGATCACGAGATTCAAGACCACTTTCAATCCAGCGTGCGCGGCGCGACCAGTGACGAGTGGTTCGAGTTTCTTCACGCGAACAAGGAATTGGGCAATGGGATCTATACATTGCCTGTTTTTGCCGGCGCTTGGGCGCTAGGAGAATACTTTCACGACTCGCCACCGTTGGCCGTATCGTCGGAGTGGGGTGAGCGATCACTGCGTTCCTTTTTGGTGGGGGCACCGCCACTCATCTTGGCTCAAAAGTTGACCGGTGGCTCTCGCCCTATCGAAGACGGAGTTGACTCGTCCCATTGGAGTCCCTGGGCGGACAACAACGGGGTCAGCGGGCATGCATTCATGTCGTCGTTGCCTTTCATCAACGCGGCAAAGATGACGGAGAACCGATGGCTGAAAACTACCTACTACGCAGGTTCACTTCTCGGTCCGCTTTCACGTGTCAACGACGACGCTCATTATCCGTCTCAGGTTGCCCTGGGCTGGTGGATGGCCTTTGTGGCGGCCAGTGCCGTGGACCGCACACAATTCGCTGACGGTCGTCTGCAACTTTATCCGATGGCCACATCGGATGGATATGGTGCTCTGTTCGAGTTCACCTATTGAAGGTTCAGGCCGATTGCCGTGGGGACAAAGCGAAAGCAAAAACCTGCCTGGATTTCAGGGACCGAAAACGGCTACCGTTGCCCACGTTTCGAACTAACCCGATCGGCGGATCTCGTGTGCCTCGCATTCGTTCTGCCGCAAAGCCGCGTTTCACGCGCCGACTGTCCCCGTATTCCGCCGGATCCATGAAGATTGCACTCGCGTTTTCCGGCGGCGGCGTTCGTGCCACCGTGTTTCACCTCGGCGTGCTCGCGCGTCTTGCCCGTCAAGACTTGCTGGGCAATGTGAGCACGCTCAGCAGTGTTTCCGGTGGCAGCCTGGCGGCCGGTCTTGTCCTGTCACGATCGGGTTACCGTTGGCCGTCCAGCGAAGAATACCTGCGTCACGTCGTGCCCGAGATTCACCAGTTGCTGACGACACAGGACGTCCAGCGGTCGTTTGTTTTCAAATCGCTGACGTTCCCTTGGCGTCTTGCACGTGGCAGAGCATCGGTCCTGGGCGACACGCTGCGTAGGCACTGGGGTATCGACGGCAAATTGGCCGACCTGCCCGAATCACCCCGCATCATCATCAACGCCACGTGCTACCAAACGGGAAAAAACTGGCGTTTCCAGCGCGACGTGATGGGGGACTACCAAACCAAGTACGTGCGCAATCCTGACTTTCGTCTTTCGCACGCTCTGGCCGCATCCGCAGCCGTTCCCGGTTTGATCGGTTCTCTGGTCGTCAAAACACGCGACCACCGATGGGCCGAGCATCAACAGGATCGTTGGCAAGTCGTCGAGCCAGGTTACAAACGCTTGAACTTGTGGGATGGCGGTGTGTACGACAACCTTGGCGTCGAATCATTGTTCAAGCCCGGTGCCGGTCTGCGTGAAGGAACCGACTTTCTATTGGTCAGCGATGCCTCACGTGCACTTGCGGGCACCCCACGCCGATCCAAAGCACATCCGGGTTATGTGGAGGCATCCTTGCGACTGGTCGACGTTGCGACGGATCAGATCCGCAGTCTTCGCGCCCGCATGCTGATCGACTTCTTCCAACAGAATCCCGGATGCGGAGCCTATCTGCGATTGGGGCTGCGCAGCAAAGGCAGCGACGCCCGCAGCCGATTGAACGGCCAGGATGCGTTGACCGAAGACGAAGTCAAACGGGTTGCCGACATGGAAACCACGTTGCGACGACTCAGCCACGGCGAATTCAGCTTGCTGTTTCGACACGGTTACGAGGTCGCCGACGCAACGATGGTCAAGCACGGGGACAAGTTGCTGCGAACACAACCACAAGATCACGTCCAGTTCAAAGCGGCCTAGCGTAGTTGACGCTGCCTATCGACGCGGTGTCTATCCCTGTAGCTGGATGCGCCAGCATTCATGCCCGGAAAGACGCGTCGCCAGAAGCCTGCCCCCATGTGCGGTCAACGGATGCTGTCTTGTGGCCGGAGGGCGTCAGTGCCTTCGATCGAACGCATCAGGTCGCGTAGTTCTGCGACCTTGTCTGGATACTTTGCTGCAAGGTTTTGCTGCTCGCCTAGATCGGCGGCTAAGTCATAAAGCTCTTCGGCTTTCGGACGATCGTCTTCAACGGCGTAACCATGGAAATGCGCGTCGGCTTTCAAGTATTTCCAGCGACCTTGCCGAACGCCCGCACGCGAGAAGTAAAAGAAGTCTCGTCCGGTATCTCGTTTACCCAGCAACAGATCGGTCTGATCGATTCCGTCGATTCGGCGGTCGTCGGGAATCGCGTAGCCTGCAAGGTTGGCAAATGTCGGCATGAAGTCGATCGTGGCAAAAATGGCATCACTCACTCTTCCCGCAGGCACCTTGCCGGGCCACCGCACGATGCAAGGCAGGCGATAGCCGGCTTCGTAGGGAGACCCTTTACCATTTCGCAGCGGGCCGGCGTCGCCCCAAAAGATCGATCCCTCGGGATGCCCCTTCTTCCGTTTCGTGTACTTGTCTTGATTCCATGGTCCATTGTCGCTGGTGTAGATCACCAGCGTGTCGTCACGCAGGCCGAGTTCATCGACGACATCAAGCAGTCGCCCCGTTTGAAAATCGAACTCTTCGACCACATCACCGTAAAGTCCGCCGTCCGACGTGCCGCGGAAACGGTCCGAGGCATCGATGATGGTGTGCATCATCGTATGGGCGACGTACAGAATGAACGGCTTGTCCGGATCTCGACGTTGCCGAAGAAAGTCGATCGCTTTGTCAGTGTAAAGCTCGGTCAGGCTTCCCATGTCGCGGGTCGAGCCGGCCGGTTCATCGTTCTCGTGAAAGGCGACTTTGCCGTTGTCGTTTGCGCCCAGCGTTCCAAAGTAATAGTCAAACCCCTGTGCCAGAGGCATGCGTTCGATGATCGCTTTGCGATTGGAAACATCCCATTTACCAATGCATGCCGTTTGATATCCGGCAGGGCGAATCAGTTCGGCAAACGTGATCTCCGAAGCCGGCATTCCCCAGCCGCGGCTGCGAATCGGTTGACGGCCCGTCAAGAGAGCGGACCGTGAGGGGCCGCATACCGTTTGCGAATAGAACGACGTGAATCGTGTCCCTTCCGCGGCCAATTGGTCCAGTCGCGGCGTCTTGTTTGTTGGACTGCCGTAGCAGCCAAGATCGGCGTAGCCCTGGTCATCGGTGAAGATGATCAGAATGTTTGGCTTTTCCGCCGCCAGCGATGGTGCCGCCGAAGCAACGACCAACAACAGGCCGGCCATCAGTCGCAAACCGACGGTAGTATGTTGAATGGATAGCATCGCAGGTTGACCCTCTATTGGTTCCAGATGGATTTCAGTTCGTGGGCATCGAGCCGAAGAAGCTTGGCGTTTCCACCAATCGCGGAAATAGTTATCTCCGTCCCGCCGATCTTGGCCGGACCGCTTCCGCTGATGAAAACGCGTCCGTCGTTGCCGATGATTTCGGTCAGGCTGCGGTCGGCCAGGACTTGAATGTCAACGCGGCCGTTGATCGTCTTCAACGGAACGTCGTTCAACGTTTGTGCCTTCGCATCGTAGACGATCGTACGCCCTGGGATCTCAAGCTTGACTGTTTTGGCCGTCCCGACCTCAAAGGAGACACGCACGTCCAGTAGGTCGCTTTCCACAGGTAACCGAACCGGTTGGTCGCCGATCATCGGCTGTGGTTCTGCGCGATGGCTGGACGCCCACAGTTGTGTGATCTCCTCGATCGGCTGGGCGAACATTCGGATGCCGTCTTCGGTCGTTCGCAGGGTCAGGCGATGCGGAAAGCTGAAGTGTTGGTTGTACGGACCAGGCGAAGAAACTCGGAGCCAGCCCATCTGAATCTTCCGGCCGTCGGGGGCATTGTCAAACGTTTGTGATGCGTAGTACGGTCCCCAGTGGACTTGGTGTTTGCCTTCGTGTTCGGGAGTGAATACGCGGCCGTCAAACGTTCCGATCGCATACTTGGCATCGGCGGCGAACACGACCCAGCGTGTGTTGTCTTGCTGGTCGTCCACGGGCAATTCGAACAATTCGGTGCACTCATAGTACCCGGGCAGATGACTCTGTTCGGTCCAATCTTTCAGATCCGTCGACGTATAGAACGCTGCGTTGCGTTTGTGTTCCGGATGTTCGTCGTAGACGACCATGACCCAGTGGCCACCCAACTTCTTTGCCGCATCGTTCAGTGGCGAGTCGGCGTCATCGTAGGCGTACCAAATGACTTTGGGATCGCGACCTTTGTGTTCGACAACCGGGTTGTCTTCGTACCACGTGAACGTCTTCCCGCCGTCTTGGCTGTACGCGATCGATTCGCCGGCACCCGTATCGGTTAGAAAAGCGACCAACGTGTTTTCGCCCCAACCGGCCGTGTTGTGCTGATCCACCGTGGCACCGCCAGAGAAGCAGTCACCTTGGGCCATCGTTTTGGGAAACAGTTTGTTGGGATGCTGTTGCCAGTGCAGCAGGTCTTTGCTGGTCGCATGACCCCATGTCATGTTTCCCCAAGGCAGGGCCACCGGATTGTGCTGGAAGAACAAGTGCCATGTGCCGTCGTGATAGACCATCCCGTTGGGATCATTGTTCCAGCCGACCTTTTGCGTGAAATGAAACTGAGGCCGGTGGGGTTCGTGATAGAAGTCGTCTTCACCTGGAATGTGATCCGATGGTCGGACTAGCGCAAATCCTTCCGCGGTCACTTTGTTGGCCACAACGCGAGCCGTCTGGCCGCGATAGGCATCCAACGTAAAGAACGCGTACCAGTCGGTCGTTTCCGCCGACGTTGCGATATTCAACGCATAACGACGAACCTCTTGGTCGTCGACAAAGACTTGAATCCGACCCTGGGCCTTTGGCTTGTTCTCAATGGGGATGATGAGGTACCGATGATCGATCGTGAACGTCTTTTCGCGAGCCGCAAAATCGGGCAGCCTCGGTTTCGTATCGGACTGGACAATGTGGTCGACATTGATGTGCCCCCATCCACCGGTCGCGGAGTCGACGACTTGAATCTTCGCCGTCTGGCCCTCGTATTCGCCGACGTCCCAGAAAGCAGGTTGCAATGCTTCGCTGCCGCCCGGACGCGTGTTGGTACCCGTCGCGGTAAGCACTGTTTGTCCGCCGATCTGCAGATTCATACAAGTCTTGCCCGCGTGCCCGCCACCACCAATCAGAAACGTCAGGTAGCGTCGTTCGATGGTGATCGGCGGTGATGTCAGCGTTCCGGTGCTGCGATCGCCTTGATGAAATGAATTGACCAAACGCTGGCCACGAAAGCCGCTGACTTGCATTTGTCCCTTCAAAGTTCCGTTGGCCGGGGCGGTACCAAACGCGTCACCCTCGACTTTCCACGCGCCATAGTCCGCTCCTTCAAAGTCGGCGACCAGAAGATCGGGACGCGCCGGAGTTTGCGCGTCGACACGTTGCACAAACATGACGGTGGTAAAAAGGGCGCAAACACATGACGTTGCGGTGAACGCTTTCACAGCGGGTCTCCTGGGGGCTTTCCAAACAGAAAGGCGGCGCGGATCGTGTTGTTGTTGGGTCATGAATGACCGGAGGTGCGGATGGATGCAGCCGTACCGAATTGACCGGTGTTTCAAATGTTATTGGGTAGCGGAACACCGATACGCATGCCCCGTTTCCCCGCCACCATCGTATCGAACTCGAAAGGTGCCGTTGGTATCTTGCGACCGGATTTCACATGCGATCGATTCCAGACGCAATGCAGCCGCTCCAGCCGGGATTCTTGTCAACTTCCGTCGGGCGTTCTGACACCTAAATCCGTGCGGCATAACTGACGAAACTCGTTGACGATGCCTCGCACGACGTCGTAGTGCCTGCCAATGTCTTCGGATAAATGTGTCTCAAGTAATTCATTCACCAGCCGTACCGTTCGTGTTGGATCGATGTGCGCCATGGCTCTCAACGGATGAATCACAGTAAAGATCACGTCGAAGTCCCGCTCACCGAACAACCAAGACCAATCATCGAAACAGGGCTCCACCAGAGCCAGGGCCATTCCACGATCCCATCCGGCCAACCCACCGGCCAAGGTTGAAGGCACATTGAACTGAGTCATCGTTTCATCTTTACGACTCTGCCAGAACGCCTCGAAAGCATACTGCTCAGCTAGTTTGGCATCCCACTGGGCCACCATCGCGACCGCGCCGGCAGCCGATTCCCCATCAAGTCCGCTTTGCGATTGTTCGATTGCAGTGCGATGAAGCCTCAAAGCGTCGACCGCGAGCGTCAAACGTTGCTTTGGCGATGCGTCGTGGGCTTGTCGGGCCAGCAGTAACAATAGCCGGGCTTTCCGTCCATCAGGTTCGATCTGGTCCAACAGACGTCGACCGATTTGAAAGTCACTGGTTGGAAATTCGTCGCGAAAGCTCAGAAAACTATTTGCGGTTAGTCGGCGTTGAGGATCCGAATGACGGATCGCTTCCCAATGATGTGGCGCGTACATCGCCACCAGCAAATCCGCTTTGGCTTTCAACGATTCGACTTCATCAGCCAACGCGGTCAGCTCGATCAGTCTCCTGGACTTTTCCAAATCAACGATTGCATAGAAGGGCGCGAATGTTCGTGATAGTGCAGTGCCTATTGAACGTTCGCCGTCGTCCAAAATGAATTGCAATTCGTGATGCTGTTTCCAAGTTTCATGCAGCAAATTGACGGCCACGTCGGTCAAGCCGGCTTTCAATAGTGCATTCGCAATGAGGCCGGTCAACGACAAGGCGTCCTGGCCGCTGCTTGGTTGGATCAATGACAGCGCCTGATACAGTTTCTGTTCGACAAGTTTTTTGTCGTCGATATGTTCGGCCTGTTGAAGCAAGAACGAGGCTTTCCAGTCATCGTCGACAAGCGTCATCAATTGTTCGGACTGCACGCCGCGAGCACCCAACCGCATGATGCTTGGGAGAAGCAAGCTTTCGTCGCGCAGGTGATCGGCCTGGTCGCGAAGTCGTGCCACTGCCCGGTCAAAATCGGCCACGGCCAGTGCCGTCAGGTATGCGAAACGCCTGGCCCGGGGATCATCGGTGGCCGGTTGGGGCAATCGGCTCAAAAGCCGCTTTGCTGCAGTTTCTTTTGCCGCGTCAGTCACAACCGCTGCGGTTCGTTTGGGGACGCGAGCATCCTCGTCGCGGAGCACAAGCAATTCGATTTCTGCGGGATCGTTTACAGTGTGGAACGTGGGCAAAAAACCGTGTCGGTGGGCTGCGATGATTTGCGTTCCTTTCATCAGTTGTAAAGTTACCTTGCCGGAGTCATCGCTGATTCCCGCGGCACGCCGCGTCCGTGCACCAATCGACACGACGCGGGCTTTCGGGATCGATTGGCCTGACTCATTGACGACCCGAATTTTGTGCAATTGTGAATTTGGCTGATCGAACATCCGCAGGTCGCCGAAATCAAACACACCGTTTTGCTTCGCTTTCGATTTGGCATTTATCCAGTACGTATTGAAGGTCCGTTTTCCTGGGGCTCGAACGCTAAGCGAAATTGGTCGGTCCCAGGCGAGTGTCGTCGGGGAGTGAAAGCGACCATCGGCATCTGTCAGCAAGAATGCCTGTTGTTCAAACAGCGGATGGGCAAGTGAACTGCGGCCACGGATGTTTTCAGGTTGAACGTCATGACGCACACGAACTTGCACCCGAGCGTTCTTGACCGGACGCTCCAGTGCATCGACCACCCGGCCGACCACTCGAAGCGCGAATCGCGGTTGAAGCACCAACGTGACTTCCGATTTGGCGGCAAGCTCCATCGTGATCGGTTGCTCAGTCATGCTTTGCAAATGTCGAGCGGTCAAAGTCACCGACGTTCCGTCGGAAACGCGATGAAAGCGGAACTGGCCGTGCGAATCGGTGAAGTACTGCATTTCCACCGTCGATCGGCCGCGTTTGAACGTGCAAGCAACTTCGGCACCCACCACTTCACGACCGCCGGTATCGACCACTCTACCCTTGGCTGACGACATCGGATTCAGTCGCACCGCGTTGACCTCCACCCGGCGATCCTTGGGGATCTGCTGAGGGTATTGATATGACGATTCATCAATCAGGTAGGAGCCAAACGCGTCGACGGGATAAAATCCGATCCGTCCTTCATCCGACCAGAAGGAAAATCTTCCGTCGCGAGTCGAGATCGCCGGTCGGCATGTGACGTCATGTGTGTCGATGAAAATTCCGCCAATTGGATCGCCGGTGGCCGCATGTCGCACCTCGCCGCTGACATGGACGCCGGGCACCAAAGGAATTCTCAGTCGATCATTTCCCGTCGGAAGGACGAGTTCTTTGTACAGAAACTGTCGCCCAAGCTGAAACGGAAAGTCGTCTGGGAAGACGGCAAAAATCAGTGGATCGCCATCGACGATCGCCAGATTGGTGAATCGACCCTGGCGATCGACCGTGGCTTCGCTCCACGCGGTGGCTTGGTCCAGCGCTTCACCGGTGCGACGAGTCGCAAGGACCAACTTGACACCATCGAAGTGCGGATGAGAAGGAAAGCCTTCGTCGTCGTTTTCGCCCCTGGTAACAAACAGTTCGCCAGATAGCCGACGAACGGGATGCGACATGACGTGTGGGGCGTGGTCGGAATCGAACGAAAGGTCGAGCCTTTGGTATCCCCTTTCGCTAGATCCGTAGTAGACGGACGAAAGCTTTGCTGCATCTGTCCAGCCGATCGTCGCAACCCCGTTCGCATCAACGTTTGTTGCCAGTGGTGCTTCGGACTGATCGTCGAATCGTTGCGGCAGTTCGACACCGCTGATGTTCGCGGGATACAGCATCCCGTCTTCGACCTGCTGACCAGTCGAATTAAAGACGGTCAAGTTCCAATTGCTCGTTGGGCTGAGCGACGTTGCGATTGGTTCTCCGGAAAAGCATCGGGCAAAC